>JAATFW010000205.1 GCA_015654985.1 Sphingobacteriales bacterium | reverse complement strand
GGGCACCCGGTTGTTTGTACCGATACCCGTAAAATTACTCCGGGATGTATATTTTTTGCACTTAAAGGAGAATCTTTTGACGGTAATGCATTCGCACAAACAGCCCTGGAAAGAGGCGCTTCTTTTGCGGTAATTGATAATGCCGCTTTTAAAGAAAACGAGCAATACATCGTTGTTGGGAATGTACTGCAAACATTGCAGGAACTGGCGCGCTATCACCGTGAACAATTATCAATTCCTGTGATCGGCATTACCGGTACCAATGGTAAAACAACAACCAAAGAGCTGCTGAGATCGGTACTTTCGCAGAAGTTTAATACCTATGCTACTTCAGGCAATCTAAATAACCATATCGGCGTGCCCCTTACCTTGCTGGCCATAAGGGAAGATATTGAACTTGCAATTATTGAAATGGGGGCAAATCATTTAAAAGAAATCGAACTGCTCTGCAGCATTGCCCGGCCTACTCATGGCCTTATAACTAACGTAGGGAAGGCCCATTTAGAAGGTTTTGGCAGTTTTGAGGGTGTAAAAAAAGCCAAGGGAGAACTATATGATTTTCTTAAAGAAACCGGGGGTACGGTCTTTATTAATCTGGATAATGAAAATCTGGTAAAAATGTACGGGGAAGATCCCGGTACTCCCAATGTAATTGGTTACGGAAGTGTTGAGGGCAGTTATGCGGAGGGCCGGATAGTGGAAAACAATCCTTTTCTGACGGTAGACTGGATTTCAGGGGAAGGAGTTCAGAGAGTAAAAACCAATCTTACTGGTACTTATAATCTTGAAAATATTACTGCTGCCGTTGCTGTTGGTTTACATTTTAGATTAAATGCAGAAGAAATAAACAAAGGGCTAAACCTGTATATCCCGGGTAATAACCGCTCGCAAATTATACAGACAGGCCGTAATACCTTGATTTGCGATTTCTATAATGCGAATCCCAGCAGTATGGCTGTTGCACTCGATAACCTGGCTGCTATTTCTTCTGATAAAAAAGCGATGATCCTGGGCGATATGTTTGAGCTGGGCAGCGATGCTGCACAGGAGCACCGCGCAGTTATGGAAAAAGCGATGGCGACAGAAGCCGTTGAGCGGATATTTGTAGGAGAGGAGTTCTATCGCCTTCAGGATACCCGGGGTGCACGTTTTTACAGGACAACTGAAGATGCATTTGAAGGAATAAAAAGGTTGCCTGTACGGGATGCCGTTATACTGGTGAAAGGGTCGAGAGGCATGCGGTTGGAAAATTTAACCGGATTACTGTAAGGGTTTAAGCCGGATCTTTAACAGAAACGGGACTGCCTGAATAACAGACAGCCACGTTTACCAAATTTCTTTATAATCTTCCCGGAGGAGCTTTAGGCATTCCGCGCATCATTTTGGCCATAGCGGCAGGATTGCTGAACTGTTTCATCACCTTCCTCATGTCTTCAAACTGTTTGATGAGTTTATTGACCTCCTGAAGATTTGTTCCGGAGCCTTTGGCTATACGTGTACGACGGTTCTGATTGATTGAATCGGGATTCTCCCGCTCAAAGGGAGTCATAGACTGAATAATGGCTTCAATTGGCTTAAACGCATTATCGTCTATGTCAACGTCTTTAATGGCTTTACCTACGCCCGGGATCATCCCCATCAGATCTTTCATATTCCCCATCTTCTTTATCTGCTGGATCTGCCCGATGAAGTCATTAAAGTCGAATTTATTTTTCCGGATCTTTTTCTGAAGCTCCGCTGCCTGCTTTTCATCGAACTGCTGCTGTGCACGTTCAACAAGAGAAACAACATCGCCCATTCCCAGAATACGGGATGCCATACGATCGGGATAGAATACGTCGAGAGCTTCCATCTTTTCGCCGGTACCGATAAATTTGATCGGCTTGTTCACCACCGATTTGATGGAAAGGGCAGCCCCGCCCCGGGTATCACCATCCAGTTTCGTAAGTACAACTCCTGAGAAGTCAAGCCTGTCGTTAAATGCTTTTGCTGTATTAACCGCATCCTGACCGGTCATTGCATCTACTACAAAGAGGATCTCATGAGGATTGATGCTTGCCTTCACTGCAGCAATTTCATTCATCATTCCCTCATCAATGGCCAGCCGTCCTGCGGTATCCACAATAACGACATTATTTCCATTTCTTTTTGCTTCGGCTATACCTTCTCTGGCGATCTCTACAGGATCTTTTGACTGAAGATTAGCATATACAGGAATTTCTGTTTGCTGACCTAATACCTGGAGCTGGTCTATTGCTGCCGGACGATAAACGTCGCAGGCTATCAAAAGCGGTTTTTTACCTTTTTTTGTTTTAAGAAAGTTGGCCAGCTTGCCCGAAAAAGTGGTCTTACCGGCACCGTTAAGCCCTGCTATAAGAATTATTGCAGGATTGGCAGAAAGATCGAGTTCTGTTACCGAGCCACCCATCAGCTCAGCAAGCTCATCGTTCATAACCTTGGTGAGCAACTGTCCGGGAGATACAGATGTTAATACATTCTGACCCAGTGCCTTTATCTTTACATCATCAGTAAATGTCTTGGCTGTTTTATAGTTTACGTCGGCATCAAGAAGGGCTTTACGAATCTCCTTCATGGTTTCAGCCACGTTTATTTCGGTAATTGTTCCCTGGCCTTTCAGTACTTTAAAGGCCCGGTCAAGTTTATCCTGTAAGTTTTCAAACATCTTTCAATCAACTTTATAAGGGCTGCAAAGTTAAGGAAATTTTTTGATGCAGGCCGCCGGTTTGCGCTTTGGGTGATAATATATGTTACAAATCAGCTAATTGGGAAATTTATATAAAAGTCCCAGCGCCAGCGTTTGACTTGCCTGAATCTCATCTCTGGAATCGTCGTCATAAAGTCCGACGCCGGTGAATGATACATTAACCAGTCTGTTTACTTTTGCCACCAGGCTGATGTCAACCCTTTGATCTATACTTCTGAGCTTTTCATAATTTGCAAACATAGTATACCTGCTCTTCAGCGAAACATTATGCATGATGTCTCTTTCATAGCTGCTGACAAGCTGGAAGGCCAGTTCATTGCGGAATACCTTGCCCGTATCAACCCCATAGTTTTTAATGTTGTTGGTTTTTTTATATAGATTCCTGTCGAGCACAAATGTTTGTCTCGCTGTTCCGGTACCTATCCGGAGCCAGAAATATTTGTCGGGCTTAAACTCTACCCCCATCGATTCGGTTAAATATCCGGGAGACATAAACTTCGATATGGGAGTCGCAATTTCTACTGTTACATCCTCCCGGGTTTCTTTACTGTAGGAGAACCCCTTGTCAAACTGCGACTCGAAGTTGAGAGATCCGAAGAAATTCCAGCTTTGCGAGAGTTTCAGCGAAACTTTATTATCCCAGTAAATGCGGTCGGTACTTTTTCGTTGAAGCTGCCCCTTGTTTTTTATTTTACCGTACTGGAGAATAACTTCAGAAACATAATTCTTATCCCCCCTGGTATAATCGGTTTTGTAATTAAACGTTGTTCCGATAGCAAGCGAATTAACTCCTCCTCCGCTCCAGTTATCACTAAAGGAGGCCTGGTTCATATTGATGCCGAAGGAAACCCAGTTGCGCCAGTAATTCACTTTCAGGTTTAATTCTGATTCAGGGATCTGAACAGGCTGGAGCTGGAGCACCGGCCTCCTGACGGGTAAGGTACTTTTTTTAGGATACTCTATTAAGTCGGTTAACTGGGAACTATCAACTTTGATATCCTGGCAAAGCGCACTGAAAGATAACAATAAAAGTACGGGGAGCAACAGCCTTTTCAACATATCGCTAACAAAATAAAGAAAAAAAGAGATAGGATAAAAACATCTTTTGATAAAATAGCAGTTATAAAGATAAAGACATTCCATCAGCAGGTAAAAATAGAACGCGTAATACAGGGCTGGTCTCTCATTTCTTATCAGGGGTGAGAGGTGGAAGCCGGTTAGCAGAAGGATCTTTCTGATATTGTTTAAAACTGTCTTTAATAAAGCTTAGCAGGGCATAATCGCTGGCATCAAGAATAAAATAATAGGATGGCCGGTATTGCTGCATGAAATCAACCAGGTCATCTCCCGAGAGCCCTGTAACTCCCCCGACCAGGCTTTTGGTATAGCGGTAATTAATGATCATCTCCTTATAGTCTCTTTCAATGATCTCCTGAAGATACCGTGCATTTTTCCCTTCTTTGCTCAGCAGGCTGTACAGGGCATCGATCCCCAGGCCTGCTCCGCCCAGGCTGTTGCTTCCGCCTACATTCAGAAGATCCTGGGGGTCTCCCCTGCGGTAGATGTCCTTATATTCCTTTTTAATTTGTCTCAGACGATCGCGGGGAGTCTTTGCGCTGTCGGTTACGGTTACTTCCTTCAGCAGAATACTGTTTCGTTTTAAATAGAACAGCACTGTTTTCTGTGAGTGAATGGTCAGGGTATCTACCAGGTAGTTATGAACGGCAGCAACTAATGTGTCGCCGGCCGCCGCAGTAGTTGTAAATTCGCCCTTTGTGTTATTATAAAAGCCCTTATGTGTTCTAAGGTTATAAATATAAACCCTTGATATACGCTGTTTGCTGTCCCTGTCAAATACAATCCCCTCAACAGGATGATCCTGCCCCCTGGCTTTGATAAAGAAGCCCTGTAGAACGATAAAGATAAATAATAGTCTCAAGCAGGGTAAATCTAAATATTAGCAAACAAAACAGGACATATTTAACAATTATTAACCTATTTTGAAACAAGTAATAATTGTCCCGGTTTGAGGTCGTCCCCCTGAAGCGAATTTATTATTTTAATATCATCTATTGTCAATCCAAACTTCCGGCCAATAGAAAAGAGAGTATCTCCCGGTATGACCTCATAGATTTTCATGGTTAAGGGGGCTTTGGCAGGTTCAGCTTTTGCAATATCAGGCTGACTTTCCTTTATCTGAATTTGTTCCTGTACCCGTTCCTCCCGTTCAGCTTTAGCTATAACGGTCTCTCCTCTGTCAAAGCGGTCCAGCCCGTAGCGGTCGATCAAACCAATAAGTAATTCCGGGTATTTTGGGTTAGTAGCATATCCCGCCTGTTTTAAACCGTTAGCCCAACCCTTGTAATCAGTGCGGTTGAGCTCAAAAAGAAACGCATAGCGCTGACGTTTTAAAAATTCCGTATGGTCCCTGTAAGAATCTTCGGCTGAATTATAAAAGCGGAAACATTCTCCGGGCGCATCGTCATCCATGGCAACAGTTTTACCGGTCCATCCGGCATGGCATTTAATTCCAAAATGATTATTAGCTTCTCTTGCCAGAGAACTGTTTCCATTAGCCGATTCAAGCATACCCTGAGCAAGTGTAATACTTGCGGGGATGCCGCTTTTATTCATTTCTTCTATTGCTATCGTTTTAAAACGTTCTATGTAGCCATTGGTAGAGTATACTTTTACCAGTTTATCATCAGAAATTATCTTATCGGGCTTTTGTACCGGCCTGTTAACTTTTACCAGATTCTTTTTGCTGCTGCACGACACAAAAAGGGCGGCGCAGACAACCAGTAAATATTTATTCATTCTTTATTCTAAATACAACTCCTGTCCGATTTTTAGCAGACTATTTGTAAGGCTGTTTCTCGTTTTTATTTCCCGTACAGTAGTGTTGAAGCGTTCGGCTATTTCAAGTAATGTATCGCCCTTCTTTACCAGATAAACCACCGGATTGCTGGCTTCACTTAACAAAACTGGCTTATATACCGTATTTGCGATATAATTGTTTGCGGTAGAATCCAATTCATATAAACGGTATTTTTTTATAATTGCCATCACCTGGCTGGCCCAGGTTTTGCTATGGGCATAACCGCCCCTTTGTATGCCTAGTGCCCAGCCTCTGTAATCAGCAGGAGTATATTTTGTAAACAGGCCGGTGAAATGTGCCTGGAGATAATTGACAAAGTCATTATAACACGATTCTACATTTTCGTAGCCCTTATAAGACGACCGGATCTTTTTAGGGCCGCCTTTACCCTTAAGCCCGAAATGGTTATTAAGGTAACGGGCAATCTTGCTGGTGCCGCTTGCCGATTCGTGGATGGCAATGCCAAGAACAATGCTTGCAGGGATGCCGTGCTGATTCATCGTACTTATCGCCGCCTCTTTATAGGTTTCGATATAATCATTTGCGGGAGACTGGGCGGATACGGTACCGGCCAATAAAACTATAAGGCTAATGTAAATTAATTTTTTAAGCATAGTATTACAGTTTACGGATTATTAACAGACCATCGCGTACCGGAAGTATCAGTTTTTCAACCCGATGGTCATTCTTTATTTTTTCATTAAAGCTGCGGATATTTTGGGTGTCTTTATCGCCTGCTCCGGAGACGATCTTTCCGGACCAGAGAACATTATCAACGATAATAAGACCGCCGGTCTTTACTTTATCAAATATCAGATCATAATAGGTTTCATTATTTTTTTTATCAGCGTCTATAAAAACAATATCGTAGAGCCCGCTTAATTCAGGAATGATGGATACCGCGTTCCCTATACGATACCTGATCTTACTGTTAAAAGGCGATCCTCTGAAGTATTCCCTGACGCGTTCTTCAAGTTCTTCGTTAATGTCAATCGTATCGATCATTCCATCTTCTGCCAGGCCTTCCGCCAGGCACATTGTAGCATACCCGGTGAATGTTCCTATTTCAAGAATCCGGTGAGGCGATATTATTTTGCTTAAAAAACTCAGGACACGACCCTGGTAATGACCTGAAAGCATCCGGGCCATAGGCACCCGTAAATGCGTCTCACGACTTATGTATCTGAGCAACTCTGGTTCCTGTTCGCAGTGTTGCTCCAGATAGGTCTGCAGTTCGTCGGTAAGCAGCTCCATGGCTGCAAATATATGAATTTATATTTTTATGCAAATTTTATAAGATAAACAGAAGATTGTCAGGTATATGGATGGATGTTAGCTAAAGCCCCTTTTTTTGTTTATCTAATTTACCGGGGAAGCTTTGGCTGCCGAAGCTTCTCTTCTCCATATACGACTGCAGAATTATCGTGGCTGATACCGTATCAATCAATTCTTTTTTCTGCCTGTCGGCTTTCTTGAGACCGCTTAAGGCGATAGCCGCCGACGCCATCTTTGATGTGAACCGTTCATCAATGGTTTCGATCGGGATACCGGGGAAGTTTTTTTTTAATAAGGTGATAAAACCTTTTACATGCGGAGCCGATTGTGAGGCTGTTCCGTCCATTTGTTTTGGCTCTCCAACAATAAAGCGTTCTGCCTGCTCTGTCTGCAGGTATTTTTTCAGAAACTCAACAATGTCTTTAGGATGAACCGTAGTAAGCCCCGTAGCAATGATCTGCAGAGGGTCAGTAACAGCTATGCCAATCCGTTTGGTTCCATAATCAAAAGCTATCAGACGCGACATATATAAAAGAATAATTGTTAAGCAAAGATAGCCTATTTTAAGTTTTTTGGAGTGTAAACCGGTCAGCTCTGCCGTCAGAGGAGATTTTGACGAGGTATTGTTTCTTCATTTTAAACATTGCTTTTTATTTACGGCCTGTTATTTCCAAAACATTATGAAATTCGCTGGGAACCTTAATCCCTCTACAGCAGTCATCAGGATCAAGGGCCGGAATCGCCATTAATCTTTATTTTGCTTCCGGTTTTTTTTTGATCTGCCTGATGTCTTTTCTTGTTAGAGGAATTGACTGAATTAACATATATTGGCGCAATAGCCGCATATCGATATTCATAGCGCCTCCCGCGTCGCCCACCATACCTAAGTTAACCTCGGGTATAGTTAGCCCACCTCTCGAACAATCGACTCGTATTCGACGATAGTGGCCTTTTGTGACCTTAATTTCATAATATCCTTTATCATCTGTTTTTGTGCGAAACTTTACGGAGTCGTTAGTCCCATAAAAGCTAATTTCGGCTTCGTGAATCACTTTATTTGAAGAACAGAACCTCACCTTACCATAAATCGTAACGCTGTCCCGCTCTTCGTTCACTTTATTGGTATAATTCAAAGTATAACCAGCGCAATTGTTATACCAAACATCGGATTGGTCGTCCGTATCCTTGTTGTTTTTCACCAAAGCACATGAGCAGGTAAAAATTATTAAGATCGATAAGAATATTATATTAACAACTTGCGTCGGTTCCCTTTTGAGTAATTCCATTAGATTCTATTTTAAACTGTTCGGCTTTTGTTACATTTCTTATTCGAGTTTGATCCTCAACACTAAGTTTCTTGAAAGCCTCGGTTTCAGTCAACGCCCCCCATGACATATCACTATAAAACTGGTCGGGTAAATTATACCCACGGCTTTCACCATATAATTTTAATGTTTTTGCAATATCGTCTGCAAAATCCTTTACAAACAACTCATGTTGAGCCGCGTTTTGATTCTTTTTTATCCCCCAGAAACCAATTAGTTCGGGATACGTTTTTTTTGCGGTATCGAAATCTCTTGAAAGTTCAACAGTTAAATAGGCATGCACTGATTCGTGGATAAGCGTTTTAGCAATAGCTAAATCAGAAGCATTTCGAATAACATCTTCGTTAGAGTTCATAAAGGTTGTTACTGTACCAGTCGATGCATTATATTCCGGAGACGTTAAACCGAACACGCCAATACTGTCACGTCGCATGGATAATTCCCAGTTATATCCAGGGATATCACCTGAAAAGTCATTAATAATATTAGCCACAGTATTTCCAGAAAGGCCTTGTATCCTATTTAATACGCTTTTCATACAATCCAATAGCTTAGCAGCATCAATTTTTCGATTAAATTCTGCTAAGGCACTGGCGGTGTTACCTTCACTACCACCACCACCATAAGGGGGCCCGCCGTTATTCCAACCACCGCTGCCTGACCCACTGCCACCCCCCGATCCGGCGGTCGCCGATCCGTTGCCAGATCCACCCGGACAAGTATGCGACATGTAATTCCATGATATTAGCCATGCACAACCATCCGTGTCTCTATACGTTATAACATAAAACGTTACACTGCAATCGTCTGCCAAACCCGCCGGAACCCCATTATATTCCACATCTGGCTCAGAGCAATAAGAAACAGACGCGTTCTTTTTGCCAAGGTTTGTCGCAGGGTAGCGCGATAATACAACCATCCTTAAGTCATCTTTCGTCTTCTTTTGCAGGCTTTTTCTATCGTAATTAAGTACCATTGCGGTGCGCTTATCTTTCG
>JAATFW010000232.1 GCA_015654985.1 Sphingobacteriales bacterium | reverse complement strand
TCAACCCGCAACCTTCAACCCGCAACCTTCAACCAATTCATCTCCAATAATTTATCATAAAGCACATGAGTAGGTAGCCCCATCACATTAGTATACGAACCGTTGATCTTTTCAATGCCGGTAAGCCCTATCCATTCCTGGATCCCATAAGCGCCTGCTTTATCAAAAGGTTTGCAGGTATTTATATAATACCAGAGCTCATTGCTGCTCATATTTCTGAAATACACCTCCGAAACATCATAGAAAGATTGCCGGGAGTGGTTATTCCGCAGGGCGACACCGGTAATCACCTCATGCTTCCTTCCCGATAAAAGCGAAAGCATTTCAAAGGCATGTTCTCCATCTTCAGGTTTACCAAGGATCTGGTTGTCAATGCATACGATCGTATCGGCAGTCAGAACAATTTCGTTGCCGGCAAGCGATTCGGTAAAGGCCGCTGCTTTTTTCTCAGCAATATAAACAGCTACTTCAGCAGGCGTTAATCCCTGAGGATACGATTCATCCACTTCCTTTAAAACAACCCTGAAGTCAATATTCATCAGTCTGAGAAGCTCTTGTCTTCTCGGAGATTTCGATGCAAGTATAATTTGGGCGAATTGATTTACCATTTTTTATAATTAAGAAAGATGCCGGTGAATTTAGGCAGAAGTGATCGAATCGTCTTTAGCCGTAGGATCAGGATCATACCATTTTCCCTGAACCTTCAGAACCTTTTCAACAACATCCCTTACACACCCTGTGCCTCCCTCTTTTTCCGAAATATAAGCGCTCAGCGCTTTCACTTCCTCCGCTGCGTCTGCCGGGCAAACAGGCAGGCCCGCTTCCCTCATAGGAGGCAGATCTGGAATATCATCACCCATATACATCACCTGTTCAGAAGAAAGGGCATGCTGCTTAATAAATTCATGGTATACATCCAGTTTTTTGTCGATCCCCAGATGGACCTCTGTAACTCCAAGGCCATTTAAGCGCACATTCACACTGGAAGATTTACCGCCCGAGATCACGCAGATAAGATATCCGTTCTTTACAGCCCTTTGCATTGCATAACCATCCCTCACATGGAAACGCCGCAATTGTTCGCCTGTTTCTGTTACGTGAACAGTGCCATCGGTAAGCACTCCGTCTATATCGAAAACAAATGCTTTTATGTGTTTTAGTTTATTAAGAAACATATTTTTATATATGGAATATGATGAACATCTACGGCTTTTTATGAAAGTCCAGGATATTCTGACTCAGTTTTTCGTACAATATACACAAGTCCGGGTTACCCGCAAGCAATTTTAAATGTTTATCTATCGTAGCCCGGTCATTACGGACAGCCGGCCCGGTTTGCACCTCAGCAGGAGAAAAGGATTGGATCTTTTCCGCAGTTTCGGTAATCAGCGGCCTGATCAAATCAAACTTAAGGCCGTAATCTTTTAAGATCTGTTCTGCAACTGCATACAAATGGTTACTGAAATTACAGGCAAACACAGCAGCCAGGTGCAGCGCTCTTCTCTTTTCAGAATCCATCAGCACGGCATGATCGGAAATGCCCGATGCCAAAGAAAGAAGAAGATCAGATACCGCAGTTGAATTCCCTTCCACAGCAAGCGGAATATCCTTAAAATTCACCGCCTTCTGTTTAGAGAACGTTTGAAGAGGATAAAAAACACCGGTAACAGACGAAGCCTCTTCCAGTACATTCAAATCTGCAGTACCTGATGTATGCACCAGCAATCTGCCGTTATATGGAAACCGGGCAGCCATAGCCGGAATAGCATCATCGCTAACCGCAAGAATGTAAATCTCCCCGGCATCACTTAGGCTTCCTGTATCCCCCCCGGCAGGCTCAGCAGAAAGCTTTTCTGCAAGGATAACAGCATGGGCCGCTGTTCGGCTCCACACCTGCACGATCTCATGTCCTGCAGCCTTTAAGGCCGCCCCCAGATGAGTAGCCACATTTCCGCTGCCAATCAGAACAACCTTCATTGATCAGACCGTTTTAATTTCTTTACTCCTCCTGAAGATCGAAAGTAACAGGCCGGCTACCATTATAATAGTGCCGCCCCAGAACAGGTTAATATAAGGGAACCTGATTGCCTTCATCACCACCCATTTTTTCGGAGCGGGAGGTCTCTCGTATACCATCAGTTCCAGCTTATTCTTCTGCGGATAGATATTAGAGAACCTTAATTTAAGGGCAGGATTTTCAAGCACTTTAGCAAAGTCGAACTTATTGCCGCCCTTTATCAGGAACAGCGGTTCAGCAGGATAAGATTTGCCGCCCGAAACAACTTCAAGCTGCAAAGCTACCGCCACATCGCCTTTAGCCAGGGGTATTTTAGCGATGGTAGCGCTCCTGTTCATCCCTTTTACAAGAATATAACCATTGCTGATAGGCACGGTATCACCCGCCGAAACCTCATGGACAGAAGGTTTATCATAATTCTCATCCGCAGCATGCCCCTCATCACCGGCGTCTCCGTGAGACATCGCTTCCGGCCCCGGCTGTGCAAGCTGCGGGGCAGCAGTAATATGCGTATAGATATCGTAGGTAAAATAATGTTTCGTATCCGGAGAAGCAACCAGTCCCATTTTCGGGTTCTGCTGCGCATTCGGATACAGGTTAAATTCCTCTTTTATTTTCCCGGTACCGGCCTCCTGCTGTTTATAATTGATTTTATAAAAAGTATTGGGACCTATCGTAGTATCGCTCAGATAAGTAATAGTAAAACCTTCCATCCTCACCGGTTCATTCTGGTAAAGCATTAAGTTGTCGCCCGGTTTATCCGCCTTTGCGAAATCAGCAACAGGAATAACGCCCGAGCTGTTCACCGAAACCACTTTATTTTTGGCAGCAGCAACCAGGGCACCTGCCAGCAGCAGAGCAAAACCAATATGAGCTACTGAAGAACCCGCCAGTTTCCATTTTCCCTTCAGTGCCTCAGCCAGTATTTGTGCGTTACACACAATGGAAAATATAGCAGCAAAAGTAAGGACGATATACATCAGGTTGGTATACACCCCTGTCAGCAGCACAAAGCCCGCAGTTACCACAGCCGCTGCCAGTATAGAAACGCCGAGGGCCTTATAAAACCTGCGGGCGTCGGTGTTCCGGTATTTAAGGAATTGCGAGAAGCCTGAAATGAGGGCCACCACTACGGCAAACGGCACCTGCCATTTATTATAATGCTGGATTACATCTGTCGGGGGAGCTACTTTTGTTCCGAAAGCCGCATTAAATACCGGGATAGAAGTAGTGGCAATTACCTGGATACACGAAACGGTTAAAATCAACGCTCCGATAAACAGCCAGAACTCGCGTGAATACGTTTCCTCATCCTTCTGTGTAATGGGTAGTTCTTTCCATCTTACTGCCAGCAGCACAACCGCTAACAAGGTAAAGAACACAAGATAAATTACCAGCTGACCAAACATGCCGAGATCAGTAAACGCATGAACCGAAGTTTCACCCAGAATACCGCTTCTGGTTAAGAATGAGGCATATAAAACGAGAACAAAGCTGATCAGCACCAGGAAAGTCGCCGTAAAATACGAATGCCCCGAACTTTTATAGGCCAGTATAACGTGAACAGCCGCAATAAGCGTGAGCCATGGAATAATAGAAGCATTCTCTACCGGGTCCCAGGCCCAGAAGCCGCCGAAGTTAAGCGCCTCGTAGGCCCAGAAAGAACCCATAATAACACCTCCCCCAAGGATCATCACCGCAAACAAAGCCCAGGGAAGGGCCGTTGACGGCCATTCTTTATAGCGTTTTTCCCATAAACCCGCAATAGCATAGGCAAAAGGAACGATCATGGAAGCAAAGCCGAGGAATAAAGTAGGAGGATGGATCACCATCCAGTAATTCTGCAGTAAAGGGTTCAGGCCGTTTCCGTCCTGGATCATGGTAAGATAATCCGGGCGCGAAAATATCGGCCCCTCAACCGCATTCCGCAAAAGAATAAAGGGCGAACTGCCTATCCTCGATCCCAGAATTTCAACTCCCAGAAGCATGGATCCGAGAAAGACCTGTGAAAGCATCACGATGGTCATCACGGAATTTTCCCAGCTTTTCGCTTTCCGGATCAGGATATTTGCCAGAACTCCCTGCCAGAACATCCAGAGCCAGAAGCTGCCCTCCTGCCCTTCCCAGAAGCAAGAAACAATATAATATACCGGCAGCGAACGCGAAGAATGCGCCCAGGCATAATGATATTCAAATAAATGATTATAGATAATGTAAAACAGGCATACGCCCACACCCACTACGGCGGCCAGGTTAAGCCGGGTAGAAAAGCGTGCGATCCGCTTCCACGAATCATCCCGGGTATCTTTTATGGTAGCAAAATAGTAAGAAACAGCCGAAAGAAGCGCTGTACCGAAAGACAGTATAATAAAGAACTGACCGAGTTTACCCGGAAGCAGGTGTTCGCCTGCAAATTGTATCTCCATTTAAGAATTTTATCTGTTTAAAGAAGCTGTTGCAGGTACAGCCTGTACCTCAACCTTATCTTTGTTGTATTTGGAAGGACATTTCATCAGGATCTTTGAAGCATGAAACTCGTCTCCCACCATTTTTCCGGTAAGCACTATTTCTTCAGAACGTTCAAAATCCTGCGGCTTGGAGCCGCTGAAAACCACCCTGCATTCGGTTCCTTTTTTATCCCGCATATAAAAAGCAAAGTAGTTGGCATCCACCTGCGGGTTATAGACCAGTTCTTTCTGCTTGTTAAGCTGCCCGACAATGTGCAGGTCGGTTTTAGATACCTTTGCCTCCGCGAATGATCCATAGGTACTCGAATCAGCATAGGTACTGATTATTACACCAATGGCTATAGCAATGATCACAATTCCTATAATAGAGCTTTTCTTCATTGAATCTTAACTTTATACCCCGGGGGATTTCCGCAGCAAAATTACAAAACACGATTGATTAGTACGAACATATTGAACGTCTATCTTACCGGAACGCGGCATGTTCATAATAATTTTACAATACAGCAATGAAATAAATAATAGAGAGGAGGCTCTGTCATAAATCAAGATCAGCCTCTTTATTATTTATTTCATTGCCGGTACCGGCCGGTTAAGGCCAGATCCCCATATTCATATACGATACGGCCACTTTTTCGATAGCACCCACAAAAGCCGCAGTACGCAGGCTGGTAATATGATTGTTCTTAACCTTTATATCGCGGATCTCATGATACGAACGGACCATCGTGTCCTCAAGTCCCGAATTAACCAGTTCCAGTTCAGAAGCGCCTTTAATGATCAGGCTTCTCTGCTCAGGTGCAAGGCTCGCTCCCGTCATTCTCTCAACCATGGTAACCAGGTTAAGATTTGCGTTCTCCTCGTAACGTTTGTCCATTCTGCCGAAAGCCACATGCGAAAGGTTTTTCAGCCATTCAAAATAAGAGACGGTTACCCCTCCCGCATTGCAATACATATCAGGAATAATAATACCGCCTCTCTCACCAAAAACAGCAGCAGCCTCAGGAGAAGTGGGCCCGTTGGCAGCTTCGGCTATGATCTTTGCCTTTATCCTGCCGATATTTGCAGCAGTGATCTGATTTTCCAGCGCTGCCGGAACCAGGATATCACACTCCTGCTCAAGACCGTCAGCAGAGTTTTTAAACTCACTTTCCGCACCTTTAAAGCCTAATACAGAGCCTGTATCCTTACGATGGGCTACAACTTCTTCCAGGTCAAGCCCGTTGCTGTTGTAAACAGCCCCCTCATATTCGCATAATCCAACAAGCACGGCACCCAGTTCAGACAGGAACTTCGCCGTATGGTATCCCACATTCCCAAGTCCCTGAACAATCACCCTTTTACCGGCAATACCAGGCGAAAGGCCCAGCTCTTTCATATCTTCTGCCACACCCACACATTCGCGGATCGCAATGGCCACTCCCCTTCCCGTTGCTTCGCGGCGGCCGTGTATGCCGTGCAGGGCAATAGGTTTCCCGGTAACACAACCCATAGCATCTAACTGACCCGGGTTCATGGTATAGTATGTATCGGCAATCCAGCTCATTTCCCGCTCTCCCGAACCATAGTCGGGCGCCGGAACGTCAATAGCAGGACCAATAAAATTCTTCTTCACCAGTTCCACCGTATAGCGGCGGGTGATATTTTCAAGTTCCGCAATAGTATAACTCCTGGTATTGATCTTTATCCCCCCTTTGGCACCGCCAAAAGGAACATTTACAATGGCGCATTTATAGGTCATCAGCGCAGCAAGGGCCATCACCTCATCCTCATTGACCATCTCGCTGTACCTGATGCCTCCTTTGGTGGGCGACATATGGTGCGAATGTTCTACCCTCCAGGCATCAATCACCTCTACGCCCCCGTCGGTTTTACGGATCGGGAAGCGGAAGCGGTAAACGCTGTTACACGCCTTGATCTGGTCGAGTAAACCTGCAGGGTGTTTTGTAAATTGCGCTGCATGGTCAAAAAACGCACAGACATCATTAAAAAAACTGGTATTTGCAGTATCTGCCATATAGTTAAAGTTTATAATTAATCTCGTTTTTCCATTTTCTTTACACGCCGGTCGATGCTGAAGAGATACAGGATGAGGGCAATCAGAATTACACTGATCACAGCCACAACAACATAAATTTTCCCTGATCCCCTTAACGTATCGGCCATTTCTACAGATTGCGCCCTTGTTGAAGCGGCAAAAATCAATAATAACAGAGTAACAAAAAATCCTTTCATATGCTTTTAATAATGTTGTTTATTTTCCAGCTTCCTGATCCGGAAGCGGATGGTAGCAATCCACACACCCATCAGGATCCACCCGATACAGGCCGGATAAAAGACCATTCTCATATTTTTGTCAAGATCGTACGAACTGAAACCGGGATTTCCACCGTTGCCCGGGTGCAATGAATCAGTCATCCGCGGCAGGATGAAGAGGAGGACGATCATCACCGGGAAGGCAAAGATATTGTAGACCGCAGAGATGCGTGCACGCTTCTGTTCTTCCTCCAGCGAGTTCCGCAGGATAATATAAGCCAGGTACATCAGGGTGGCAATAGCGGCGCTGTTCATCTTCGGATCATTAGGCCAGGGCGAGCCCCACGTAAAATTGCCCCAGATCATTCCGGTTGCTAAACCGAGGAAGCCAAAGATTATGCCCGCATTCACACACTCAACGGCCAGAAGGTCGTGATTTTCGTTATTGGAACCCAGGTATTTGATACTGTATATTACCGAAACAAGATACAGGATGATCATGGTAAACCACATAGGTACATGGAAATACAGGTTACGGATACTTTCATGAAGAATAGGCAGATGAGGCACTTCTCCCAGAAAGCCGGCTATTATTGAATAAAGAACAAGAACTGAGGCAAGTATCTTCCACCAGTTTTTTTCCATAAGAAATATAATTAGATGCCAAAGGTATAAAAGTCCTTTTTCCGTTCAAAATCAATTTTTTGCCAGAGAGGAGCTACCCGAAAAGGCTGTTCGTATACTGAAGTTTTATGCGCGACTGGAAATCCTCTATTGTTTTAAAGATCTCCTTCAGTGTTACCTGCTCGATCTTGGTAAGGCTGGTAGGGTCTACATAATTATCAGGTTCGGTTTTATCATGAATGATCTGGCCCGCCTGTTTCCTCAGCCTCATGGCCATAAGGTAATAGTACGACTGGTTCAGTTCATGGTACTCCGTTTCAGAAAAGATCCCCTTATCTCTGAGCGACTTTAACCGCTCCCCGGTATTGGTTTTAAAGATCCTGTTTTTCAGAGAATAAACCCTCACCAGGTCAACAATCGGTGTCATTGCTTTCTTGATATCAAAAACCTCCTGGCTGCCCACGGTGATGGTGCGGATGTTTTTAAAAAACGACGTCAGGGGAGGCTGATATTGCAGTGCATTCTTCGCCATATAAAAGAAAAGCTTTTCCATCGGATGCTGAAGCTTTTCATCCAGGAATTCCCATAATTCCTCCATGATCGACATTTCGCCATAGAGATAGCGGCAGTCGAAAAAAGTAGAAAACTTAATTACCGTTTCAGGAACAGATTCCTGCATCCAGCTCTCATAATTACGTTTCCAGTGCGACAGGGAGTGGGTCCAGTTTGGATTTTTAGCCATAAAGCCACCCGTGCAATAACTAAACCCGATAAAGTCGAGCCTTTCGGATACCGTATCCGCAAACTTCAGAAAATACTCCCTCACCTCCTCCCTGTGCTCGTTCGCTTTATCCTCGTAGATAATGGCATTATCCTGATCGGTTTTAAGTGTTTGCTCTTTACGGCCCTCACTCCCCAGCACCATAAAAACAAATTTAGCCGGTGGCGTGCCCATTTCTCCGATCACGCTCTCAATTACTTTCTGAGCAATGGTGTCGGCCACCGTGGTAATGATCTGGTTGACGATCTCGGCATTTACCCCTCGCCCGATCAGTTGGGTGATCATCTGCGGCACCTGCTGCCACTTGCTTTTCAATTCGTCAACAGACAAAGCCAGTTTAACCGACTGGATGTAAACCAGGGGCGATTGGGCCTGCTCACTTAACAACTTATTCCGGCTGATAATGCCCTTTAAAGTTCCGTTATCCTCCACCAGCAGGTAACGCGTTTTTGTTGTGAACATCATTAAGATCGCTTCATAAACATATGCCTGGCTGTTTATGGTAACCACCGGGTTATCCAGGATACTTTCAACAGGAATGGAAGCATCGGCCTGTTTTGCCAGTACCTTATCCCTGAGGGTAATGTCGGTAACAAAGCCTATAACCTTCTCCTCGTCGTTTTTAACGATCAGGCAGCTCGTTTTATGGACACCCATCAGTTGTGCCGCTTCATAAACCGGTGCGCTTCCCCTGCAGTAAATGATCTCGCGCGATTCTATGCTTTCAATCTTCCTGGAGTATAGCTGTTCAGATGCAATATAGCTTTCCTCAAAAGAAGTGGGCTTTTTGGCAAAATGAGCGAATTCCTCATTAAGCATCCGCTTCCCAAAGTCGTGTGTAAAGTGATGAAAAAAATCGTCATAAGCATTGCAGAGGCCGCGGAAATCTCTTCTGGGGAGAAAATAGACCACCGTCCCCTTTTTCGCAATCACCGTTTTCAGCGAACGTTTGCGGTTAAGAAGCAGAGAGATGCCCCCGTAACAAAAACCTGTATGGTGTTTTTCAATTAAGCGTTTATTCTGGGCTGTATCATAAAAGAAAGATTCATACTCACCGTCAACAACCATATCTACCCCTTTCATCTTGGTACTCTCCTGCCGGTAGATCACCGTGTCTTTCGCATAGCTTACCTCATGCAGCAGGTCGGCCACACCCGAAAGAATATTTTCAGGAAGCAGGTTAAAAGGAATAACGGTTTTCAAAAACTCTACACGATTCATAGCAGAAAGGCAATTAATACAGTAAGCAAAAATACAATCAAAACCGGAATTCCGTACCCCGGATAGCCAGATTCTTTTTTACTCAAAGAATCCTGTTGCCGTTCAATTGTTTCTTCTGTAATATCGCCATTCTTTAAAAGCTCAAAAAAGCAGTCGGCAGTAGCCTTTGCATCCGCGAGCGAGTTATGCTGGTTTTCCAGTCGCCTGCCAAAGAGCGTGGTATACAGCTCTCCAAGCCGCAGGTGTTTTACCTCCGGGTTCCTTACAAACTGAGTAGTAGCCAGCATTGTACAGAACGACGGCAGGTTCAATGCCGGATTTTCAAAACCAGTCCTGTAAAATTCCACACCGATCATATGAAGGTCAAGCTCCGTAAAATGCCCTACCAGAAGAGGTTCATAATGATGGAGGTCCGCAGCCAGCATCGCCATTACCGCCTCACGCTTCTCCCCGTTCTTCTTCCTGAAATCTTCTGTAATTCCGTGGATCTTAAAAGCCGGCGGGCTTGATTTAAAGTCGTCATTGCAGATATAATGATCCTCTCGCTTCACTTCCCTGCCGTCGCCGGTACAAACTATCCATGAAACCTGTACTATAAAAGGCCAGTTGCCCTCCTGAGAATAGGGAACATTCCACTTTTTCGGAAGACCCGAAGCCTCAGTATCCAAAAACAACAAATAGGGTCTCACCTTTCGTTCCTGATTTATAAGTGATCCGGCGGTTATACCGGTTATTGCCTGCAAACTTAGATAAATTTACTTTATATATAATTGATTTTGCGCATAAAAGTAATTTACTCATCACCTTATTTGATTTTAAGGTGTTCATGAGTGCTTACGCTTTATCAATCTCTCTTCTGTTATTGAAAACGTTTAATAGAGGAAATATAACTTCTTAAGCCAATTATTGTTGTAATCCCGGCCATTTTTAAAACGATGATTAAAAAATAGTTTTTCTTTCAGGGGCTGTAAGTCTTCCCAATCTTTCGGTCTGACCGTGCCCTGGCCTGATTCCCGGCCCCCGAAATAAGATAAAAAATGACTTGTGATTGATGATGCAATACTTCTGTCGGGCAATAAAAAGGGTATTTTTGTGGGCTTTTTTCTTTAGGAATAAAAGCTTAATGCTTTTTTTAAAATATCCAACAGGATCAATCGTCTTCACATTAAAAACAATTAAAATTGATCTTGGCAGTAATAGCGCAACGCAATAAACAAAAAGGATTAGATGGCCCGAAACAGATTTAACAGCGGAACAACCCCCGAACACGAACTCAATAAAGCTAAAATAAATAAACAAACCTTAAAAACAGCCTCCCAGCTACTTTCATATATCCGGCCCTATCGCTGGAAGTTTATTACAGGTTTATTTTTCTTGTTTCTGTCAAGCACAACCGGCCTTGTGTTCCCCGCTTTACTCGGTGCAATGATCGATTCGGCCAAGGGCGAACCAAGGGATTGGATCATTCCAACAAGCATCAATACCATAGGCATCATAGCCTTTGCTATTCTGTTCGTTCAGTCATTTGTATCCTTCTTCAGGATCAGGTTTTCTGTAGAAGTAGCAGAAAAAGCAATAGCTGATATCAGGAGAGATACCTACTTTAAATTGATCACCCTGCCGATGAACTTTTTTGCCAACCGGAGAGTTGGTGAGTTAAACAGCCGGCTTTCAGCCGACCTTTCGCAAATTCAGGACACCCTCACCACCACCCTGGCAGAAATGATCAGGCAGCTCATCCTTCTGGTCGGCGGAATAACCTTTCTCATCGTTGTCTCTCAGAAACTTACCCTGTTCAATCTGGCTATTTTGCCTTTACTGATCATTGCAGCCGTATTTTTCGGAAAATCAATCCGTAAAATAGCCCGGCAGGCGCAGGATCAGCTCGCAGAGTCAAACACCATAGTGGAAGAAACATTACAGGGAATCAGCAATGTAAAAGCCTTTTCAAACGAATCTTTTGAGGCAAACCGGTACGATAAAAGCTTACGGGAGGTAGTTAAAATAGCTCTTCGGGGCGCCACATTACGCGGAGGATTTGCCTCGTTTATCATATTTTGTTTGTTTGGCGCCATCATCGGCGTAATCTGGTATGGTTCCATATTAGTTTCGCGCGGGGAACTTTCTGTTGGAAATTTAACCATGTACATCTTGTATTCCATGTTCGTTGGCGCGGCCATGGGTACTTTCCCAGAGCTCTACGCCAACGTGCAGAAAGCACTGGGTTCCAGCGAAAGGGTAATAGAGATCCTGGGCGAAAAAAATGAGCCTGTTTCTATTATCGCTTCCGAGAATGCAACCAAAAACATCATTAAAGGGAACCTCGCTTTCAGCAATGTCAGATTTTCTTATCCTTCACGTAAAGAAATTACCGTATTACAGAATCTCTCTTTTGAAGCCAAAGCAGGCGAAAAAGTAGCAATCGTAGGGCCCAGCGGTGCCGGAAAATCAACCATTGCATCCCTCATTCTCCGTTTTTACGACCCTCAGCACGGGCATGTCCTCTTCGACGGCAAACCCGCCGGCGAATACCCGCTGACCGATATCCGTAACCAGGTAGCCATCGTTCCGCAGGACGTATTGCTCTTCGGAGGTACGATCCGGGAAAATATCGCCTACGGAAAACTTGATGCTACTGATGCCGAAATTATGGCGGCGGCGGAAAAAGCAAATGCCGGCAGCTTCATCAAAAACCTCCCCGAAGGCTATCAAACCATGGTAGGCGAAAGAGGAGTAAAACTCTCTGGCGGACAACGCCAGCGCGTTGCCATAGCCAGGGCCCTTCTTAAAGATCCTGCCATCCTTATACTCGACGAAGCTACATCATCCCTCGATTCAGAATCAGAACGCCTGGTGCAGGAGGCCCTTGAAGTATTAATGAAAAACCGTACTTCCATCATTATCGCCCACCGCCTTTCAACGATCCGCGAAGCCGATAAAATAATCGTGCTCGAAAAAGGAAAAGTGATAGAATCAGGAACGCACGAAGAATTGATTAAAAATGAAGAAGGCCTGTACAGGTATTTAAGTCAGCTTCAGTTCGAAGCTTAAAGATATTTCATCTAAAAAACGGAACTATAAATTAAATAAAAAACCACTTGCATAGCTTAATTGCAATTAACAACTTGCAGTGTATAGATTTTATCTGCTCTCACGCTCCTTCACTTATTGTCAATAAATTTATTACTTGATATTTGAAAATCAAACATAGGAGTCTATTTAAAATTAATCTCTTAATCTGTATAGCCTATTCAGGGTAAGACACCCCCTTTACCTGAAATTTTTAATACCTTTACAAATCTGTTACTCATCTGTGATCGGCAGATCATTTGAACTATCTATAGCATGAAGTTAACTATTTGGGGTGCTGCCCGCCAGGTAACTGGCAGTATGCATCTTCTTGAAGTCAATAATTATAAAATCCTCATCGATTGCGGACTGGATTATGAGAAAGAAACCAGGCTGGAAGAAAATGAGCTCTTCCCTTTCAATCCTGCGGGAATTGATGTGGTGATCCTCACCCATGCCCATATCGATCATTCAGGTAACCTGCCCACCCTTTTGCGGCAGGGCTTTGAGGGCCAGATCCTATGCACTTCGCCCACAGCAGATCTTACAGAGCTGCTGCTGCTCGATTCAGTGAATATTTTCCTGAGCAAACAACGCAAAAATCACAGGCGAAAGCGGCATCATCAAAACAGCCGCCCGCTGTTTCTGCAAAAGCATGTAATGGATACCGCCGAACGCTTTGTTACCATTGGCTTTAATAAGCCTTTCCGGTTAAATGGCGATATAGAAGCCGAACTGATTCCCGCAGGTCATCTGCTGGGCGCTGCTTCAGTAGTGCTTACCGTACGGGAACATGGCATGGAGCGAAAGATCGCCTTTTCAGGTGACATCGGCAGAAAAAATTATCCGGTAATTACCGACCCCGCAGACCTTCCCCCGGTAGACTTCCTGGTTTGCGAATCAACCTACGGCGGCCGTTACCACAGCACGGGGGAAACCGTTGAACAGGTATTAACACGTACCATTGAAGAAACCTGCATCAAAAATCCCGGACGACTGATTATTCCGGCCTTCAGTATCGGACGTACGCAGGCCCTGGTGTTTTCCCTGAACAAAATTTTCAGCGACGGCCTTCTTCCCCCCGTTAAGATCTTTGTAGACAGCCCTATGGCTAACTACGCCACTGAGATCTTCCGTAAATACCACAGTCAGCTTAACGATGAAGCACAGGAATTTTACCGCCGCAAGGGCGACGAATTTGAGTTTGAGAATCTCTTTTATGTTCAGAACATGAAAGAAAGCCGCGAACTCTCCGATTATATCGAGCCCTGCATCATCGTCTCTTCCGCCGGGATGCTCGAAGGGGGAAGGATCCAGGACCACCTCTTTTATAATGTCCAGAACTACTACTGTACCATTCTCTTCATCGGGTACAGCGCCAAAGGCACCCTCGGCCACCGCCTGCTCCGCGGCGACCCTTTCATCCACCTGCGCGACAGGGAACTTTCAGTCTACGCCACCATCAGGCAAACCGATCTCTTCAGCGGCCATGCCGACCATACCGGCCTTGTAAACCTCGTCAGAAAGCAGGATAAAAATCACTTAAAAAAACTTTTTCTCGTTCACGGCGAACCCGAAGGCATGAAAGCCATGCAAAATGAACTCGAAGCCGACGGATATAATGTAACTATTCCGGAAAAAGGAACGACTTTTGAGTTGTAGGTTGCGGGTTGAAAGTTGCGGGTTGCGGGTTGAAAGTTGAAAGTTGAAAGTTTCGGTAATTGTAAGTTCAGCATATAATTTGCGGATTAAGTAGTTGCCGGGAAGCACTTAATGTTTAACGCATATAACCTATTAATTAATACGTATAACTTTCACTCTTCAACCTTCAAACTGTA
>JAATFW010000308.1 GCA_015654985.1 Sphingobacteriales bacterium | reverse complement strand
GGTGAACGATACAGCCAGAAAGCCAACATTCCTGAAAACTACATGGAGCCCTGGTACACACATGATATTTCGGCTTCCCGGAGATTCACATCCGGAAAAACAGGTTATAAAGTGACAGGCGAAGTAAACAATCTTTTTAACCAGTACAGGGATGTTGTACTGAACTTCCCGATGCCGGGTCGCTCCTACCGGCTTACTTTAAGTATGAATTATTGAAAAGAACTATGAAGAAGATAAAAAAAACATATTATAAGTTACAGAGCCTGCACGCTTTTCTATTGCTGCTTGCCGTCAGCACTACAATATCTTCCTGCCGTAAAGATCCGAAGGTAAGCCCTGAAGAAATAACAGAAATTTCAGACCCCGGCTTAAGCGCTAAAAGCAGCTTCTATTTACTAAATGAAGGAAACATGGATATGAATAAGGCTTCCCTCGACTTCTTTGATCATCAGAAAGGAATCTACAGGCATAACATATTCGAATATACCAACCCGGAAGTAATCAAAGGACTGGGAGATGTGGGGAATGATCTCCAGGTATACGGGTCGAAACTATACGCCGTGATCAACAACTCCAATAAAGTAGAGGTACTGGATGTTCATTCCGGCAAACGGATTGCAATGATCAGCATTGTAAATTGCCGCTATATTACCTTCCATGGAGGAAAAGCTTATGTAAGTTCATATCAGGCCAGGAAAGGGGATTCTGATTCTGCAAACGGCTATGTTGCCAGGATAGACACTTCTACTTTTCAGATCGAGCAGACAACAACGGTAGGCCGTCAGCCCGAGGAAATGGCCATTGTTGGCGGGAGGCTGTATGTTGCCAATTCTGGCGGGTATAATCCAACTCAATACGAAAACACGCTATCAGTGATCGACCTGGCTTCCTTTAAGGAAATCAAGAGGATTGAAGTTGCCATCAACCTTCACAGGGTAAAAGCTGATCAATACGGCGACCTTTACGTCACCTCCAGGGGAGACTCTTATGAGATCCCTTCCAGATTGTTTGTTATTGATACAGGAACCGACGAAGTAAAGAAGGTTTTTGATATTGCCGCAACTAACCTTTGTATCGATGCCGACAAGGCATACGTTCTGGGAGTACAGTTCAGCTACCCTCTCCAGAAGAACACCATCTCCTATGCATTAATCAACGTAAAAGACGAAAGCCTTTTAAGTGCCAGCTTCATTACCGACGGGACGGAAAAAAGCATCACAAAGCCATATGGCATTGCAATAGACCCGGCTACGAAAGATATTTATCTCACCGATGGCAAAGACTTCGTAACCCCCGGCGTACTTTACTGCTTCGATAGTACCGGCCACAAAAAGTGGTCGCTTTTTACCGGGGATATTCCCGCTCATTTCGCATTTGTAAATTAAATCAACATACATTATTATGAAACAAAGATCATTACCCTTACTGTTTATCCTGTCGCTCCTGCTTTTCCAGGCATGTAAAAAAGACCGTGACGAAACCCCTAAAGAAAAAGAAACGACTGGCGTGTATGTACTATACGAAGGGTCATGGGGACAAAATAACAGTGGAATAGCCTGGTATAATCTTAAAACAGGTCAGTCCGATCCGGATTTTTTTAAAACTGTCAATGGATATAATCTGGGGGAAAGCGCTCAGGATCTTGAGCAATATGGAAATAAACTATATTGTGTAGTGTCCGGAACGCAGGGTGAGAAGAAGTCATTTCTGGAAGTAATAGACCTTCTTACGGGTAAGTCAATTAAGCGAATCCCCTTTTTCGACGCCAACTCCGAATACATGCCTCGCTCGATTGCCTTCGCCGAAGGCAAAGCGTACGTTTCGGGATTTGACGGTTTTATAAGTCGGGTAGACACCGCCTCGTTGACTATTGACGGTCGTTTGTCGGCAGGACATTTCCTGGAAGGAATTACTGTATCAAACGGAAAACTCTACGCCGCAAACTCTGACTATTACTATTCCGAGGACGAAACTACTGTATCCGTTGTAGACATTGCCACATTCAAAAAGCTATACGAACTCGAAGTGGGTCCTAATCCCACAAAAATGGCAACAGCACAAGATGGCAGTGTCTATGTTGTTCTTTCAGGCAATAATACCGATGCTGCTGCCTTTAAAACGATCAACAGTAATACCTACAAGGTTATTGCCTCATATAACTACTTCGTCGGATCATTGGCTGTGTCAGGAGCCAGGGTTTTGATGAATGTTAATCCCTACACTACTCCGGAAATCAAACCGTTTGATATAACTTCGGGCGTTTTAGGCACCAACTTCATCACCGATGGCACTTTAGTTTCCATTCCATACAGTATCAGCATCAACCCGCTCAATGGAGATGTTATGATAGGCGATTCGAAAAGCTATTCATCGACAACAGGTGAGGCGTTGTGCTTTTCTGGCGACGGAAAACTTAAATTCAGATTCACTACAGCTGCAACCAACCCCAATCACACTGTGTTTATTTACGGCGACAAACAATAAAATCAAACCATCATGATCTTTCAATTCACATAACAGAATGATTAAAATCATGATGGCTTCATCACCGCCAAAAAACAAATAAACAGATGAAAAAGAACAAACTGCAATGGATATCCGGTTTATTACTGGCCGTTTTTATCCTCAATGGCTGCAAAAAGGAAAGCGATATCGATGGATCATCAACAGAAGCTCCCGTACGTCCTACAACCGGGACCAGCAACGCCTATGTAACCCAGCTTTTTGAATACCTTCCTGCACCCGGGCAGTTCATTAATACAGCTAGCGGAGACTCCGATGGAGCTGAAAGTATCCTGGGCAAAAAAGGGCTGATCTCTCTCGGAGCCTGGGGAGGACGAATTGTCCTTGGGTTTGATCATACCGTGATCAATCAGGCTGGCAAAGAAGATCTGATCATTTCAGGCAACGCCGGCAGTAGTATTGCCGAACCGGGAGTGGTTTATGTAATGCAGGATAAAAATGGCAACGGGAAACCGGATGATACCTGGTACGAAGTATCGGGAAGTGAGTTTGGAAAAGACGGCTATCTAAGAGATTATTCTGTAACCTATACAAGGCCAAATCCGGCGGGCGATGTAGCCTGGGTAGACAATAAAGGAAATACCGGTGTGGTAAAAACAAATGCATTCCATACCCAGGCATATTATCCTGAATGGGTTAAAGAAGACAGCTATACCCTCACAGGAACCCTCCTTCCAAAACGAAATATCGACGACAGTGTTCCCTCCAACATAAAAAGCATGCCTTTTGAATTTGGTTATGCTGATAATACCAGCGGGGGCGATAAAATAAATATTGAAAATGCTATAGATGAAGATGGCAAAAAGGTCAGCCTTAAGGGTATTGACTTTATTAAGATCCAGACAGGCGTACAGTTTAACATGGGGTGGCTTGGAGAGTTTTCTACCGAGGTACTGGGAGTGGCGGATCTGAGTCTTTATAAAGATTAGGGGGCCTAAATAAAAGGATAAACAGGCGGATAAAAGTAAAGATGATCAGCAGTGAAAAATACCCATAAACGTCTTTGAACATGCTGAAACAGAAGGGAACAACAATGAACCATTTTGAACAGGCAAAGACAGCCGGTGGCTGGTTGCAGACCACCCTGCTTCCGGACTTCCGGCCTGCTGGTTTTCCTTTTTTGTCCATTTTCCCGAAGCCGTCTGCCAGAGGGGTCGGCCGAGAGTCGAACCTGTTGGCCAGCCGTCCAGAAGCGTTCTGCCAGAGGGCCATACCGATTGCCCTGTCCGCTGTATCCCCGGTATATAAGAGCAGGCATCGCCAGAGTGTGGTCGTTATCATACTCCCGACCCGGGAGCTAACGCCCTCGTAAATTTTTATCTGCTTGTGTGTAATCGGGTGATTTAATGTATATTTGTGTATCAAAATTCTGAGATATGATGACGTTAAATCAGGCTTTAGATGATATTATGCAACTGGATGATATTATGCAACTGGATGATATTTCCAGGGAAATGTTGCTGGATATTTTACAGAAGCGCCAGGTCGAAGTACGCAGGGATGAAATTGCCAGAAATGCAAAAAAGTCGATCAAAGAATACCGGTCAGGCAAATATACACCGTTATCTGCCGGGGAGGCCATTGATTACCTTCATTCTCTTTAATTCATGCCGGTCGTCAGAAATCTGGTCTTTACTACGACATTTGGTAAGTCTTACCAGAAATTTGCCGGCAAGAACCTGTTACTTAAAAGCTGCTATTGAAAAAGCATTGCTGAAACTGCGGCAGGATGCTTTCGACCCATCGTTAAAAACGCATAAATTGGGCGGCAAACTCGCTGCTTTATTAGCCTGTTCCTGTGGTTATGATTGCAGGATTGTATTTATCATCGAAAAAGATTTATCAGACATCAGTATCGAAAATATCGTATTGTTAGACGCGGGTACTCATAACGATGTTTATTAATTGATAATTCAATACGGATATTCGGAATTTGAATAGGCCATTTTTTTGACCTTAATCATTTATATCCTATAATATACACTAATTTTTACCCTTGCAAAAAGTTAAAAGCAATTTCCCTGTCATAAGTATGCTCAATTTTCTTGAGCGTACCATTCTTCCTATCTTTACCCTATGAGTAATCTTTCGCACCTTCCTGAGCATAAGAGAAAGGAAATTCTGGCATCGGATAGCATTACCGATAACTTTTGGTCTGGCCGGAAGGGCAGTTTGTATGGCAAATACCGGATTACTGCGAGTTGGAATTTCACTGGCAAAGATTCGTGCATCCATGCATATCATTCATTCCCGATGCCCCGGGGCCATAAAAAAAGCCGGTACATATCCCGGCTTTTTCCAGAAGGAATTCCCCCTTCTTATATATATTGGATTGCTATGACCTTCTCTGGGGGCGGGAAGTGTTACTCTGTCCGCCGTCATTTCCCCTGCTGTGATTGCCTGCGTTCCCCGGCCGTGCCTGGGCTTCATTATCATAGCCCCTGGCAGGACGTTCATTCCTTACCGGCTGAGACTGCTTGTTGCTTATTACAGCAGGCCTGCTGTGTACTGTTTGTGGCTTATACGAAGAGTTCACAACCCTCACATCGCGGTGATCCCGGATCAGCGGCTGACTGGCACGTC
>JAATFW010000178.1 GCA_015654985.1 Sphingobacteriales bacterium | reverse complement strand
TGCAGGACTTCAGAATTTGTTTTCAATCAGAATTTTTTTATTTAAACATACTAATTCACCGCAAAAATATGTTATTTTGGGGTGAAGTTTAGGTTTTCTAAATTTTTTCCCACGAGGACGATGGAGATTAAGAAATCATTATTTGATAATTTACAGAATTTTTTCGGCTTTGATAACTTCAAAGGCGAACAGGAAGCAATAATAACCAATATCTTACAAAAGAAAGATACATTCGTAATAATGCCCACAGGCGGTGGTAAGTCTATCTGTTATCAGTTACCAGCCTTAATGAGTGAGGGCACGGCCGTTGTTATTTCCCCGCTGATAGCCCTGATGAAAAACCAGGTTGACCAGCTCAGGGCATTTGGCGGAACAGAGAGCATTGCCCACTTTTTAAATTCTTCACTCAATAAATCAGAAATTACGAAAGTTAAACAGGACGTTCTGAGCGGCGAAACAAAGCTGCTGTATGTTGCTCCTGAATCTCTTTCAAAAGCAGAGAACATCGATTTTCTCCGCCTGATCACTGTATCTTTTGTAGCTGTCGACGAAGCGCATTGTATTTCAGAATGGGGCCATGATTTCAGGCCCGAGTATCGTAAGATAAGGCAGGTAATAAACAATCTTGGAGATAATATCCCTATTATCGCTTTAACGGCTACCGCTACCCCGAAAGTTCAGCAGGACATTATCAAGAACCTGCAAATGAACAATTCAACCCTGTTCAAATCATCATTTAACCGCCCGAATCTTTATTACGAAGTACGTCCAAAGCGTAACGTAATGAAAGAGATCATCCGGTTTATAAAAGCAAATACCGGAAAATCCGGCATTATTTATTGCCTTAGCCGCAAAAAAGTGGAGGAAGTTTCTGAAGCCCTCAGTCTGAATGGCATAAGGGCCCTTCCGTACCACGCCGGTCTCGACCCAAAAACACGCGCAGAAACCCAGGATAAATTCCTGATGGAAGATGTAGACGTTATTGTAGCTACGATAGCCTTCGGAATGGGAATTGATAAGCCCGATGTAAGATATGTCATCCATCATGATATTCCTAAAAGCATGGAAGGCTATTACCAGGAAACCGGACGTTCCGGGCGTGATGGCGGCGAAGGTCTTTGCGTAGCTTTTTATTCTGAAAAAGACATCGATAAACTTGCTAAGTTTATGAAAGACAAGCCTGTCTCCGAAAGGGAAATAGGCACTCAGATTCTGAAAGAAGTGATAGACTATGCCGAATCAGCAGTTTGCCGCCGGAAACAGATTCTTCATTATTTCGGCGAGAATTTTGATGATACCGGCTGCAATAATATGTGCGACAACTGCCGTGCTCATAAGTCTTATATCGATGCATCCGAAAAATTGCAGAGTACTCTGAAACTGATCCTTGAACTTGGCGAAAAGTTTGATGACCTGCATATTATTAATGTGATTATGGGTATAGAAACTTCACAAATAGTTGCCTATGACCATAACAAGCTGCCTGCCTTTGGAAGCGGAAAAGAAGACGGACTTATTGTGTGGAAGTCGTTGATGCGCCAGGCCCTTCTCAATAATTATCTTTCAAAAGATATTGATAATTACGGACTGTTAAGGCTTACCAAATCGGGAAAATCGTTTATTGCGAATCCCCATGCCGTTAAATTTGTGCTGAACCGCGAGATGGAACCAGCCGAAGATGATCAGGACGAAGGCGGACAGCAGGGTACCGGTACCCTGGATACAGAACTGCTGCATATGCTCAAAGATCTGAGGAAGAAAATTGCGAAGCAAAAAAGCCTTCCCCCCTTTGTGATATTCCAGGACCCTTCTCTGGAGGAAATGTGTATCCATTATCCCATTACGATTGAAGAGCTCAAGCAAATTCATGGAGTTGGATCGGGTAAAGCGCTGAAATTCGGTGCCCCTTTTGTTAACCTCATCACTAAATATGTTGAGGAAAATGAAATTGACAGGCCCGAAGACCTGGTAATTAAAAGTGCTGCAAATAAATCGGCCCTTAAAGTATCTATTATACAGAATATAGACCGCCATATTGCGCTGGAGGATATAGCATCGTCCAAAGGTCTTTCTTATGAAGATATTCTGAGAGAGGTTGAATCTATCGTAAATTCGGGGACCAAGCTTAATCTCAGTTATTATATTGATGAGATGATTGATGAGGACAGGCAGGATGAAGTATTCGATTACTTCAGGGCATCTGAAATTGATTCTATCGACGATGCACTGAAAGAACTGGGAAGCGATGACTACACCAGGGAAGAACTTCAGTTGATGCGTATTAAATTTTTATCTGAATTAGGAAATTAATGATAGACCAGATTCCGGGAATCAGGCATACAGAAAGTTCTAATTTCTTTCTCATGGCCGGTCCCTGCGCTATTGAAGGCGAAGAGATGGCATTGCGTATAGCAGAACGTATCGTTTCTGTAACTGATAAATTAAAGGTACCGTTTATATTCAAAGGCTCGTACCGTAAAGCCAACCGCTCAAGGCTTGACTCCTTCAGCGGGATAGGAGATGAAAAGGCCCTTAAGATCCTTGCAAAAGTAAGTTCGGAGTTTGGGGTCCCAACGGTTACAGACATCCATGAGAGTCATGAGGCTGCTATGGCCGCCTGTTATGTTGATGTATTGCAGATCCCTGCATTTTTATGCCGTCAGACAGATCTCCTCGTAGCCGCAGCAAAGACAGGTAAAGTAGTGAACATCAAAAAGGGCCAGTTCCTTTCGGCCTCCTCAATGGGCTTTGCTGTCGGTAAAGTGAAAGCTTCCGGAAATCCGAACGTCATCCTCACCGACAGGGGAAATACCTTTGGCTACCAGGATCTGATCGTTGATTTCAGGGGTATCCCGGTGATGCGGTCGTTCGGTGTGCCTGTAGTAATGGATTGTACCCATTCCCTGCAGCAGCCCAACCAGGCAAGCGGCGTGACCGGCGGAATTCCCGCCCTTATAGAAACCATAGCTAAAGCTGCCATTGCCGTAGGGGCGGATGGCCTCTTTATAGAAACTCATCACGACCCCCAAAACGCTAAATCAGACGGTGCAAATATGCTTCACCTGGATGCGCTGGAATCCCTGCTCGAAAAGTTAATAAGGGTCCGCCAGGCGATAGTTTAAGTGGGTTGCGGGTTGCGGGTTGTGAGTTGCGGGTTGAAAGTTGCGGGTTGTGAGTTGAAAGTTGCGGGTTGTGAGTTGAAAGTTGCGGGTTGCGGGTTGCGGGTTCAAAGTTGCGGGTTGCGGGTTCAAAGTTGCGGGTTGCGGGTTGCAGGTTGAAAGTTTCCTGCTATTTAACAAAAATTGATTTATAATTACAACACATTTTTTATAGCTGATAATCATTAAGTTTACGATGTGTTTTACAGTTTGAAAGTTGTGGGTTGACGATTTCCTGCGATTTTAAAAAATGATTTAAATATACAACACATCTTTATAACTGATAATCACTGAGTTGGGAACGTGTTGTACAGCTTGAAGGTTGAAAGCAATACGTGTTAATTAATAGGTCATGTACATTAAGTGCTTTTCGGCAACCAATTAACCAGCAAATAATCTGCCGAACTCACAATCACCGCAACCCACAACCCACAACCCACAACCCGCAACCCACAACCCACAACCCACAACCCACAACCCGCAACTCACAACCCATAACTCACAACCCCCAACCCACAATCACCGAAACCCACAACCCACAACCCACAACCCGCAACTCACAACCCCCAACCCATAACTTTCAACTTTCAACCCACAACTTTCAACTTTTAATTATATTTGACGAATTGGCTATCATATAAAAAGTACAAGGAACAATGACAGAAGAAGTTCTGCAAAAATACGAACTCGTAGTAGGCCTCGAAATACACGCCCAGCTTTTAACCGACACGAAAATTTTCTCATCTGATCCCGCTTCCTTTGGGGCAGAGCCCAACAGTCATACCAGTATTATATCGGTAGGACTTCCCGGCACTTTACCCAGGATTAACAAGAAGGTGGTTTCTTATGCAGTAAAAATGGGACTGGCAACTAACTGTACAATAAACAGGCAGAACCGTTTCGACCGGAAGAATTATTTTTATGCCGATCTTCCCAAAGGTTATCAGATCACCCAGGACGAATTTCCGGTATGTACGGAAGGGCATGTATTCGTAACATTGAAAGATAACAGCAAAAGATGTGTGCGGATCAACCGGATACATATGGAAGAAGACGCCGGTAAAAGCCTTCACGACAAGGATAACCTGTACTCTCTTATAGACCTTAACAGGGCAGGGGTACCTTTGATTGAAATTGTATCCGAACCGGATATCCGCTCTGCCGAAGAGGCCGCCGCTTATTTCTCTGAAATACGAAAGCTGGTAAGGTACCTGGGAATCTGCGACGGTAATATGGAAGAGGGGAGCCTGCGTTGCGACGCCAATATATCCGTACGGCTGAAAGGAGAAACTTCCTATGGCTCAAGATGCGAAGTGAAAAATCTCAATTCAATCCGTAACCTTCAGCGGGCCGTAAATTATGAATTCAGAAGACAGGTAAATCTTGTAGAAAAAGGCGGAAAAATAGAGCAGAACACCCTTAACTTTGATGCTGCGACCGGAGTTACTTCAGTCCTTCGTTCAAAAGAAATGGCCTATGATTACCGGTATTTTCCCGAGCCGGACCTCCCGCCCCTGCATTTGCCGGAAGAATGGATTGAAAACCTCAGGAAGGAGCTCCCTGAATTACCCGAACAGCGCACCAAACGATATACCGGACAAATGGGGCTCTCTTTGTATGATGCCTCATTGCTTACCGGGGATAAAGCTGTAGCCGATTATTTCGAAGAAGTACTGAAATATACAACTCATTATAAATCTGCAGCGAACTGGATAACAGGTACGGTTCAATCCTTCCTGAATGAAACGGGAAAAGATATTACCCGGTTTGAAATGAGCGCTTCAGTCCTGGCAGAGATCATTTCTCTTGTTGAAGAGGGCAGGATCAATAATACAGCAGCTTCGCAGCAACTTTTTCCGGCACTTATTGCTAACCCGGATAAAACAGTCAATCAGTTGGTAGCAGAGATGAACCTGCTGATCGATACAGGCAGTGATCAGTTGTTAACTTTTATAGATGAGGCTGTAAGCCGCTATCCTGAAAAAGTAAAAGAATACCATAATGGTAAAAAAGGCGTTTTAGGATTGTTTATGGGTGAAGTGATGAAACTGTCTAAAGGAAAGATAGATCCTAAAACAGCCAGCAAATTAGTAATCGAAAAATTAGAATCATTAAAGTGAAACGAATATTCCCTATCATATTGCTGCTGGCAGCATTTCTTACCGCTTGTAAAAACACAGATGAGTTTACCCTCAGCGGGAAACTGGAAAATCCTCAGAATGTTAAGAAAGTTCTGCTTTATCAGCAGGATAAACTCGTAGATTCTGCTTTTTTAAGCGGGGATAATAAATTCAAATTCCATGTTGCATCACCCGATCCTGAGTTTTATTATATCGTTGTTAATGATAAGAATTACCTCTTTGTAGCCAGAAACGGAGATGAACTGACTTTTGATGCAGATTATGCAAACCCTTTTGGAGAATATAAGATTGAAGGCTCTGAAGATGCAGAAAGACTGAAAGAGTTCAATTCGATAAGTAATAAGTATGGTAAGATCTTCCTTGAACTTCGAAGCCGGTACGAGAAGGAAGTTTCTCAAAAACCAGCTTCTAAAGATTCATTGGAGAAAATTATAGCGCCCCGGTTTGAAGAAAACATGAACAGGTTTTCTGAGGAGTCTATAAAATTCGCTGAAAAGAATAAAGATAATCTTGCCGGATTCTATGCCATTAGCTCTTTAGATCAGGCCAATTATGAAGGGGAAATGCTGAAATATGCCGAAGATATCAGGGGCCGGTTTCCCGGTAATAAAGCTGTACAGGATTTTGTAAAAAAGATGGAAAGCCTGAAATCGCTTGCAAAAGGACAGGTAGCACCCGATTTTCAGATGGCTTCTGCAGATGGCAAACAGGTTAAATTATCAGACTTTCGCGGTAAATATTTACTGCTTGATTTCTGGGCTTCCTGGTGCGGCCCCTGCCGCCAGGAAAATCCTAATGTTGTAAAACAATATAATGCCTTTAAAAATAAAGGGTTCACCATACTGAGCGTTTCTCTGGATAACGACAGGGCAAAGTGGTTAAATGCTATTAAAGATGATAAACTGGCATGGACCCACGTATCCGAATTAAAGCAGTGGAACAGCGAAGTGGCCCATCAGTACCAGGTAGAAGCTATACCGGCCTCTTTCCTGCTGGATAAAGATGGCAGGATCATAGCAAAAAACCTGCGCGGAACTGATCTTGAAGATTTCTTAAAGAAGATATTGCCCTAAACGGTGCATAATGTTAAAGTAAAATGATTGTTAACAATTATTTAATATAGAGTTAACAATTTCCTATATTTAACAGTCTACTTTAGCGGAGTAATTAAAGAACATGAGTTCAGTAAAACAAAAGATCCTTATTGTCGACGATGAACCGGATATCCGGGAATTAATTGAATATAACCTTAAGAAAGAAGGTTATCTCGTTTATTCAGCGTCGAACGGACAGGAGGGCATTTCTGAAGCTAAAAGGACCCGCCCCGACCTGGTTATCATGGACGTAATGATGCCGAAAATGGATGGAATTGAAGCCTGCCGCATCATGCGTACTATGAACGAATTTAAGAGCACATTCATGGTGTTCCTCACTGCCAGAAGCGAAGAATATTCCGAGATTGCTGGTTTTAATGTAGGTGCTGATGATTATATCGCCAAACCTATCAAGCCAAGGGCGCTGGTGAGCCGCATTAATGCTATCCTTCGCCGTAACAGCCTTCCTGAAGAAGTTACAGAAAATAAACTGGAAATTCTTGACCTGGTGATCGACCGCGAAACCTATCTGGTATATAAGCTCGGCCAGAAGGTAGTGCTTGCAAAAAAAGAATTTGAATTACTTTATCTGCTGGCCTCCCGTCCCTGTAAAGTCTATACCCGCGACGTGATCCTCAAAAACATATGGGAAGATTCTGTCGTAGTTACTAACCGTACCATCGATGTACACATCAGAAAGCTCCGCGAAAAACTCGGTGAACATTATGTCGCCACGGTTAAGGGGGTTGGGTATAAGTTTGATGCCTGATTATGGGTTGTGGGTTGTGGGTTGCAGGGTATTTTAGGAAAGTGTTCCCATTTTTTGTATAAAGTTGCAGGTTGCAGGTTGTCGGTTTGCAGCGATTCCGGAAAATTGATTTAATATACAATATTATTTTATAGCAGACAACCATCATTGATTGTTTTATAGTTGATAATCATTGAGCTATGGTATACTGTACGCTTCATAAGTAGTAAGCAGAAGGCTACTTCTTACCTATTATGTATGATTGCAAGATTATTGAATCCAAACATATACATACCGGCAGGCAAACCACATCAGTGTGAAGTTAAAGATAAATGGGCGTGTCGGATCTTTATTAATCATCAAAGCATTTCGTCCTGTATATACCTGTAACTTATAGCCTTCAACCCGCAATTTAAACTCTAAATCCACACCCTCCATGTCACAACCCATATCCCGCATCTCACAACCCACAACCTTCAACCCACAACCTTCAACCCGCAACTCACAACCTTCAACTCACAACCTTCAACCCGCAACCTTCAACCCGCAACATTGTTCATAACTCCCTTCCTGTTTAAAACTTCTTTCTCCATTCTCTTTATCATACCTTACTTTTGTTATTGTAAGTTCTTTAAAGAGATCGTAATGGTTCATGACCTCCTGCAGGCATGATTAAAAGGGAAC
>JAATFW010000116.1 GCA_015654985.1 Sphingobacteriales bacterium | reverse complement strand
TCATAGCCTGTTCCATGATCGGGAGACGTTCTAACCACAGGTAAACCGGCCGTGAAATTCACCCCGCTATGAAATGCAATATATTTGAAGGGAATGAGTCCCTGATCGTGATACATTGCCAGAACCGCATCGAACTTCAGATGAGAGTTATTGCCAAAGAACCCATCGGCAGGATAAGGGCCAAAAGCAAAGATCCCCTTTTCGTTGGCTTCTTCTATCGCCGGGATAATTATTTCTTTTTCTTCAGAACCGATAAGTCCGTTATCACTGGCATGAGGATTTAGCCCCAACACAGCAATTCTGGGCTTTTGAATCCAGAAATCTGTTTTAAGGCTTTCCTTCATCAGTTCGAGCTTTGAGATAATAGCGGCCTTCGTGATCCGCTGTGCAATTTCAGCAACAGGAACATGGCCGGTAACCACTCCCACTTTCAGATCTTCGCCCACCAGGAACATTAAAGAATCGGCAGAACCGGTTTTATGCTGGATATATTCGGTATGACCGGGGAAATTAAAGTTTTCGTTCTGAATATTATGCTTGTTAATAGGCGCTGTAATCAGGGCATCAACAGCTCCTGCCTGCAAATCTGCTACAGCTCTTTCCAGGGAAATAAAAGCATATTTACCTCCTGTTTCATTAGCAACTCCGGGCTCTATTTTTACATCTTCGTCCCAGCAATTGATCATATTGGGGCGCTTGGGATTGGCCTGATCTGTCTTATTGATCACATTAAAACTAAAATCTCCCATGGAAAGTGCTTTCCTGTAAAAGGACGCTACTTTGGTATTTCCGTACACTATTGGTGTACAATAATCATATATAGCATGGTCTGCCAGGGTTTTTAATATAATTTCAAGGCCTATACCGTTAATGTCTCCTATAGAAATACCGACTTTAATTTTCTCACTCATGTTTAATATACTGCAACAGGGATGCAAAAGAATTTCCGCAAAATAACTATTTTGTAAACAATTATCATATCTTATCTGCTATTAAATGCCGTAATTTGCAGCGGAAGCAGCTTTGGCGTTTAGCTTTTGACTATTAGCTTACGTACCATATGGCCCGGACTAAGAGAAAGGGAGCTGAAAGGTAAAGCTTGCTGACAGTTAAATGCGGTAGCCTGCAGCTAATTGCTAATTATGGTTCGAGCGAAAAAACACTTAGGGCAACATTTTCTTACCGATAAAAATATAGCGTCAAAAATTGTAGAAAGCTTAAAACCGGAGGGGCGGTATCAGCAGGTTTTAGAGGTTGGACCGGGAATGGGAATACTTTCTGATTTCCTGCTGCAAAAATCGTCATACGAGACTTTCCTGATCGATCTGGACATTGAATCCTTTCAGTTTCTTCAGAAAAAATACCCGGATCTGGGGAACCGGCTCATTAACGGGGATTTCCTTCAACTGGATTTTCCGTCTGTTTTTTCAGGAAAAGTTGGAGTGATTGGCAATTTTCCTTATAATATTTCATCCCAGATCCTCTTTAAAATTCTGGAGAACCGTCATCTGGTTCCGGAAGTGGTAGGAATGTTCCAGAAAGAAGTGGCAGAGCGCTGCGCTTCAAAACCCGGCTCGAAAGAGTATGGTATTCTGAGCGTTTTTATTCAGGCTTATTACAGCGTTGAGTATCTTTTTACCGTAAAAGCAGGTGTATTTAATCCGCCTCCCAAAGTGCTATCAGCGGTGATCCGTTTAAACAGGAACAAAATTGAACAATTGGATTGCGATGAGAAATTCTTCTGGAAAGTGGTAAAGGCGGGGTTTAATCAGCGCCGGAAAACATTGCGCAACGCTTTATCTTCGCTGGTAAGTAAAGATAAAATGGGGCAAGACCCCATGCTTGACCTCCGCGCAGAACGCCTCAGCGTAGATGATTTTGTAAAACTGACAAATAATTTGATGAGATAACATACCTGTTATATCTAACACACACACTTTAACATGGCAAAAATTCTGATCGCAGATAAGCTTCATCAGGCATTTAAAGAAAAAGCTCAACGACTTGGGTATATCGTAGACGACTGCCCGCAATATACAAGGGAGCAAACAATTGCAGCAATACACGATTATGAAGGTCTGGCAATCCGGACGAAATTCCGCATAGACCGGGAAATAATGGACGCTGCCGGAAAGCTTAAATTCATTGCCCGGGCGGGTGCTGGCATGGATAATATTGATGAGGATTATGCAAAGCAAAAGGGAATCGCCTGCATTAACGCCCCCGAAGGCAACAGGGATGCAGTGGCAGAACACACTGTAGGTCTGCTTCTTTCCCTGTTGAATAACCTGAGAAAAGGTGATATCGAAATCAGGAACGGGATCTGGGATCGCGAAGGGAACCGGGGATTTGAGCTGAAAGGCAAAACGGTAGGCATTATTGGCTATGGATTTATGGGACAAAGTTTTGCACGGAGGCTGAAGGGCTTTGAGGTTAATGTAATTGCTTATGATAAATATAAAAGCTCATTTAGCGATGAGTTTGTGCAGGAAGTAAGCATGGAACAAATTGTAAACCATTCTGACGTGCTGAGCTTACATATCCCGCTAACCCGCGAAACCCGCCAGCTTATTGATGATGAATATGTGCTTCATTTTAAAAAGCCTTTTTTCCTGTTAAATACCGCAAGGGGCGAAATTGTTAATACTTCTGCGGTACTGCGTGCAATAAACGAAGGAAAGATTTTAGGAGCGGGACTGGATGTTCTTGAAACAGAAAAGTTTCCTTCCCTGGGAGAACAACCCTGGTTTGATGATCTTATAAATAGCGGTAAAGTTCTACTAAGTCCTCATGTTGCAGGCTGGAGCGTTGAATCTTACCGGAAAATATCAGAGGTGCTGGGGGAGAAACTTGAAGGGTTACGTTTAAGTTAAGGAGCGAAAAGAGTTATGAATTATGAGTTATGGGTTATGAATTCCCGGGGAAATGGATAATCCAATTCATAACACATAATTCATAACTCATAACTTAATAAACGTCTTTTCAAGGTACAGCCAACTTCAGTTGGGGTTATACATGATAAAGTTCTGATACGCCTTACTCAGATCAGTCACAGAATTTACTTCAAAATCATCTCCCCAGGGTGTCCAGGAAATAAATTTCAACTTTTTACCGGTGGTAGTTTTGGCGGGAGTAGTCTCTTCATATACTCCGAAATTGCCAAGGGCATAATACTTGATTTTCTTGGTCCGGTGATCCAGCATATGAGATTTCGCAAGTTGAAATCCCATAGTTTTAATCCAGTTTTTGATGGTTAAAGCTCTGTTCCGTGTCATAACAACTACATCTAATTTTTCATTCTATTGATTAACAAGATATTAACATCTGCGATTCCATTCTGTTCTGTTAAAATTTTCTTTTTACCACCACTTGTGGAAAACTCTTGTGGAAAACAGATTACCCTGGGGGTTTGCCGTTAAGCAGCCGGTAGTTTAATTTATTTTTGTATATTACCGTTTTTCGGTTCCCGCAACAGGTTCAGCTTCCCGAATATCTTTATAAGAATATCTTTATAATCAGCTCTGTCGCCCCGGAAAATACATTTTCTTCAAACACAAAGAGCTTTTAGCTCTTTTAATTAAAGGAGACCAGCATGAAGACTATAATCGTATCGAACAGATTACCTGTAAAAATCACTGAAGCAAACGGTGAAATGGAATTCAGGCAAAGTGAAGGCGGCTTAGCTACAGGACTTGGTTCTATTTACCGGCAGGGAAATAATATGTGGCTGGGATGGCCGGGAATAGAGGTTACATCAACAGAACATCAGGATAAAATTACAGAAAAACTGTATAAAATGAACCTGTACCCTGTTTATTTAACGCAGGATGAAATCAATCTGTATTACGAAGGATTTTCTAATGAAACTCTGTGGCCCGTTTTCCACTATCACCCCACTTATGCGCGTTATGAACAATCATACTGGGATAGTTATGCAGAAGTAAATAACAAGTTTAAAGAAGCAATATTTAAAATAGCAGAACCAGGAGATAAGATCTGGATACATGATTATCAGTTATTATTACTGCCGGGTTTAATCCGCGCCGAACATCCGGATATTACTATTGGCTTTTTCCTGCATATTCCATTTCCGTCATACGAGCTGTTTCGGCTTATTCCATGGAGGGCCGAGATTCTGGAGAACATGCTGGGAGCGGATCTGCTGGGTTTTCATACTTTCGACGATGTACGGCATTTTATCAGCTCGGTAACCAGGATCCTCCCTGTTCATTCTTCTGCAAATGAGATTACTTATAACAACCGGCAAGTTATGGCTGAACCCTTTCCAATGGGCATCGATAATAAAAAATTCGAATCGCTTACCACCACCAACGAAGTACTTATTAATATCGCTAACCTTCGTGAGAGTTTTCAGAATGTCAAAATGATCCTTTCTATCGACCGGCTCGACTACAGCAAGGGAATTTTGCAACGTCTCCAGGCTTTCGATATGCTTCTGCAGAAAAATCCTGAGTATATAGAAAAAGTGGCGCTTTATATGATTGTGGTTCCTTCAAGAGACACCGTTCAGCAATATAAAGATTTACGCGATGAGATTGATAAGCTGGTGGGTAATATTAACTCCAGATGCCGCACCTTAAACTGGATCCCAGTACACTATTATTACCGCTCATTTCCAGTAGAAATGCTGTCTGCTTTATATAGTATGGCAGAAGTATGCCTGATAAGTCCGATGCGCGATGGAATGAATCTTGTTAGTAAGGAATACGTTGCCAGCCGCACTAACAATACAGGAGTACTTATTCTGAGCGAAATGGCCGGAGCCGCCAAAGAACTGATTGATGCGCTGATAGTGAATCCGAACAATATCGGGGAAGTTTACAGAGCGGTTATTCAGGCACTGAATATGCGGCCTGACGAACAGCAACGGCGTATGCAGGCAATGAGAGAAGTAGTAGCAAAATTTAATGTAAAACACTGGGTTAAGATTTATATGGACAGACTGGAAGAAGTAAAACGACTGCAACAATCGATGCTGGCAAAACATGCCGGACCTGAGATGCAAACATATATTGAAAATGAATATTCACAGGCAGCCCGCCGGATTATTTTTCTTGACTATGACGGTACCCTGGTGGGCTTTAAAACAAATATAGAAATGGCCTTCCCTGATGAGGACCTGTATGATATACTAAACATGCTTACGCTCGATCCTGCCAATCATATAGTAATTGTGAGCGGCCGTAAATATCAAACCCTGGAAGACTGGTTCGGAAGAATGCCTATTGATATTATTGCAGAACACGGAGCCTGGCAGAAGCACAGTAACGGAGAGTGGATAAAATTACCCGGACTTTATAATCAATGGAAACAGGAAATCATGCCAATTCTGGAAACATTTGTTGACCGCACTCCCGGCTCATTTATTGAAGAAAAAAGCTACTCGCTCGTATGGCATTTCAGAAAAGTAGAAGATGGTCTTGGCGAATTAAGGGCAAACGAGTTAATGAGCACATTACGGTTTGTAATTACGGATAAGGGATTACAGATGCTGCCGGGCAGTAAGGTTATAGAGATAAAAAACGCTGAGGTGAATAAAGGGAAGGTAGCACTTAGCTGGCTTGAGAGTAATGACTATGATTATATTATGGCGCTCGGCGACGACCATACGGATGAGGATATGTTTAAAGTAATGCCTGCCAGTGCCTTTACTATTAAAATTGGCAGTAATATTTCAGCCGCACACTTTTTCCTTCGCGATTTCCGGGAAGTAAGAGGGCTGCTAAGATCACTTGCATTAGTAAATAAGGTATGAATTATGAGTGATGAATTATAAGTGATGGGTTATGAGTGATGAATTATAAGTGATGAGTGATCGGTCATAAGTTACGAGCTGACGTTGAGCACTTTCAACTTTCAACTTTCAACTTTCCACTTTCAACTTTCAACTTTCAACTTTCCACTTTCAACTTATAACTTATAACTTATAACTTTCAACTCATAACTCATAACTCATAACTCACAACTCACAGAAACACCGGCCTGTCGAGTTTCATCGCTATCCTGTAGGCCGCGTTCATCAATCCAACATGACTGTAAGCCTGTGGAAAATTACCCCATTGGCTGCCGGTTTCTTCGTCGACGTCTTCACTGAACAACATGAGATGGTTCGAATACTGCATCAGATTTTCAAACTCCTTAATGGCCTCATCTACCCGGCCAACACATGCAAGGGCTTCTACGTACCAGAAAGCACAGATCAGGAAAGTAGTTTTGGGCTTTCCGAAATCATCCGCATGGAGATAACGATAAAAGAGGCCTTTAGAGGTTTTCAGTTCAGCCTCCAGGGCGATTAAATGATCTCTGGCTTTTTGGGATGACGGATCAAGGTAATTCATCATGATGAGCTGAAGCGTACTGGCATCAAGATGAGAACTTCCGGCTGCATTGGTATAAACTTTTCTCACAGGATCATAGCAGCTTTCTATATGGGCCGCCGCCTTCGCCTGTAAAAACAAGGCCTTTTCTTCTAATTGCTGATTCCCGATAGTGCGGGCCATTTTTGCAGCAGCAGCACATCCTGCCCACTGGAAAAGATTGCTGTAGCAATGTACATTGGCAAAGTTCCTGAACTCCCAGATTCCGGCATCCTTTTCGTCAATGGTCCGTTCTATTTTAGAAAGTACTGTCTCCACCCATTTGTCGGAATCTTTCCTTTCACGGAAAACAAAACGGTGATCAATATACAAGGGCATTAATGAAATCATTACCTGCCCGTAAATATCATTCTGAATGTGTTCATACGCCTGGTTTCCTATGCGTACCGGCTGGTTCCCCAGGTAACCGTCAAGGTGATCGAGTATAAATTCGGGAAGCTTGTTATTCCCGTCGATCCGGTATAAAGGCTGGTACCTGAAATCCTCTGAAACTGAAATGTCGGCTACATAATTAAAATAATGCTCCATCTCTTCAAAATGGCCGATGTGATTCAGTGCCGAAATAACATAATAGGTATCCCGAAGCCAGCAATAACGGTAATCCCAGTTTCTGCCGCTTCCGTTAAATTCAGGAAGGCTCGTGGTACTCGCGGCTATGATAGCACCGGTATCTTCATACTGATGGATCTTTAATGCCAGAGCAGAACGGATTACATAAGGCTGATAGAATGCTGCAATCGAAGAATGCTTGATCCATACCCGCCAGTAAGCGATGGTTTCCCTGAGAAAATTCTCGCTGGTGCTTACCAGGGGAGCTTCCAGAGGGGGCCCGTAAGTGAGTACGAGGTATTTGGTTTCGTTCAGAACAAAATAAGTCTCTTCAAATACATACGTTACCGGAATGTTGGTTGTCAGCCTTACCTTATCATCTCCTCCGTGGTACTGAATATGGTTGCTTCCCCTGTGGGCTTCAAGTTTTACTTTTCCGTATTCACCAACCGGGGCGCATTTTACACGGACACGGGGAGTGCCTTCAAGAGGTTCTATTTTCCGTATAAGCATTAAAGGCTTAAAAAACCGCTCATACTGATGGAAGCGCGGTGCAAAATCAGTAATCCTGTATTTACCGTTCTCACAGGTAATTTCTGTACACAGCACATTCGTATTTTCAAGATAATACTGACGGGATGTATATTCCGACGCAGGAAGGATTGAAAACTCACCACCCTTCTTTTCATCCAGAAGAGAACCGAAAATAAAAGTGCTGTCGAACCTGGGCCAGCATAACCAGGTAATATTGGTATTTTTATGAACATGGGCAAGGAAAGAGCAGTTCCCAATGAGTCCGGCTTCGTATATGTGCTTTTCAGTCATTACTTCTTATTACAGCGTTAAAGATAAGATTGTTTGATCTTAATGAGGAAATTTGGACAAGCAGCAGCAGTATAGTAAGCCAAAAGCTGGAGGATCTTGCCTTACAGCGATGCCCTCTTATTCAGATAAAAAGGAACCTCAACATGTTTATTCGAATTATCAAGAATCATCTTAGCGGCAATGGTCCCCATCTCATAGAAATCAGTGGAAATGGTAGTGATACCATTTAAGATAACTTTCTTTAAAGGGGTTTCGTTGTAAGAAATAACGCCCACATCTTTTCCAACTTTGAGATTTTGCCGGATCAGCCGCTCAATCAGCGTAACCAGGTCGCTTTCCATTAAATTAATATACACTTCCCCTTCTTCTATAGGCTCTGTAGAAATATCGCTTACCAGCTTATAGTTAAACGCATACTGCCGGCAAAATTTTAAATATCCCTTTTTTATTTCTTTTGGGTAATAACTGTTTTCAGGAAAGATCAGTTTAATGGTTTGATACTTACTCAACAGGTCCTTCGCCTGTTCCAGTGCATTATAAATATCTTTCTCAAAATTTTCATATACAGCCGCATACTCTCCCGACAATCCGGGAATAATCTTGTCAAGGATAATGAGCTTTTCTTTGGGGATAGTATTAATAATTTCGTAAGCCTTTTCTTCTCCTTCAATAAAATGGGGAATAATTACATAATGGGAGTATCCTTCCGTCTTATTACTGAGCAATTTCTTAAAAAGCATATAATCGCCGTTATAGATGTAAAAATCTACGGCAATCTGTTCGCCGAGGGTGGACACAAAAGCGTCGTAGATAATTTTTTTATGCGAACTCAGCTTATTGAAGAAAAGGCAGATCCGCAGGGTCTGCCTGAAATCTGTACTGATAATGTAATACCCTTTACCAGGAATGGAGCCAAGCACACCGATGTTCTTAAGGTATTTATACCCCTTTTCTGCTGTATCCCTCGAAATTTCCAGTTCATAGCTTAATTCGTTAATTGAAGGGAGCATGTCATTCTTGTGGATCTTTCCGGCTTCAATCGCTATTAAAATCGAATTGGTAAGCTGTAAATATTTGGGCGTTGCCGAATATTCATCTATTTGAATATGATCAAAAAACTTCGTCGGTTTCATTGGCTGTTATTTTGCAGTGAGCTGCACTAATGTACAAAGTTTCGCTGAAAAAAGAACCGGAAATTGCAAATACAAAGCCTGAAGGCCATAAATTGAATCAGGCACCCTGTTTCAACCTATTTTGGCCTTCAGGCAGGAGATATTTTATTAATCTTTATAGGGTATAATCCTTACCGGTCCATCCAGTCCCGAAGGCATTACCTTCCAGCTCGATGCATCAAGCGGCTTATAATTAATATCTACTATGTTAATATCCTTAAATTTTTTCCATTCGATCCCTTTTCTATCCATATAACGGATCCGGTTGGCCATTAAATTGGCTACCTCTATCTTAATGGTATTTTTTCCCGGCTTTAAATATCTGCCGATACGGGTGCGGTAGGGAATGCTCCATAAAATACCTGCATCATTACCATTTACCCATATCCTTGCACTTTCGTAAACTTTGCCGGCATCCAGTACGAATTCGAATGCGGAAACTTTTGGCATGCTAAATGAAATACTGTATTCTGCACGGCCTGAGAAAGCAGTTGCTGCACTGTCGGAGAAAGAAGTCCATGCTTCCGGTTGCTTTAGTTGCCTGTCGGCCGGAAGAGAAGGCCCCCCATCTGTAAAATGAAGGTTCCATTTTCCTTTTACTTCTATGGGATTCAAAGCTTTATTCAGATATAACCATGCTTTAACATTTGGTGAGGCAACAGGCGAAGCTTTTAAGATCAATGCTTCTCCCGGCAGCATCTGCACTTTCACTTTTGTTACATCTTCTGCTTCAGAGAAAGCGGCGGCGCCTGAAGCTCCGGTCTGAGGATCCATGATTAAAACAGAGCCCGCTTTAACGTTCAGCGGGATTTCTCTGTTCACTGCTTCAGACGTATGATTTACCAAGTAATAATATTTATCTGTGCCATCCTGCCTGCGGATAAACTGAAGGCCTGCTTCCGTCAATTTCTCCGGGTATAAACCGGTATATACCAAAGCCTTCTGTACATCTCCGGAAAGAATGATCCTGCCGCTTCCACGATTCATAACCTTTATATCATCTCCGGCATCAGAAAAGGATAAACTTCTTAACAGCTCCTTAAACTGCTCCCTCCTGTTGTCCAGATTCCCTAATCCGGGAATATCAGCAGGAAGTTGCTGGATGATAACTGAAGCCCCGCTTTCGGCAAGCTGAAGAGCTTTCTTCAATGTTTCCAACGGCATTATTTCTGCTTTTGGAATTATCAGGACCTTGTATGGTGCACCCGCCGCAGAAGTAAGCACTTTTCCATCCACTGACGAGGCCTTTTTCAATAAGTTATCTGAGATAAAATCCAGGCAATATCCTTTCTTCTGAAGTTGAATTACATTCTTGTAAAAAGACGAAGGATGCAGCCAGTCATCTATATTATGAACTTTAAGCGGCATATCCATGCCTTTGGCATTATTCCAGGCATCATATACAGGCCAGTAGATTAAAATCTCATTGTCGGGTTTACCGGTCTGCAATACCGACTGCACTCTCGTGATATATGAAGTTAATCCGGGTAAATGGTTCCAGAAACTGTTGTTCGGAGTAAAATCTACCGATGCGTAAAAAAGCCAGCCCGGCCATGAAGCTTCCTTTGGTGTGTAGGCTGTGCCATGAAAAAACACATGATTTATCCCCGACAAAAACACCTGTTCTACCTCAGGCTTACACTGGGAAAGAGAAGTCTTAAAATGTTCTGTAAGCCAGGTGAACGTTTCGCAGGAAGTAAGATTATGCCCGGCAACGTGGGCTGCCGACGAAGCAAATTTCAGCATTACCGGGTCAGGGTCTACGTTGCGGATATCAGCGCTGTCGCGGCGCAGACCGGGAACAGGAAAATAGCTGGAACCAAAGGTTTCGCATTCAGGAATGTCTACTGCAGCATAGAGGTCGAGCAGGTTACCGGGAGAACCGTGCGCCTGATTGCGGGTTATTCCCTGATATTTATGAGCCCACGCAGTCCATGGTTCCGTGAAATTTTCAAGAAGCATTTCAGACATGGTTTCCCTGTAATCTGATTTTAACCTTGCCTGGTGTTCTGAAGGTTCTTTGCTGATAAGTTCCTTTATGAAAGGCCGGAGATCATACCCCCGTTTTTCGCGGAACAGACTCAGAAAGTTCTCTGACCAGTCTGCGTCATACACTTCGTAGCTATCATTATAAAAAGCCCTCACTCCCGGCGGTTTATTATTAAATGCCTGATCAAAGCGGTCAAGATATTTTGCAAGCGCCTCTTTAGAAAAATGATTCAATGAATATCCTTCGCCGCCGGGAGAAGATCTTTTTACCATCTGCCTGGTCTTTCCGTTAAAGACGGCATATAAATCCCAGTTTCCTGCTTTAGGCGACCAGTTTAAAGTACCGTCGGAACCGACCTTATCATCCAGTTGCAACACCTCGCCCTTATCACTGTATGCAGTAAGGAACTGAAATGCTGCAAACTCCTGCTTTGGCTCCTTCACCCTGATCTTTTCGGAAAGAGTGCTACCGGAAGTTAGGTGATACGTCTGAACAATAAGTTTAGAGGCCGCATAAGGAGGCGTAATCTGCGGACCTCCGAAGGGCCAGCCTGTACCGTTGGTTAGATCGACTCCCATATTCAGACCTGAAGCAGCTTTAACAGTATAATTCAGCATGCTCATCCACCGTAGAGATAAATACTGGATATCCTGGCTTTCATTCCCCTTCACCCCATAGATTGGGGCAATTTCAACACCTCCTATCCCTGCCTTGTTGTAAGAGTTTAATGAACCTGCAATGTCATTTTCATTCACCGCACTGCCCATCCACCACCACCGTATCCAGGGGTGCGTCTCTTTTTTAATTTCCGGCCATACAGAAGACTGACTGTAGGCCTCCCGGCTTATAAAAAAGCCGGAAAGCGGCAGGGCAACCAGTAAAATAAGTCGTTTTATTGAATGTATCATCTGCTTAATCCATATGAAAAACTTCTGTAAGCGGGATACTTACAGGAGAATTATCGGGGTTCGTTTCCATTATATCAGCCATAAAGGCCCACCATTTTTTGACAACAGGATTATCCGACAGATCCTGTGAGGATGCCAGCCCTTCCTGCTTCTGAACGGCAAACAGGGTATTGGTTTCCTCATCAAGGAAAATAGTATAATCATTGATCCCGTTATTTTTCAGCAGGGCCTTCAGTTCGGGCCATATCTCATCATGGCGTTTTTTATACTCCTCTTTAAAGCCGGGATTCAGCTTCATTTTAAAAGCGGTCTTTGACATCGTTACGCAGTTAGTGTTCAGAAACTGATATTAAACTCAATAGTACTCCTGTTATTTAAGGTGCTTTTTACATAAAGCACATGCTCTTTATCATCATAGCGCCAGCCTTGCCGAAGCGCCTTGCCATTTTCCGTAACAGCCGATGGCTTCTTCACCCCTTCAAGTCTGATCTTTGCCAGATACGTATGAACCGAAGGTCTGAACAAACCGGAAGGCTTATTGATAATCACTTTCAATGTATTTGGTTGCGCAATAGTTCTGATTTCAGTATTGGCAAACTTCCCATTCTGGTAATCAAGGCTAAGCCCGTCGTCTTCATACAGGCTGAAGGAAGAATTAGCGCCCGGAAAAATATCCAGGGTAATTTCATCCACCGGCTTCTCTCCCGTATAGTGCATTTCGGGCTGCATCGGAATAATTGCTCCTGCTTTTGCAAAAACAGGGATGGTATCCAGCGGGGCTACCACATGAACGTATTTTTTGCCTTCATACTTTTTACCCGTCCAGTAATCATACCAGGTACCTTCAGGCAGGTAAACTGTACGGGTTTGAGCGCCTTTCGTTGTAACGGGACAAACCATCAGATTATCTCCGAACATGTACTGGTCTCCTATGTCATATACATTCTGATCATTCTGATAGCCCAGCACCAGTGACTGCATTAAAGGCATTCCGGTAAGATACATTTTATGGGCGTTGCTGTAAATATAGGGGATCAGCCTGTAACGCAACAGGTCGTATTTTTTAAAATTGGCAAGCGCCTGATCTCCGTAATTCCATGGCTCTTTGTAACCCGGATGATCCATACCAAATACAAGTGCAACCGGACTAAACATACCAAACTGAACCCAGCGTATATAAAGTTCAGGATCGGCAGGTTGCTCAAAACCTCCCATACAATGCGCCCAGTATCCCACTCCTGAAAGACCTATGTTTAGTCCCGCTTTAATTACGGGTCCAAAATACTGCCATTGGCTTGGCCAGTCGCCTGCAAAAATAAAGGGATAGCGCTGAATACCGGCATATCCCTCACGGGTTTGATTTACCCCCCTTATGCCATTAAACTGCTGAAACTTTTCATAAGGCGCCTTAGCATAAGCAATAGGAAATACGTTATGAAGCTTTTGAGCGGTACGGTCAGTAGGGCCTGTCTTATCGCTTTCATTCGCGAGTCCTCCAAACGCGCTTCCCTCATCTGTCTTTAAAAATTTAGCTCCCTGGGAAGCTACTCTCATCACCCCATTTTCCCACCACCAGTCAACCGACTTCTGATCAAAGAAATTCACAAATTCGCCTTTATTATCCGGTTCAGGATAAACAAGCCCCTTTTCACGGGCCTGATCGAGCAGGTTAAGCTTGTTGCCATTATCAAAACGTGGCCTGAGATGCAGTCCAACCATTTTATAGTGCATTGCATAGATGCTGTCGAACATTCCCTTTGGATCTTTAAACGTATCCCGCCACTCAAAGGAAGTGGCCCCGTTACCGCCGTTCTTGCCGAAAATACGCCATGTTGAATCTAACCAGAGCAGGTCTACCGGAATCCCCATTTCCCGGAACTTTCCCGCCAGCTCCACCACATAACTGTCTGAAGTTTCCCTTTCGTGCCCCCAGGTGCCGCCGCTGTATGTTCCGGCATGAAGGCCAAGAGCAAACTGGGGTAATAAAGGGCTCTTACCCGTTAATGCCGTATAATCAGAAAGAATGGAAGGAAAATCAGGGCCGTACATAAAATAATAATCCAGCTCACCTCCGGCTGCTTTAAAGCTGTACTGCTCATTGCTGGTTGCCCCCATATCCCATTCTGTAGCAAAAGAATTATGCAGGAAAATCCCGTATCCCTTTGTACTCATAAAGAATGGTACCGGCGAATAATTTGCTTCCAGGATATTATAAGCGCCTATAATATGCGGCCGGCCTTTACCCCTGCCAACATTCAGCGCCACTTTCTTATTTCTCTGATCAATAAAATCCATCCGTTCGCCAAAGCCGAAAAAGTGCTCGTCAGGGGTCAGTGACTTTGTGCATGAAACAGTGTCTCCCTTTCTGTCCATACCGGTAACTTCCGACGACAGCAACTTACCATCCTTCGAAAAAATGGCAACCCTGAAAGGGGATTTATATACTATCACATTTAACTTCGAAGTACTTATTGAAAACTGATCCGCAGTTTCGGACGAAGAAGTATTTACTGCGGGCCAGCTATTGTTTGATACCATCAGGTTCTCATCCGGCTCAAACTTCCTGCTCCATGATATCCTTACCCTGAACATTCCGGGAGTACAAAACTCAAGTCTTACATCTGCGTTCTGAGCAGAAAAAGAATATTCATTTGCCTGTTTTCTGAAACCTGAAGAATAATTGCCTGCAGACTGCGCTTTCACAGATTCGATAAACACCGCAAAAAGCAGAAGGATGAGGTATTTGAATTTTGACATTGTTAATTGTACTGTAATTGGATATTAAAATATTAAATTATGCCGGAAAGATCCGGAAACGATTCTGCGTCCTTACTTTTTAAGTTTATATACTTCGGTTCCTGCGAGCAGGAAACAACCCAGTCCATAATCTTCAAAATCGGGCATGTGAGTATAACTGACAGGCTGCCCGTCTTTAGGTTCTTTACCGGTGCCCTGAACATATCCGAGCGCGCCGTCTTTGTGAACGGCTTCCGTTGATAGCGCTTTCCAGGCCCTTACCGCCGGGGAAAGATAAACCGATCTGTCTAATATTCCCTGGTTCATTCCCCAGGCCATCCCATACACAAACAGGGAGGTCCCCGATGTTTCTTTTCCTCCAAAATGAGACGGATCGTGTAAGCTTACATTCCAGAAACCATCAGAACGTTGCAAAGGCAGAACAGCCTGCATCATATCTTTATAATCCTGCAGATATTCTGCATAGTGCGGGTCAGATGCCGGAAGCATCTGCAGCGTTCTGACAAGGGCCGCTACCACCCACCCGTTTCCTCTCGACCAGTAACAATCCTCGCCGTTAGGTTCTTTGTACGGAGGTACAAAGTCCTTATCTCTCCACCAGAGTTTATCTTCGGGATTAAATAAGCCATTCTCCCCGTGATTATGCCTGGTATAGCTGTACAGATCATACATCTTATGAAAATAGGAGGTATCCTGACAGATCACTCCCAAACGTGTAAATACAGGCATTGCCATCTGCAATGCGTCGATCCACCACCAGTCGTCCTTCTTGTCACTTTTCACCATCAGGTCTATACTTTCCTTAATATCTTTGATCCTCTCCGGCTTTTTGTCGATCAGATATAAATCAATATAGGTTTGACCGGCACAATGATTATCGGCATTCCGGGTGCTGATCCCATTGGCAAGGCCCCAGTTATGCTTTTCACCCCATTGCACGGCATAATCATAATACTCTTTCTTTTGATCCATAGAGTAAAGTGCCATTAATCCCTCATAATAAACCCCGCGGGTCCAGATATTACTGGGCCGGGCTTTATTCGTTACAATTTCTTTCCCTGCATCAGGCCACTTATTCATAAAGTACTGATTAGCCAGGCGCATTTGTTTCAATACCTGTTTCTTCTTTGGAATTGACTGGCCCTCAGACGACAAAGAAAGCCCGGCAGTAAATAAAAGGAGGAAGACTTTCAGAAAAAAATACTTATTCATAAAACAGATCCTTAGATGATTAATTCTTTAATTTAATAAGATATTGATTCAATGGCAGCTCTTTAATTGCCCCGATACCGTCTGCAACAAAAGCAGCATTTATTTTTGCACCTTCCATATTGGTATGGGTATGATCAGCCGGGAATAAAGAATTTACTTTAGTTTCGCCAAGTTCATCATATTTATCTGTGATCAACTTATTAAGATCAATAAAATAAGCGCCGGCCGACTGTGCTGTTTCCTGTGCCCAGTTTCCATAACCTTCGCCACCCCGGCTTATTTTGCCGTCTTTCCAGTTGCTGCGCGGAACTGGAGAACATACAATTGCAACCGCTCCTTTTTCTTTGGTTTCTTTAATAAATTCAGACATATACCACCCATAGGTATGTACTACTTCCTGCTGTTTGGTAATGGGATTATAAATTTCCTTACTTTCATCTCCTGTTCCCCTGATCGTTCCCCGGGCGCGGGCAGTATCGTCAAGCGGACTGCCGTCGTTATGACCAAACTGCATAATTACAAAATCCCCAGGTTTCAATTTTTTCAATACCTCATCCCAAAGCCCCTTTGTACGGAAGGTACGGCTGCTGGTACCTCCCAGCGCATGATTTTCAATATGAATTTTTGTAGTATCAAAATGACCGGCAATAAAACTTCCCCAGCCCCATTGAAGGTTATCCCCTTTTCCCTTTCCGTTCTTTACCGTCGAATCTCCGATTATAAAAAGAGTTGGCTTCTCTTTTGGTTGAAAGAGGATAAAGGAAGAAAACAAAATAACACCTGTTATCAAAGCGATTCCGGAGTATAATTTCAATGTTGTGTTCGTGCAGGTCATTTCAGATAATTATTAAGTTGAAGTTGTTTCTGTTCCTTAATCCCCTCTGTCACAGAAGCCGCATTTAAACTCGCCCCCTCTTCATTGGTATGCGTATGGTCACCCGGAAAATATTTTTTAACCTCCTCCGGCCCCATTAAATCATATTTATCAGCGGTGATCTTATTCAGATCAATAAAATAAGCACCTTCCTGCGCCGCAACTTCTTTAGCCCATAAGCAATAATCTTTATCAGCCCGTTTAACTTTTCCATCTTTCCACTCGTTGCGTGGGATCATTGACAAAACTACTGGAATGGCGCCCTTTTTCTTTGTGTCGTGAATGAATTTTCTGATATACCATCCATAGGTGTGTACAGTTTCTTTCGTACCATCGGGCCATACAAGTTCCTTAACCTCCTCGCCAGTGCCTTTCAGCACTCCACGATATCCGGCTTTGCCCGTATCCGGAATACTGCCTTCGTTATGCCCGAACTGCATCAGAACGAAGTCGCCGGGTTTTAACAGGGAATCTACCTTTTTCCAGCGGCCTTCCTTTATAAAGGTGCGGGTACTCCGGCCTGCCATCGCCTGGTTATTTATGGAAATACGGGAAGTATCAAAAAAGAGATCCAGGCATGACCCCCAGCCTTTCTGCGGGGCATTCGTATTTCTGACAGTAGAATCACCGATCACGTAAATTACCGGCTTGCTATCGCTGAACGCAGCAAGCAGTGTAAGTACCGGCAACATGGTAAACAAAAACCATTTTAAACTTAGTTTCAGTTTCATTATTTATGTGTTTGACTGTGCTGATCTGGATTAACAAATGTAATATCCGGACGCGGTGCAGGCTTCATATCTTCTCCAATATAGAAACTGGCATGAGGAGGCTGGTTATATGCTACGTTCTGCCAGGCTACGCTGAGCCGGTACTGAGGGTCCTGCATTAACGTATACATCCTGTGATCTGTCGGAATAGTAGTAGTATAGATCCTCAGTTCTTTATTGTCTGCAGTCCTGAAAATCACTTCTTCACGCCAGTCGCCCAGAATATCCGCACTCAGCACAGGGTTCGACTTGGTACCATTATTAGAAACACAGCCTTCGGCAGTGAATATTCTTCCGGCTTTATATTTATCTATATGATTGCCATCAAGCAGTTCTCTTGTAAGATCACCGTCCCACCAAATGAGAAAATTTGTTGAAGGGGGATTGTCTCCGATTCGTTCGCCTTTAAGGTTCAAAAGACCGCGTGAGCCTGAGAACCACATTTCAGCCCCCGGATTATCAGGGTCAATATTTTCAGCAACTCCCCTGCCGATATCGATACCTTCAGCTCCGCGCCATAAAACTTCGCCTGTTCGTGCATCAAAGAGCGCAGCACCAGGCCCAACAGGATGTTCATGGATGCCAAATACTTCCAGTCCCGGCCTTGAAGGGTCAAGATCGCCTGCATGAAGTGCATCCCCGTGGCGAAATCCTGTTGTGTATAATCCCTTCCCGTCATCATCGATCACCATCGATCCGTAAATGATCTCGTCTTTGCCATCGCCATCCACATCAGCAACCGTGAGGTTATGATATCCCATCCCTGAATACGGATTAGATCCATCTTTAGAATCAAACACCCAGCGGGAGCTTAACTTTCCGTTTCTGAAATCCCATGCGGCAAGTACAGACCTTCCATAATAACCGCGGCACATTACTAAACTTGGAAGTTTTCCGTCGAGATAAGCAGCACAGGCAAGAAACCGGTCTGCCCTGTTTCCTTTATTATCAGTACTGTTATTACCTCCCTTTCCCCCCCAGCCATCTATGGGGTACCGGTTGGGAATGTAATCCACTGTAGTCAGGGCTTCCCCGGTCAGCCCGCTAAAAACGGTAAGATATTCCGGGCCGTCGAGAATCCTTCCTTTATCATTCCGCCAGTCTTTTGAAGAATCACCTATTACTTCTCCCTTTCCGTCTATAGTCCCGTCAGCGGTTTTACACGCGAATTCAGCTTTACCATCTCCATCGAGGTCCATTACAATGAACTGGGTATAATGCGCGCCCTCACGGATGTTCTTACCAAGATTAATGCTCCATAAAAAAGTTCCGTCCAGCTTATAAGCCTGGAAAACAGGAGCATCGGTAAAGCCATCCTGCGAATTGTCGTGACCGCGGCCCGCCTGATGCAAAATAATCTCATACTCACCATCACCGTCCAGGTCGCCCACAGAAGCATCATTGGGAGCATATCCTGGAATGGTCCTGAGTGCAATAGAAAGATATTGCTGTACAGGGGTATTTGCTTTTAGTGTAAAAGAGGTACTTGTTTCGGTCTCCTTCCCTTTGATAAGAACTTTTATGAAATAAGAATTGCTGACCGAAAGGTCCCCGCCATCGTCAATATAGTTTGTTGCTTTAATAACAGGCTCCTTATTTATTTTAACTAAATGAGCTCCTGATGAACGGTAGACATTAAAAGCCACGTTTTCCGGATCTGTAACCAACAACCGCCAGCTAATGAACACCTTACCTTCGCCCTGGTTTACGGCTATTATACCCCGTCCGAGCTTCTCCATTAAACGCTGGGCCTTAACAGGGGCTGCATTTAATAAGACGATGATTGAAATCAGCAGCAGACATAAAGATAAATGGTTCCCTCCGGATAAACAGCGTCGGCAATTATTCCTTTTTTTGAGTTTTTGTAACGACATTTTTTCAAAAAGTAATAAGTTTTTTTTGAGTTTATAATCCTTTAAATATAAGTTGTATCCGGTTCCGAAAGCAGCCCGGCATCAAAGATATCCATTGGCACATTTCAAAAAAGATACATAACCATTTAAATACAAGGCATATAAGCAATAATTGGCATTTAGCATCACTCTGAGGCCTCTCCCAGTGTTAAGCCATGATACGATTTTACATTCTTATTAGGTTTTCTGCAACCTGTGGCATCCTGTATCGTATAAAATAATCTATTTCATATATGACCACCGTCAATTTTTTACCCGATTCATGTTTATACTTTTGCACGCACTAAAATAACGTTATGACTTCCAAAAATAAATGGCTGATGGCATTGGCCGGAATGACGCTCCAATTATCTATTGGTTCTATTTATGCATACAGTGTGTGGATAAAACCTATCGAATCGTTAAACGGATGGGATGCCCATCAGTTAAAATTTGCTTTTAGCCTTGCTATTTGCTTTTTAGGCCTTACTGCTGCTTTTATGGGCAAATTTGTACAAAAAATAGGACCCAAAAAGGCAGGTATACTTGGCGCCCTGTTTTTTGGCGTTGGTTTAGCAGGTGCAGGTCTTGCCAATTCATTGGGTTCACTTCCGCTTTTTTATTTATTCTATGGTGTTATAAGCGGAATCGGGCTGGGCTTTGGATATATTACACCCGTTTCTGTTGTGGTAAAATGGTTCCCGGATAAGCCGGGCTTTGCTTCCGGACTTGTAATCATGTCGTTTGCAGCAGGTTCTATACTTGCTTCCCAGATCATTTCCCCAATAGCCGCACACCTGGGAGTGCCCAATACATTCTATTCCCTGAGTATCGCTTATTTTGCGTTGATGGTTATCGCCTCCCTGTATCTTGCTGTTCCCGCCGTTTCCACCGGCGTTGTTGATTACCACGATGGGGGAACAAATATATCGCCGTCAGAACTGTTAAAAGACATCAGGTTCTACGGACTTTGGTTCATGCTCTTTTTTAACACCACCTGCGGCATTGCGCTGATTGCTGTAGCAGCTCCGATGGCCCGGGATGTAATACATATTACGGAAGCCGCTGCAATTGTTTTTGTTGGAATCATTGGTCTGTTTAATGGGCTTGGCCGGCTGATCTGGTCCAGTGTTTCTGATAAGATCGGCAGATGGAATACGTTCATGTCTTTCTACATTATCGGCACACTTTGCTTTATTATTTTGAGCCGGACTACTAATGCGGTAATTTTTCAGACAGCGGTATTTATAATTATAAGCTGCTATGGCGGGGCATTTGCCACCATTCCTGCCTTTATAAAAGATATCTATGGGGCCGATAAATTAGGTTCTGTATTGGGATACGTATTGATCGCCTGGTCTGCTGCAGCCTTTACAGGGCCATGGCTCATCACGTTAACCAGCAATTATTCAGTTATCTTCTGTCTTTTTGCAGCAATACTGGCACTAACAGCAGTAATGGCATTTTTATTGAAGAAAAAGCTTGTTGAATTGCCTGCTGAAAAAAAACTATCTGAATTAAGCGAACCGATTCAATAGAAAGCCGTCCAAAAGAAAATCTTTTGGAAAAATTTACACTTTGCTAACAAAAATTACGTTACATTACCAAAAAGTAAACAAAATGAGCTTTTGCTTTGAAATGTCTAAATCACACCAATTAATGACCAAAGTCATATTTATACGTTCAAACATTCTCTAACTTTGTCTTACTCGAAAAAGAATTATTATAAAATTCAAATTAACATGAAAACAGATGTCACAGCAGTTCCATTTGAATCAGGAGAATGGAAAACAACAATCAACGTTTATGACTTTGTTGTAAAAAACATTAAGCCTTATACCGGAAATGCTTCTTTTTTAGCTGGTCCCTCCGCAAAAACTACCCGTGTATGGGAAACAGTTAAAGAAGAACTTTTAAAGGAACGTGCTAACAATGGGTGCCTTGCGATAGACACTGAAACAATTTCTACGATGACGGCCTTTAAACAAGGCTTTATAAAGAAAGAAGACGAAGTAATTGTAGGAATACAGACAGATCAGCTACTGAAAAGATCAATGAAACCTTTCGGGGGCATTAAACTGGTTGAATCTGCTCTTAAAGAACGCGGACTTAAACCTTCAGACAGGGTGGTTGATATCTTCAACTATGCCAAAAGCCACAACGATGCTGTATTCAGTGCTTATGATGCTGAAATACGCGCCTTCCGTTCAAAACATATTTTAACAGGTTTGCCTGATAATTATGCACGTGGCCGTATCATCGGTGACTTCCGCCGTTTAGCATTATATGGCGTAGATCAGTTGATCAAATTCAAAAAAGCAGATCTTGCTAATGTAGGCGGTGAAATGACCGAACATAAAGTTCGCTTACGTGAAGAGATCAACGCTCAGATCGGGGCACTGAAGGACATAGTTAAAATGGCTGCTGATTATGGCTGTGATGTTTCGCGTCCTGCTGATAATGCAAAAGAAGCCGTTCAATGGGTTTACTTCGCATATCTTGCTGCCGTTAAAGAACAGGATGGTGCTGCTATGTCCTTGGGAAATGTTTCATCATTCCTTGATATTTATATTGAAAGAGATATTGAAGCCGGATTGATCAACGAAGAAGAAGCTCAGGAAATGATCGACCAGTTCGTAATGAAATTACGTCTGGTACGCCATTTACGTCCTGCTTCTTACGATGAGATCTTTGGTGGCGACCCTACCTGGGTAACTGAATCCCTTGGTGGTATCCTGAATGACGGCCGTACTAAAGTTACCAAAACTTCTTTCCGTTTCTTACAGACACTATACAATCTTGGAGCCTCACCGGAACCAAATTTAACGATCCTGTGGTCTGAACAGCTTCCTGAAGGGTTCAAAAAATTCTGTGCCCAGGTATCTATCGATACTTCATCTATTCAATATGAAAATGATGACCTGATGCGCCCTAACCGTGGCTCTGATGATTACGGCATTGCATGCTGCGTATCCTATCAGAAAATAGGCAAGGCTATTCAGCATTTTGGTGCAAGAGCTAACCTTCCTAAAGCATTATTAATAGCTTTGAACGGTGGCCGTGAAGAACACGATGGCTTACAGGTAATTAAAGATATCCCTCAGCTTCCTGAAGGCCCTCTGGATTACGACCTGACGCTTGACCTGTTCAAACGTACTCTTAGTGATCTTGCAAGGGTTTATGCAAAAGCAATGTTTATCATCCATTACATGCATGATAAATATTATTATGAAAGAGCTCAGATGGCATTCATTGATTCTGATCCACATATCGATATTGCATACGGAGCTGCCGGAATTTCTATTATCGCCGATGCACTTTCTGCAATTAAATATGCGAAGGTTACCCCGGTGCGCAACGAAAAAGGGTTAACAACCGATTTCAAAATTGAAGGCGACTTTCCTCAATATGGTAATGATGATGACAGGGCTGACAGCATCGCTCAGGAAATCACACACTACTTTATCAATGAATTGCGTAAGCATCAAACATACAAGAATTCAACACCAACTCTTTCCCTGCTTACCATTACTTCAAACGTAATGTACGGAAGCAACACCGGAGCTACTCCTGACGGACGTAAAGCAGGAGAACCTTTTGCTCCCGGAGCCAATCCAATGCACGGACGTGATTCCAGCGGCGCTATTGCCTCTCTGAATTCTGTAGCCAAACTGAGCTATAATGATGCACAGGATGGTATCTCGAATACCTTCTCTATGATCCCTAAATCATTGGGCGATACCAGAGAAGAACAGATAAACAACCTGGTAAACACTATGGAAGGCTATTTCAAGCATATGGCTCACCATCTGAATGTAAACGTTCTGAACAGGGAAACATTAATGGATGCATACAACCATCCTGAAAATTACCCTCAGTTAACGATCCGCGTTTCAGGATACGCTGTCAACTTTGTACGCCTGTCACGCGCTCACCAGTTGGAAGTGATCGCTCGTACTTTCCACGAAAGTATGTAATACCAGGTCCACTTATTTCATTTTCATAAATTCTGAAGCCAGGCATCTTAAACGGCCTGGCTTTTGTTTTATTTGTCCTGTTTTTATATTATTACAAAATGTATTTCCCTTTACAAGATATTGACGCAGCAAAACTGAATGTGGACGATCCTGAACATCTCAGGATCCATTCCCTGGAAACATTTGGAACGCACGACGGGCCCGGGGTTAGAATGGTGATCTTTGTTCAGGGCTGTCAGTTCCGCTGCCTTTATTGCCAGAATCCCGATACCCTCGATGTTAAAGGCGGAAGAATGGTGGAAATCAGCGAACTTGTTAAACGTGCGGTCAGGCAGAAAAGCTATTTCGGCAAAGATGGAGGGGTTACTGTTTCAGGCGGGGAACCGCTGCTTCAGCGCAGCAAATTAACCTCTTTTTTTAAATTGCTTCATGAAGAGGGCATAAACACCTGCCTCGATACCAATGGACGGCTGAATAATGCCCAGGTACACGAACTCCTCGAACACACCGATCTCGTTCTGCTCGACGTAAAACATATCAACGACGAAATACACCATAAATTAACCGGACTTACCAACAAAAACACCCTTGAGCTGGCTGCATACAGGGAATCCACCGGTAAACGCATGTGGCTCCGCTATGTCCTCGTGCCCGGCTGGACCGACCAGGAACAATACATTGAAGAATGGGGACAACGCTTTACTGATTATAAAACGGTTGAACGGGTAGAGATCATTCCCTTCCATCAGTTGGGCCTGCATAAATGGGAAATGCTCAATATGAAATACCCCCTGAAAGACACCCCCACCCCTTCTGAGGAGATCAAACAAAAAACACTCACTATCTTTAATAAGTATTTTGGAAATGTGATACTGAAATGAGTTCCAGGTTGTGGGTTGCAGGAACTAAGAGCCAACCAGCAAACTGTACAACACATTCTCAACTCAATGATTTACCAGCTATAAAATGTGTTATATTTTTGTATCAATTTCTGTTAATCTAAATCGCTGGAAACCCTCAACTCACAACCTTCAACCTTCAACTACTTTCCCTCCGGTATCCGCTGTTCACTTGTAGTCGGTCCGTTCACAACCAGTTTCCCGTCTTTAAGAATTTTCATGCGGTCAATAAACACTACCCGTTCATCTCCTGTTGATGCAGTACGCCCGTGATAAACGCAAAACATTTCTTTCCCGTCAGGAGACCAGGTTATACTGTTATGTCCGGTTCCGGTTACATCCCCGCCGGTATTTGTATTCTTTTGGAGTACCGGGTTATTGGATGCCTTTGTGTAAGGGCCAAGCGGGCTTTTCGCGGTAGCATACCCAACAGCGTAGTACTGTCCACCGAAGTGGTTGGCAGAATACATCATATAATAGGTATCGTCCTGCTTAAATGTAGTAGAACCTTCAGTCCAGCGGCGGTTAACCTCTTTTGATGTTACAGAACGGCTTTCCCATTCCGCCTGTTTGTCCTTCATACTTACCGGAGGACGTAAAAGCATCACTGGGGTCCCTATAACTCCGCTGAAATCAGGCTTAAGTTCAACACCATATACCCAGCTTTCTTCCACTTTATCATACCAGCCCTTTTTGCGTGCCCAATCAGCTACTTCGCTTTCGACGGCATGTTTGTAACAGCAACGTGAATAATACAGGTATATCTTTCCATCCTTGTCAAAAAATACGTTGGCATCAATAACAGGATATCCCGGATCAAAAACAGGCCGGTCATTGAGATCTTTGAAAGGCCCGGTGGGTTTATCAGCTACAGCCACTCCTATCCGGAAGTTCTCTTCTTCTTTTGTTGGATTATGACGCCACTGAGCACTGAAAAACATGTAATATTTCCCTTTAACCTGATATACTTCAGGAGCCCAGAACGAGTCGGTACACCATGAATTATCTTTATTGCCATAATACACCTGTCCTTCATTCTTCCAGTTAACAAGATCTGTTGAAGAATAAACAGAAAAGCCATCTTTTGCGCCTCCTCCTGTACCGTACATATAATAAAGGCCATCTCCGGCACGAAGAACATACGGGTCGCCAAGGGCAACTTTTAAAGGGTTTTTGTAGGTAGCCTTAGAATCAGATTTAACCGGGACGGTTTGGCCGAAACCGGCGCTTGCAGAAAAAGCAAAAACAAAATTGAGAGAAATAATATAATGCAGTAATCTTTTCATTCGTTTATAATCAGGTCTGCAAAGATATTAAATCTTATTTCTTCTCCATAATCACAATCAGGGTTCATAAGCCATCTGCTTCAGACAGCGACCATCCGCACCTTTTACAAAACTATTTCGACTGATCCTGTTTTGGCTTTAATTCATCCGGGCTGTCTTTTGTGTAAGTTTGATATACCTCCTTTGAAGGATGAACAAACAGATCTTGTACAACCTCAAAACTAACTTTACCCTCGTACCAATTAAATAATCGTTTGTATTTTAAGTTAAAACTACATACTTTTATCATGTAATTTATAACTGTTATCCAGACAATTAACCAATCAGTAAACCATCTCATGCATATGAAACGAATTTTTAATTGGTTCTCCCTGCTGTCTTTTTTTATACTTACCGCTGCTCAGGCCAGACCCACATCAGGAGACACAACCTTTACATCCAACGGAAATCCAATTATCAAACATAAATACACAGCAGATCCCGCCGCTCTTGTATATAAAGATAATTTGTATATCTATACAGGGCACGATGAATGCCCACCAAAAGAAAACCGCTATGTTATGAAAGAATGGCTGGTATTTTCCACAAAAGATATGGTTCACTGGACTGAACATCCGGTTCCGCTCAATACTTCCGCTTTTGCATGGGCACAGGGTGATGCATGGGCGTCCCAGGTAATTGAACGTAACGGGAAATTCTACTGGTATGTTGCAATCTCTCATAAGGATATCCATGGAAAGGCTATTGGGGTAGCAGTATCAGACAGTCCCGTCGGTCCTTTTAAGGATGCCCGCGGATCAGCACTTATTACGAACGATATGACTACTCAGTTTACAAAGATTAGCTGGGATGATATCGACCCAACCGTAATAATTGATGAGAAAGGGCAGGCTTATCTTTTCTGGGGAAACACCCAATGCTATTATATTAAGCTGAAGGAAAACATGACAGAAACGGAAGGCCCTATCATGCCGGTCGCTGATCTCCCTCATTTTACAGAGGCGCCATGGATACATAAATACAAGAACTGGTACTACCTTTCTTACGCTGTAGGGTTTCCTGAAAAGATAGCCTATTCCATGAGCAGAAACATTACTGGTCCCTGGGAATATAAGGGAATCCTTAATGAAATTGCCGGTAATTCAAACACAAACCACCAGGCCATTATCCAGTTTAAGAACAACTGGTATTTTGTTTATCACAACGGGGCCATCAACACAGAAGGCGGCAGTTTCCGCCGTTCCGTTTGCATTGATAAACTGTTCTATAACAAAGATGGAACTATAAAACGGGTACAGATGACGACCGAAGGAGTGGAAGCAGTAAAATGAAAGCCGCTGTAAATATAAAATGTTCTAATTAAAGCCAGATCAGATGAGCCGCCTTCGTTTAGTCTTAATATTTCTTTTGATCGGTTTAACAAGCCAGCTATCCGCCCAAAAGCCAGCATCCGGTAAAACATATAAACTTTTCTTTGAGAAGGTCTATCTTCACACCGATCGTGAACAATATGTTTCAGGTGAAGATATCTGGTTTAAAGCCTACCTTATAAACGCGCAGACCAATATGCTCATCAGTTCCAGCAACAACTTATATGTAGAACTGATCTCCCCTTCATCTGATATTATCGAAAGAAAGGTGATCCGCCTGGATAAGGGACTTGGTAAAGGCGACTTTAAACCCGGCGACTCAATTGCCGGAGGCACCTACCGGCTAAGGGCATATACTAACTATATGCGGAATTTTGGAGATACCTTCATATTTGAAAAGAATATTACTGTTTCCCCGGTTTCAGGCCCGGGAAACATCTCCTCTAATGGCGATAGCGAAAAAGAAAAAAAAGCGGATGCATCACAAAGCAAATCCACCTCTCCGGCGGTTCCCGCACAAATAATTAAATTCTTCCCCGAAGGGGGCTCACTGATTGAAGGGGTAACCAGCGTGATCGCTTTTAAAGCGGAAGGATCATCAGGTAAAGGAATAGCGGTTAACGGATCGGTAGTATCCTCAAATGGAGAAACTACAGGCACATTCAGCAGCACAGATGCCGGAATGGGAAGTTTTACTCTGACTCCTCTTGCAGGAGTTAAATACTCCGTCAAAGGAACCTACGGCTCGGGGCAAATCTTCAGCGCCGAATTGCCGGTCGCCTTACACAAAGGCTTGTCTATGCATATCATGAACAATTCCGATTCTCTGATCAGCATTATCTTCAGCACTAATCCCGCAACTCTTTCTGATCTGGAAAACAAAGAGCTTCAGATCATTGGCAAAAGCCATGGAAAAAGCTATTATACGGCAGCGATAATCCTTAAGGATTTACAGGGCACCGTAAATATTCCAAAAAACGTTTTCCCTTCAGGCATAGCCAGTATTACCCTTTACGACAATCAGGGACGCCCTCAATGTGAAAGGCTTACATATATAGACTCAAGGGAGCAGGTAAACATAAAGCTTACCACTGATAAAACCAGTTATAGCCCTAAAGAGAAAGTAACACTCACAATCAACGCTACCGACCAGGATGGCAGGCCGGCAAAAACTTATCTCTCGGTATCTGCTTTCGATAACAATATAGTAACAGGTAACAGGCAGAGTATTCTTTCATACCTCATGCTGCAGTCTGAAGTAAAAGGATCTATTGATAATCCTTCCCAATATTTTACTCCGGAAAACCCGGCCCGCTTCAAACAGCTCGATCTTCTTCTGATGACCCAGGGATGGAGAGATTTTATCTGGAAGAAGCTTGCGGACTCAGCCATAAATCTCACTTATGAACTGGAACAGGGTATTACCGTTTCCGGCAGATTAAGACAGGTTTGGGCCGATCAGCCGGTCACCGGTGCAAACATTACCCTCTCTGCATTTAAAGCAAAGGGTGCAAAGCTTTTTTCAGCAAAAACCGATTCTGCCGGCCGTTTCTATATCGACACCGTTCAACTGTATGGCCGTCAGCCGATCAGCTTAACAGCAACAAACAGCAAGGGCAAGAATACAGGGTGGATCCAAATGAACCCATTGTTCAGGCAACCTCCGGCAGTATCTCCGCTGCCACCGGCAGATATACAGCAGGTTGACCCTTTCTCAGAACAACTTGCAGAGCGAAGAAGATCACAGATAAAACAGCGCATGACCGACACTATTGAACTGAAAGAAGTTGTGATCAAAGACAAACATGTGCGGCTGTTCGACGGAGTCCTTACAGATTTCGGCTATCCTACAGAGTCCTTTGATATTACCAGCAAAGACTACGATTACAGAAACCTGGCCCATTTTATACTCCACAGGGTATCCACAGCACGCCCGGGCGACTCTGATATAGTAACTTTCATAAGTACGAGCGGTAAGACAAAACCCTCTGTTAGATTTATTGCAAATGGAAGAGAAGTCCCTTTTACGGATGACGACCCCCAGGAAATGCGCTCTCATTATTACAATCAATATTATAACATCAGGATGGACAAGATTGAAAAAGTAGTGATCCGGCATATGCTCTCATCTCCCGGCTTGCAACAGGGCGGAGAAGAATCTGAAAATGCGATGGGTGTTGGTACCGTAAGCATGTCGCAATTATCCGGCCCGCGTGATTTTTATGTAATATATCTCACCCTTAAACCGGATGCTCTCGCTCCTGATGTTCCTTCAAAATACAAAGAGGATATAACCGGCTATTACGAGGCCCGCACCTTTTACTCGCCATATTACGGAACTACGGCAAACAAAACTGATCTACGAACCACCATTTACTGGAATCCAAACATCGTGACAAACGAACAGGGAAAAGCTACGCTCACCTTTTATAACGCCGACCCTAAAACTAAAATAAGCATTGATGCAGAAGGAATATCCGATACCGGTATTCCGGTTAAAGCGACAACAATATATGAAGTTAAATAAAGAGCCTTCTATAGTGCTTTCGCCGCAAGGATTGCCACCTTTGCATTCTTATCATCTGCATAAACAGCAGTTACTTTACCCTATTACCTTTCATCCTTACTTCTAATCTGTTAATATATTCTCCTTAGGCATCACAAACTGTTTGTTATCCGCAGAGGATTTCGGCAGGCCAAAATAGAAATACAAGGTCCTTTTGGTTGTGCCGCTTATCTTATTCATTTCGCTTTCCGGGCCGAGCCGTGAGGTATTGGCACTGATATTCAGTGCAAGTTTGGTACCGATAGGAGGAATCGCATCCAGGAAAGAGATGTCGCCCAATGGCAGCGAAGGATGCGGTTTCGGCCCCGACAGTGCGTAAAAATCAAACAACCTCACAAAAAGGTCCTTGTCCTTACTTGCAACCGTAAACTTTCCTTCCACGGTATTCATCTCCATCCAGGTAATATCGGCATAATACCCTTTAAACTCCGGGTAAATCCATGGAGCGCTGCCCGTTTGGGTATTATTGTTCCGGTTCTGCCATACATTATACGTAACCCCCTGCATCCGGTTCTTCCATACCCGGTAAGGTCCTTTTCCCAGCCACTTCGCACCCAAAACATAGTTTTCAGGGTAGCTGAAGCTTACGCCGGCAAAAGGATAAGCCCCTTCCAGGCTGTATTCATACGTCATTTCCAGCCATCCGCTTCCATACATTTTCCATCGTACAAACTTCATGTCGCCACTATAGGAGGCTTCCACAACATAGCCGTCGTTCTCCTTATAATGCTTTAAACCGGTAAATACGGCATTGCCGCTTACCGGCACTGGCCCGTTTGAAAACGACAGCTTAGCACTGTAGTCATTTGCCAGGCCTGCTAATTTTCCTGTTTTTTTGCTGAAGGTTACCGCAATTCCGCCTGCTTTCAGTGTAACAGTGCTGTCAGCATCAGTAACATTTACCGGATCTGCGCTTTGAGTGATCACCAGGCTGTCCAATAGCTGTACGTTGCTTTTCACCTTCCACACCCATTTATACACTTCATTCTTAAACGGATCATAAGCAGCCAGGGTAAGGCCATCAGATTCTTTCCAGCCCGAAGGAAGGTTTAGCTTTAAAACGCCCTTCCCAACGGGAGCAACCGAAGGTGCCCGAACAGCACCATCCTTTAAAACAGTATAATCCGTAAAGAAATCGGCAGGTTTTTTAAATTTCACCAGCTCCCATTTGAAAGTACACTGGTTTAAATTGGTAAAATGATAACGGTTCTCCACGGGAATCTCGCCTTTAAAGTTTGCAGGCAATTCTTTCATAGTGATCCTCACCGGCGAATAGATCTCGCGGATGGCATTGACGCTTCCTTCCTTTTCACGATGCGGACCTACCAGTCCATCGGGGGCATTCACCCCGTTTACATCAATCATTCCATTCAGGTCTGTGCGGACAATCCCTTCATCCACCAGTGCCCAGATAAAGCCGCCGGCACCCTTTTTAGAATTCCAATGAAGCTCCCAGAAGTCGGCCAGAGAAGAACCACCGCCCCCGTCATCCTGCGAATGCAGAAATTCGGTAGGCATATAGATATTGGTATCGGCCAGGATACTCTGTGTGCTGTAATAATCTTCATAGTGGTTGCAATCGATCCCCTTAAAAGCATTCCCCGGTTTATGATGGGCATGGATCACCGGCCGTTTCGACAGATCGTAGATTCCGTAGTCATCATCCAGGTCGAAATTATGACCTCCCTCATTCCCATTGCTCCAGAAAATGATCGAAGGGTGGTTTGCATCCCGCATCACCATTTCTCTCACCAGCGGAGTTCCGGCTTTTGTACTGTAAGCCTTCTGCCATCCAGCCAGTTCATCAAGAACATAGAGGCCCAGCGAATCACAGATATTGAGGAAGCTCCTGTCGGGCGGATAATGCGAGCAACGCACCGCATTCATGTTCATCTCCTTAATCAGCTTCACATCGTTCAGGTCAATCTCAGCATTCACAGACCGTCCTGTTTCAGGCCACCAAACATGACGGT
>JAATFW010000085.1 GCA_015654985.1 Sphingobacteriales bacterium | reverse complement strand
GGAAATGGGGGAGCAATCCACAGAGTTGGAGGCGTAAGAAGTTAAATAAATATTGAGAGCGGTTAAAGCAGATGTTTTTTTCCGTAAAAACATGCATTTTAACCGCTCTCATGATGTACTTTAAATCCCGGCACAGCAGATTTTTTTTCGCTCCGGTCGGGCTGCGGCAGAAATGAATGCTGCCTCTGGGAATAGTTGTTTGCGTTCCGGTCTAACGGTACCTTGCTGCGGCAGAGATGAATGCAGCCCCGGAGTGCGAAAACAGGCTTAATCTCTGAAAGCATTTTACCTGTATCCGGAAGCCCCGCTGTTGCCTTTAAAAAACGCGATGGAAAATACTAAGTGGGCAGGGATATCTTTCCCATCGTTACAGCAGGCCCTCCGCCCGTCTGCAAAGACGAACCGCAAATGGTTTCATTAGCAAGCAGGGCAAATAATATAGCTTCCTTGGCGTCCGGATTGAACCCAAGCTCGCCCGTAAGCTTTACCTTGTTGTTTGGGAATAATTCCCGGAGCTTTTCCATAAGGAAGGAATTATGACATCCGCCGCCGCTTACGTATATAGAATAGGAATCTACAGTCAATGCCCTTTTAATCCCCATAGCAATAGACCGGGCTGTGAGAAGTGATGCCGTTGTTACAAGGTCTTCAGGGTTTACTTCATCAATTCCGGCTGCATTCCTGCAATCTTCGATAAACTGAAGATTAAACAGTTCGGGCCCCGTGGTTTTTGGAAGAGATTCTTTAAAAAAGGGATGCAGCAGCATGGTTTCAAGGAGAGGCTCAATTACCCTGCCCTTTCCTGCATACCCGCCGTCTTTATCGAACGGGGCATTAAAATATTTTTTTGATAAAGCATCAGTAAGTGTATTTCCCGGACCTGTATCAGAACACACTGTGCCGGCGGCTCCGCCCATTGGGAGAAAGGTAAAGTTCGAGATCCCTCCAATATTAAGCATTACCCGGTTTTCCTCTTTTGAGGAAAATAATATATGATCACCATAAAGGGCCAGCGGCGCACCTTCTCCGCCGGCAGCAATATGTTTCTGCCTGAAATCGCTGATCGTAATTATTCCTGTTTTGACAGCAATATGATCACCGTCCCCTATTTGTAAGGTTGCATCAGGATAGCCTGAAAGGCCGTGAAGGCGTTTAGGAGAATGATAGATGGTTTGCCCGTGACTGGCGATACAATCCACCTCAGATGGCTTTACATTCCATTTCTTCAGGGCATTAAGGATCATTTCAGCATGCAGGTTTGCCGTAACAGCATTTAGAAGAGTTACCTTTTGAAGGTCCGCCTGCTGTTTTGAAAATATACTTCTTATATCCGATTTGAAATCATCAGAGTAACCGAATGTTTCATAGTGTTCCAGGCCGGCCTGTGTATCTGCACCGCTTCCGGTTATACGGCATAGGGCTATATCCAGTCCATCCAGTGACGTTCCCGACATAAGTCCAATAATTAACCGGCTTGTTTTACTATACATTTCAGACAGTTGTTGCAGTGCCCTGTTCATACCACGCTTTAAAAATTTATAGATCAAACCAAGATAAATGTTTTATAAGTAATTTTACAGAAACTGCATGTAAAACATTTATTTATCCTATTATTTGTTTTTAAAGGTGTTGATGAGTGCCCACGCAGTTTACCGGCCTCTCTTCTTCCTTTGAAGAACAGTTTTACAGATGAAATACCGGTTAAATTACATATTTGTGTTAAAGAATGTAAAATGCAGATACAATTAATGTAATTAATCCTATTTTTATTGTGTTTTTCCAAAGGGAATAACATTAATGAATTATATTTTAATATGAAAAGATACTCCAGGCCTTTGACGTACCTGCTAGCTTTAACTGTTACTTTGAGCGGGTTTTCACAAACACGGGTTAAAACAACAAAAGAGAAAGAAAAGGTAAACAACACAACGGTCAGTCAAAAGCTGCCCCTTGACACTGCGATAAAAACAGGAAAACTTCCCAACGGTTTTACCTATTATATCCGCAGAAATACTGAACCTAAAGAAAGGGTTCAGCTATACCTGGCTACTAAAGCAGGATCTGTGTTAGAAAATGAGCAGCAGCTCGGACTTGCACATTTTATGGAACACATGAGCTTTAACGGCACCAAACATTTTCCAAAGAATGAACTGGTAAACTATCTTCAGAAATCGGGAGTCAGGTTTGGCGCCGATTTGAATGCCTATACCAGTTTTGACGAAACAGTTTATCAGTTGCCCCTGCCAACAGACGATCCTGCATTATTTAAAAACGGAATGCAGATTATGCGCGACTGGGCCCAGGATGCCTTGCTCGATCCGTCAGAAATAGATAAGGAGAGAGGTGTTGTTCTCGAAGAAAAGAGATTAGGAAAAGGTGCGCAGGAACGGATGCAGAATAAATACCTTCCTATGCTGTTCAATAATTCGCGCTATGCAAAAAGACTTCCTATCGGAACAGAGGAAGTGCTTAAGTCATTTAAGCCTGAGGATATCAAACAATTTTACAAAGACTGGTACAGGCCGAACCTTCAGGCTTTGATTGTGGTAGGCGACGTGAACGTAGCACAGGTTGAGAAGATGATAAAGGAAATGTTCTCTGACCTTAAGAATCCGGATAAGCCTCTGCCGCGGACCAAATACACCATTCCGCTTCTTAACAAAAATCAGTTTATGGCGGTAACAGATAAGGAAATGCCTTATACTGTTGCCCAGGTAATGGTAAAGCATCCCGGTGCCGAAATGAAGACAACATCTGATATGCGTAACAGCATTATCAGGTCGTTGTATAATCAAATGATGGGCGCCCGTTTTTCAGAGCTGTTAAAACAGGCAGATCCTCCGTTTTTACAGGGAGGAAGCAGCATCGGAGGTTTTATGGCTGGTCTTGATGTCGCTTCTGCTTATGTGGTGGCTAAACCCGGAGAACTTGAAAAAGGGTTCAAGGCTGTTTTTACAGAAATTGAACGGGCAAGAAATTACGGTTTTACTTCTACAGAGCTTGACCGCGCAAAACAATCGTATATGACCTCCATGGAGGCAACTTATAAGGAAAAGGATAAAACATCCTCAGAAAACTACGTACAGGAATACCTGCGTTTGTTCCTCGAAGAAGAAGCAAGCCCCGGAATAGAATACGAATATAATTTTGCAAAGAATACCATAGCAGGCATATCTCTTGCAGAAGTAAATGCTGTAACTGCAAAGTATCTTACCGACGTGAACCGGGATGTTGTCATCATGGCTCCTGAAAAAGATACGGCCGCCCTCCCTGCTGAGGCTACTGTTAATTCATGGATTCAATCGGTTAAACAAAATAAGATCGCAGCCTATGTAGACGAGGTATCCGATAAGCCTCTTCTTTCCGTAAAACCTGCTCCGGGCAAAGTAGTAAGTGAGAAAAAGATCAGCCAGATAGGTGTTACCGAGCTTACGCTAAGCAATGGGGTTAAAGTAGTGCTAAAGCCTACCGACTTTAAAAATGATGAGATCCTCATTAATGCTTTCAGCCCCGGCGGTACTTCTCTTTATCCCGATGCCGATTATCAATCTGCTGCTGCCGCATCTTCACTTGCGGGCCGCAGCGGCCTTGGTGAGTTTAATTCGATTCAGCTCCCCAAAATGTTAAGCGGAAAACGGGTATCGGTAAGCCCTTTTATTGCTGAACGGACGGAGGGCATTTCTGCCTTTGCTGCACCGAAAGACCTGGAAACTGCACTGCAATTGGTATACCTGTATTTTACCCGGCCCCGCAAAGATCCGGAAATATTTAAATCTGTGATACAGTAGCAAAAAGGGGCTTTAGCCAATCGCGAAAGTGATCCGGCCAGCGTATTTTCAGATACTGTTTCTGCTGTACTCGGAAATTATAGTGTACGCCGTACCGGCCCCAGCCTTTCTAAAATAGAACAAATTGACCTGGATAAGGCATATTCTGTTTATAAAGACCGCTTTGCAGATGCCAGCGATTTCACTTTTACAATTGTTGGAAGCTTCAAAGAAGACGAGATCAGGCCGTTCCTCGAACAATACCTGGGCGCTCTTCCGGCTTTGCAAAGAAAAGAACAGGCAAAAGACTTAGGGATCCACACTCCGCCCGGAAAGATCACGAAGGAGGTTTACAAGGGGCAGGAAGATAAAGCGAGCGTTCGCCTGGTCTTTAGCGGCGATTATACATATAACGAAGATAATAATAATCAGTTAGACGCTCTCTCAGAAGTATTGCAGATCAAGCTCATTGAGCGCCTCAGGGAAGAGGAAAGCGGTGTGTATTCTCCCGCTGCCAGAGCAAGCTATAGTAAATATCCCACAAATAGATATTCATTTACAGTTGCTTTTGGGTGCGCTCCGGCAAATGTAGATAAGCTTATAAATGCAACCCTGGATGAGATCAATAAAATAAAACAGAACGGGGCCCAGGTCCAGGATATTGAGAAGTATGTGGCGGAAGAAAGACGGACTACAGAGACGCAGCTAAAACAGAACGGTTTCTGGGCTGGTTATCTTACCTCAAATTATGAACTGGGTGAAGATCCTACCAGAATCCTTACTTATCTGGATTCGCTGAAAAAGATCACTCCGGAGAGTTTGAAAGAAGCCGCAAATCAATATCTGAGCGGAAATAACTTTATAAAATTTGTTTTGTTGCCTGAGAAAAAATAAGAACTTTAATATATGAGGCTGTATCATAAATGAAGTGAATCCCAAAAGTTTTTGTCCAACTTTTGGGGTTCACTTCAAAGTGATTTCAGCCTCTTTTTTATTGATTTTATTTTAATTGAGCTTTTATCGGCTATCATTCTCATAAAAAACCGGCAGAAAATTAACAATCTTTCACCGGTTTTTTGCGGAAGGCGATTTATGATACAGCTTCATCATTGTTGTCCGGTAAAACACAAAAGCCAACCTCCTGCCTTCAGTCGTCAGCCAGAATTAAAAAAATTTACTTTTTATTCGGAAAAAGCTAATTTAGCGGAACGTTTACCATGTTGCTCCGGTTTCCCGGTACTTTTATCTCCAACTTTTTTATCTCCACCTTTATTTAATATCACACCCAGCCCGACCCGGCTCCTCCTCCACGTTCATACCTGCTTCGGACCAGGTTCATTATGAGTCTTTAGTGTAAGTGCGGTAACTCCACATCGGGTCCACATATATCCATGCTAATGTGGACTCGGTATGGAGTTACCGGGCATTCTCTATGTATTCATAGAAAATTAGGTCCGAAGCAGGTATGAACCGGGAGGAGGAGCCGGGCAAATCCACCTGGTTAAGAACGGTAAAGTTTTTTATGAGAAATGTAATGTGTGCCGGGAAAGGTTATGAGACTGATCCGGTTTTTCGGGGAAACCTTAAAGACAGGATCCGGTTTGCTATAAGCAAAAATACAGAATCTGCAGATATTTTAATGCTTTTTTTTCGGATATATATTTCTTATCCCCATCTGTTTTGCCTTGTTTTGTTTCATCACTCTATGGGGAAGACCAATGCTTTCCCAGCCTGCCATGAAAAAAGACACATCGTATAGTAATGTGTTATCAGTGTTATGTTAAAGATAAAATAGCCTGGTATCACCGTGCAACGCTGCACATTTTTAAATATGAAACCCATCATGAGCATTTGCGGAAGTTTCCTTATTTATTAATATACCTGGGGTATTGAGACCATTACGTTGTTAGAGGGAAGACTTTCATTTTTCAAACGATCGATCGCAGTAACGACGTAAAAATACATTCCCGGCCTGGCTACTTCATCCGTAAAAGAGGTACTGTTCTCAAAGCTGATCTTTATGATTTTGGAGGCGTCTTCAATATCAATTCTTCCGTCGGATGGAAAACGATAGATAACGTATCCGTAGGCAGTTTCACCATCTCTTGCTTTTATTGGCTCTCCCCATTTAAGAGAAACCCTGTTTGCTGTAATGTTGGCCTGAAGGTTAAGAGGCGATTGAGGAGGGATCGCATCGAGCCATAGCATTTGCGGAGGCAGGGCAGGATATCTGTAAAAATCATTCCGTAGAGAATCCTGTATTCCTGCGAAATTAGAGGTTACAGACTTCGAACTAAAAAATACACTTCCCTGAACACGGTTGTTTTGCCTCACGTACCTGATCTGATCCGGGATCTGCCGCCAGTCATTCCATCCCGGCCGTCTTTCTGTTGCCCTGTATGCAGCATGGCCTATATATAAATGTTTTCCAAAGGTATTATTGCTCCACCAGTCAACTAATTTTTCAAAGGGGGCAACCCTGTAGTATAACGGAAAATAGATCTGAGGATTTATATAATCAACCCAACCTTCCCTGATCCATTTCCTGGTATCAGCATACAGTGTTCCATAGCTGTCAAGTCCGCTGCTTTCAGACCCTTCCGGGTCCTGCGAGCGGTTCCGCCAGATCCCAAAAGGACTTATTCCGAATTTGACATACCGTTTAGCAGCGTGGATACTATCGGCAAGTGTATGAATCAGTATATCAACATTATGCCGGCGCCAGTCGTCGATATTTGTAAACTCCGCGCCGTATTTAGCAAAGGTCTCTTTATCCTGGATAACCTGGTTCCTCTCAGGGTAGGGGTAGAAATAATCATCAAAATGAACCCCGTCGATATCGTAGTTTCTAACTACATCCAATATTACCTGAATAATATACGCTCTGACTTCGGGAAGGCCGGGATTGAATAGTTTTCTGCCTGCGTAGTTGAAAAACCATTCGGGATGCTCCCTGCTTATATGTTCCCTGCTAATGTCAGAAGAGGCGAGGGTGGTGCTTGCACGATATGGATTGAACCATGCATGTAATTCCATGCCACGTTTATGAGCTTCATTAACAGCGAATTCGAGAGGATCATAATAAGGGGCAGGTGCCAGACCCTGTTTTCCTGTTAAAAACCGGCTCCAGAGTTCCCTGCCTCTTCCGTAAAAGGCATCAGAAGCGGGCCGTACCTGCAGGAGGATAGCGTTTATCCCGCTTTTTTGATGTTCATCAAGGATCTTTAAAAATTCCTCTTTCTGCCTGGCAGATGAAAGTCCCGGGCTGGAAGGCCAATCTATATTTGCTACTGTTGCAAGCCAGATGCCTCTGAATTCTCTTTTGGAGGGCGACTCCGGTAACGTGCTGTTTTGCGAAAATGAAGTATGAATTGAAGTGAAAAAGATAATCAGCAACAACCAGAATCTTAAAAGCATATCTTTTCAATTATTCTAAATAAAGATGCAAAGATAAAAAGAAACACTTTTTACCAGAATAAATTATGATCTAAAATCAGGTGCTGTAAGATGATAATCTTTTAATACTCCGGAATTTATATAAACGGACAGTTAATTTTATCGGGCGGGACAACCGGTTTTATTCCGGGGAATAAAGAGATCGTACCAAACTAAGATAAACTTGTTTTATATGCAAGTTGACATAAGCTGCATAAAACAAGTTTATTCAACGTATTATCTGTTTTTAGAAGGTGTTTATGAGTGCTTATGCTTTATCAGTCTCTCATCTTCCTTTGAAAAACATTTTTATAGATGAAATTTATAAGAACAATATGAACCTTTTTATAAGAACACCATGGTTATTCCTGTGGTATTTACGATTTTTGTATTACGGGGAATAAGTGGGATGCGAATATAGAATGATTTTTATAAAATATTATATTTGTCCCGGCCTATTCATGGAACGGGCAATATTTCAATATAAAAATAGTTATACTGAAAGAAGTGTTATAGAGAGAAAGATAAGGCCAGGGGATTGCTACAATGGATTAGTTCTTTTTCAGGATGCATTAACCAGGATAAAGTGTTTTATATGCAATTTTACAGAAACGGCATATACAACATTTATTCAGCGTGATATCTGTTTTATAAGGCGTTCATGAGTGCCAGGCAGTTTACTGGCGTCTCATTCTTCCTTTGAAGAACAGTTTTATAGATGAAATTTAGAAAGAATAACATGGAAAATACATATTCCGAGCCGTCGCCCAGGAAAGATTCAAATAAAATTTATTTTTTAATACTGGTGATCGTTGCTCTCCTTGGAACGAATGCATATTTGTTCTTCAGGGATAAAAAGGCCAATGACAAGATCGTTACGCTTACGGATGAGAAGTCGCGCATGGAAATTGAAATTGATAAGATAGAGGCAGAATTGGATAAAACCAATAATGCTAATGTCAAACTCACAGCGGCCATGAAGGAGGATCAGGATCTTGCACGGAAAAAGATCTCTGAGCTTAGAGAGCAGTTAAGGATGGGTAAACTGACCCAGGGACAGCTTGCAAAAGCGCAGGACCAGGTTAAGCAATTGCGTTATTTTGTGTCTAAGTATACTTCTGATATTGAAGGCCTCAAACAAAAAAACGAGGTTTTAACGGTTGAGAGAGACAGCCTGAAAACTACGGTTGCCTCAGTAAGCCAGCATGCATCCCAACTGGAACAGCAGAATGTTGAGCTCAACAGTAAGGTGAAAGTTGCAGCCGCGCTAAAAACCGGTAATATCGGTATTGTTCCGCTCAAGATCAGGAATAACGGGAAGGAAACAGATGTAAACCGGGCTGGTTCTGCAAAAAAGCTGCGGATCAGTTTTACTGTAGCCGATAATGCTATTGCCGAAAAGGGCATGCACGATGTTTTTGTCCGCATTATCGATCCCGTTGGCAATCTCATGATATTTGATAACGGTAGTTTGTTTACCGCAGACGGAGACGATCTTCAGTATACTTACAGAACGGCCATAGAGTTTGATAATTCTATAGGAAAGGTTTTTAATATCGACTGGACAAACCCCGGCTCTTTTCAAAAAGG
>JAATFW010000316.1 GCA_015654985.1 Sphingobacteriales bacterium | reverse complement strand
TAACAGAGACAGGCAGATCGTTATCCCCCTGAGAAGTGAAATTGCGAAAAAGCTGTATCCCTCTCTGAAGAATACTATTAAAAATAATGCACAGGTTCTGGATGTTGCAGCCTCGTGGTATTATCCTGGCATTCAGAACCCAAGCGACGGCACCTATTACAAAGAAGGACAAACAGCAGATGATTCAAGGCGGGTAAAGATGAATGTGGTTGATCCTGACTATTTCCGGACGTTGGGAATTCAACTGGCTGCCGGGCGTTTATTTTCGGAGGGCCTGCCTGCCGATACGTTCGACCGGGCCGTTTTAAATGAAAAGGCCATTAAAGAGATTGGCTTTGCTTCTGCCGAAGATGCCGTAGGAAAAATAGTCTATTCGAACTTCCAGGGCAGAGTGTATGCCACAGAGATTCAGGGCGTGGTGAAGGATTTTAACTTCGAGGGGCTGCAACATCCCATAAAACCTTTTTCTTTCGAAGTGAATAAAAATGCCACCTATAATTACCTGATTGTACATGGAGGTCCCGGCGATACAGGAACACTGATGAAATTCATTGAAAGCACCTGGACTAAACTTAATCCGGATGAACCGTTTGATTACAGCTTTCTGGACAACGATTTTCAGAAGAACTACGAGGCGGATACCCGGTTAATGACTGTTATCAGGTATTTTACCTTTATCGCCATTTTTATTTCATGTATGGGGTTATTCGGACTTGCTTCCTTCAGTGCAGAACAAAGGACCAAAGAAATCGGGATCCGCAAGGTGCTCGGCGCGGGCGTAGCTGAAATCATCACCTTACTATCGTCAGATTTTCTGAAACTGGTGATACTGGCAGTTATAGCAGCTTCGCCCCTGGCCTGGTATGGAATGAACCTCTGGCTCCGGGAATTTGCATATCACACAACGATCGGCTGGGAAGTTTTCGCTGTTACCGCTGCTATTGCCATAACAATAGCTATTGTAACGATCGGATTTAAAGCGGTAAAAGCGGCCCTGGCCAACCCGGTAAAAAGTTTGAGAACTGAATAAGCAGGGACCGTTAATTTATAATCCTTTATTTATTATTTAATAAATAACATTCATTATATAAATTTTTTAAGCTCATGAAAAAATTAATTTTATTTATGTTAACCGCTATACAGTCGGTTCTTGCATGTGCACAAAATAACTCAGACCAACCTTATCTGACAAAGTCTTTTAATGCCGCAGGTATAAAAAATGTCAGGGCGTCCACATCAGGAGGGAGCCTTACGGTAACCGGTGGTACCGTCCGGGAAGCAAAGGTGGAAGTTTATGTCAGGACCAATAATAGCCGGGACAAAAGCCTCACGGGCGAAGAAATCAGCACTCTGATAAATGAGTATTATGATATTGACATCTCCACCAGCGGGGATGAACTAAAAGCAGTTGCTTCTCCGAAAAAAAACATCAACTGGAAAAAATCTTTAAGCATTTCTTTTAAGATCTCTGTTCCCTCAGAAATATCGTCGAAACTCAATACAAGCGGAGGCAGCATCCTGTTAACGGGATTAACAGGAAACCAGGATTTCAGCACAAGCGGAGGCAGCCTTAACCTGAAGACGTTAAGCGGCAAAATCTCGGGCAAAACCTCGGGAGGCAGCATCCATATAACAGACAGTAAAGGTACCATTGAACTGAAAACCAGCGGTGGCAGTATCGAAGCCGGCAACTGCAACGGAACTATCGACCTTGCAACTTCGGGAGGATCTCTTTCGCTTCAGCAGCTACAGGGAAATATTAAAGCAAGGACCAGCGGAGGAAGCATCAAAGGAAACAGTATATCAGGCGAGCTTCTTTCGCACACATCGGGCGGAAGTATTCGCCTGGAGCAACTCTCCTGCAGCCTCGACGCCTCTACCAGCGCGGGCGGACTGCATGTCTCCTTTACGGAAGCGGGCAAATCGGTTAAAATTAATGTAAGCGCCGGAAGCGCTACAGTGGCCCTTCCTAAAAGTAAAGGATATACCCTTGACCTTAGCGGAGGGAGGATCAGCGCGGGTACAATGAATAATTTTAATGGTTCTGTAGAGAAAGACCGTGTAAAAGGAACCCTGAATGGCGGAGGAAGTGATATTTACGTCCATGCTTCTGCGGGTTCGGTTTCGATAGACTGGAAGTGATCCTAAAACAGGGTATTGACAGGTGCAATGGATGCTGATAATTTATAAATGCCAGCCCCGGCACTGCCGGCAATAAAGAGCGCCTGCTCAGGCAGCGTTCTTTATTGTTTAAGTTTAAAGAGTGCAGCTAAATAATTATCAGAAATTCGGTTTCAATACATACTTATTATAGAAACGGAAAATATGTTCTACAGCTTCTTCGGCGGTATCAACAACTCTATAGAGCGTTAAATCATCGGCACTGATATTTTTCGCGTCGAGCATGTGGTTCTCCACCCAGTCGAGCAGCCCGCTCCAGTATTCGCGGCCAACCAAAACAATCGGAAAACGGGCGATCTTTCCCGTTTGAATAAGAGTAATTGCTTCAAACATTTCGTCCATGGTTCCGAATCCGCCCGGCAAAACAATAAAGCCCTGGGAGTATTTCATGAACATTACTTTTCTTACAAAAAAATAGTTAAATTCCATCAATTTATCACGGTCGATATATTTGTTATGAAACTGCTCGAAAGGCAGCTCAATATTTAAGCCTACAGATTTCCCCCCGGCTTCATAAGCTCCTTTATTAGCTGCTTCCATAATTCCCGGTCCACCGCCGGATATAACACCATATCCATGTTCCGTTAACAGTCTGGCTGTTTCTTCAGCAATATTATAGTATTTGCTCTCCTGCGGAGTTCTGGCAGAACCAAATATAGACACACACGGCCCTATTTTTGCCATCTTTTCAAACCCCTCCACAAACTCAGCCATAATTTTAAAGATCTGCCAGGAATCGGTAACCTTTATTTCCTGCCAGTCCTTATTGTCAAATGCATTTCGTATTTTCTCGTCTCTTGTCATATATGTCAGTAAAATAAAATTTAATCAGAATCTGTTTTTCCCGAACAGATTTTACTACCTGGAAACATAATGTTAGAAAATATCATTATTTCCGGCCAAATCTAAAAATCAGGCGTTAAATGTAATAAAATCAATTGACAAAAATGTGGAAAATAGTTCGCTGACAGCCAAACTGAATAGGAATGCCTTACAGATACAGCCGTTCCTTTGAGATAAATAACTTAAATCTGATCCACGGTTTCCGATCTACGACTTCCATATGTACATTTGCACGATGAACTTTTCCTCACGTTTACTGGAGAACGCTGTAAATGAATTTTCAAAACTCCCTGGTGTAGGCCAGAAAACGGCGCTGCGGCTTGTATTACATCTCCTCAACCAATCAGCTCAGGAGGTGGAGCACTTCAGTAATGCACTGACACGTCTAAAGGAGGAAATACGTTTTTGTAACGTTTGCGGAAATATCTCTGACGCTGAAGTTTGCGAAATATGTTCTGCCCATAAGCGTGACAAAACTATGGTTTGCATTGTTGAAGATACCCGCGATGTGATGGCCATTGAAAATACAAACCAGTATAACGGCATATATCACGTGCTGGGAGGATTAATTTCGCCTATGGATGGTGTAGGCCCTTCTGATCTGAATATAGAACGGCTGGTTGAACGTGTAAAAACAGGACAAATTGATGAGGTGATCCTGGCCCTGAGTGCAACCATGGAAGGCGATACCACCATTTTCTACATCTATAAAAAGTTAAAAGACCTCCCTGTCAAAATAACTACTATCGCAAGGGGAATAGCTTTTGGCGGCGAAATTGAATATGCTGATGAAATTACCCTCGCCCGTTCCATTGCCACCAGAATACCTTATGCAGGATAAAGACATTCTGAAAACCATCTTGATTTTTCAATAATTTCCCGTACTTTTGTTATTATAGTTATGAATACGCAGCAGAATCATAAAAAACCGCTCAATTCCAAAGGGGCAGCGATCTTCAAAAAAATGCTTGAAGATAAACGGGCTATTCATGAGCATCTGCAGAACGGCGGAAAGTTAACTGATCTGAAAGATAAATATAATTTTCTTGATCCCCTATCCTTTTATAAGAATAAGTAACCTCTCTTTCGAGTTTATTACATCTCAAAACATGGCGTACCATGCTTATTTTATTGGCTATGGTTATATGTTTGAAGACTATCCGCTAATAAAAGACAATATTTACACTTTTAATCTTGAAGTTGTATCCGGCAATCCTCATAAATCAGTATATGATGAACGCATTGGGTTAACTATTTCAGAAATTTTCCATTCATTCTTTACTATACAAAACAACGTAGCTATTTATATCTGCGACAGTGCAGATAAACGACACCTGGCCCGCAAACGTAAATTTGACCTCTGGTTTTGGAAATACAATGATAACTGTATGATCAAAGAAGACGGACTCGCTGTAATTGAAGATACAGAAATTTACGATACCTTACTGGTTCACAAAAAGAATGAATATCTTGAACTGATCCTGCACGCTTTCAGAGACCTTAATGCCCGTGCGGATGATAAATAAGTACACCTTCGAAATTTAAATATGGATCTGAAAAATAAAACCATCATCATTACAGGCGCTTCCTCGGGGATTGGCAAAGCATGTGCCCACGAATTCGCACGATTAGGGGCAAACCTTGTTCTGGGAGCACGCCAGTATGTTACACTTTGTGAAATAACCCGTCAAATCGAAAATGAATACGGCACTAAAGCAGTCGCAGTACAATGCGATGTTTCAAAAGAGGAAGATTGCAAACACCTCATCCAGCAGGCCCTGCTTACCTTTAAGGGTATCGACATCCTGATAAACAATGCGGGCATCAGTATGAGGGCTTTATTTAAAGATCTTGATCTTGTTGTTATCCGAAACCTGATGGATGTAAATTTCTGGGGAACGGTATATTGTACAAAACATGCTTTACCCGGGCTACTTGAAAGTAAAGGCTCGGTAGTTGCCATCTCTTCCATTGCCGGATACAGAGGCTTGCCCGGCAGGACAGGTTATTCGGCTTCCAAATTCGCCGTGAATGGCTTTATGGAAGCTTTAAGGGTTGAAAACCTGAAGACCGGCCTGCATGTGATGGTTGCAGCCCCCGGCTTTACAGCTTCCAATATACGTAATACAGCGCTGGCTAAAGACGGATCTCAGCAGGGAGAAAGCAGTATGGATGAGGGAAAAATGATGACAGCAGAAGAAGTTGCCGCTGTTATTGCCGATGGAATTATAAGGCGAAAACGAACGCTCATTATGACCGGGCAGGGGAAACTGGCGGTTCTGATGAACAAAATTTTACCGGCCTGGGTTGATAAAAAGGTTTACGGCTTGTTCACGAAAGAAAAAGATCCACTGATTAAATAAGGGCATGAGATGCCCTTAATTGGCAATGAGCCTGTTGAAAGCCGCAAAAACTGTTACCGGGGATAAGCAGCCCGCAAACGAGCTCATCCAGGGATCAATGCAGCGGCCTTTGCTTTATAATACCTCCCTTTGTTTCGGTAATAACATTCATCACCATAAAAGCCTTTCTGTCGATCTGCCGTACCACTTCTTTTATTTTCGACACCTCCAGGCGCGTTACTACGGTAAATACAATATCAATTTCCTTATCGCTGTATTGACTGCCTCCATAGCCGCGTTCGCCCTTATAAAGGGTAACGCCCCTGCCAAGATTAGAAATAATGGCTTCTTTAATTTCTTTGCTTTTTGCCGAAACGATAGTAACTCCGGTGTATTCTTCAATCCCCTGAATAATAAAATCGACTGTTTTTGAAGCCGACAGATAAGTAAGTATCGAATAAAGCGCCGCCTCTATACCTAAAACAAAAGCAGCACAGATAAAGATAAGTACATTAATAACCATAATGGTATCGCCGATAGAAAAAGCACTCTTGCGGTTAACATACACGGCAATAATCTCAGTTCCATCCAAAACACAGCCTCCTCTCATGGCAAACCCGATTCCGGCACCCAGAAAAAATCCTCCGAAAATCGAGATCAGCAACTTGTCATGGGTAATTACCGGAAAATCGAAGAGATATATTACAATGGAAAGGCCTACTACCGCCAATGATGTAAAAATAGCAAAGGATTTACCGATCTGACGCAGCCCGATAAGGATAAACGGAGCATTAAATACCACGAGCCATACCGATACAGGAACACCTGTAATATGATTGACCAGCAGTGAGATCCCGGTTACCCCTCCGTCGATAAATCCATTAGGTACCAGAAAGCCCTTTAAGCCAAAAGCGGCAAGCAGGACTCCTGCACAAACAAGCAAAACTTTTTTAATTTTTTCTCTGAGTGTTAAATAGTGTTTCTTTTTTCTGTTGATCATATTTGTTCTGATATATTTCAGCAGCAAGTATCAGGCAGCAAGGCAAAACCATGAAATACTTTGGCTATTACTATCGGTCTCCCAATATAGCAAAAATTGACAACACTTTCTTTGTCTTGTTTCTTGATACTTGATACTTGATACTTCCTACCAGAACTGTAAATAAATTTTGCAGAAACAAAAGATATCATCATATTTGCCTCACAGCAATGAAACTAAACAGCGTACATATCTGGTGGTGGCACTTCTACAAATCGTAGTGGCAAAACTGTATATGTATATATTCTTATAGAAAGAAACAGGGTTGCCTACAAGGCAACCTTTTTTTTTGCCTTGCCGGGCAAAGAAAATAAATTAAAATGAAACAAATATTAAATCACTTATTTGAACACAAAAGTTTCAACTCACAGGAGGCCAAGGCAATTCTGACAAATATTACCGGCGGTAAATATAATACGTCGCAGATGGCCGCCTTTATGACTGCTTATTGTATGCGCAGTATCACTGTCGACGAGTTGGAGGGATTCAGGGATGCCATGCTTGAACTTTGCCTTAATCCGGGACTGGAACAATACCAGTTAATTGATCTCTGTGGTACAGGAGGCGATGGGAAAGACACTTTTAATATTTCTACCCTTGCATCCTTCGTTGTGGCCGGTGCAGGTTACGGAGTAGCCAAACATGGTAATTACGGGGTATCTTCGGGATGCGGATCTTCCAACGTGATGGAATTCCTGGGTTATAAATTCAGGAACGACTCTTCTCACCTCAAGAGAAGTGTTGAAGAAGCAGGGATCTGCTTTCTGCATGCCCCGCTTTTTCATTCTGCAATGAAAAATGTTGGCCCTATCCGGAAGGAACTGGGAGTAAAGACCTTTTTTAATATGCTCGGCCCAATGGTAAACCCAGCAAAACCCAGGTACCAGGTAGTGGGTGTTTTCAGTCTGGAGCTTGCACGTATTTATGCCTACCTCTATCAGAAGTCCGATAAGCAGTATACCATACTCCACACCCTCGACGGTTATGATGAAATTTCTCTTACCGGTAATTTTAAAACATTCTCCAACGAAGGCGAATTTATTTATACTCCAGGTCAACTGGGTTTTGAAAAAATCTGCCCTGAACAGATCAGCGGGGGAAGCTCTGTGGAAGAATCAGCTACTATCTTTACTAATGTACTCGACGGAAAAGGGACCACCGCTCAAAACGATGTAGTGCTAAGCAACGCAGCAATAGCTATTAAAACGATCCGGCAGGATAAAACTTTCGCCGACTGTTACTATGAGGCCGAAGAATCTCTTTTAAGTAAACGGGCTCTTAAAAGTTTTAAAACCCTTTTATCTGTCGACTGATGAGCATTGAATCCAATTTATCCGTTCCGCACACCGAAAGACTAAAGATCAAGGTCTGTGGTATGCGGAATACTGAAAATATCAGGCAGGTGGCAGCATTGCTGCCCGATTATATGGGCTTCATCTTTTATCCCGGATCAAAACGATTTGCTGAAACGCTTGACAAAAGAATATTAGACGACCTTCCTCCCTCTATTAAAAAGACCGGTGTATTCGTAAATGCTTCTCCCGCCGAAATACAGGGGAAGGCAGAACAGTTTAGCCTCAACGCGGTTCAGCTTCATGGCTCCGAATCCCCTGAAACATGCGGGATTATAAGGGCAATGGGAGTTGAAGTGATCAAAGCATTTGGATTGGATGAAAGTTTTGATTTCACGATACTCAATACTTACGAAGGATTTGCCGACTATTTCTTATTTGACACCAAAACCACGCAACATGGTGGTTCGGGGCAAGTATTTAACTGGTCGCTGCTAAATGAAAATAATACGGTCAAAAGCTATTTTCTGAGCGGGGGATTAGGAATTGAAAACATTGGAGATATTGAAAATATAGAAGATTCAAGATTGTACGCACTTGATCTGAACAGCCGCTTTGAAACAGAACCGGGACTGAAAGATCTGAATAAATTAAAAATTATTTTTAACCAAATAAATAGATTCCGCAACAGCGGATTGGAGGGTTTATGAACTATCAAGTAAACGAAAATGGATATTACGGAACCTTTGGAGGAGCATATATCCCCGAAATGCTTTATCCCAATATTAAAGAATTAAGAGAGACTTATCTGGAAATGATCGCAGATCCGGTTTTTAAAGAAGAATATCTCGGATTACTGAAAGATTATGTAGGACGCCCCTCGCCTCTTTACCTTGCAGAGCGCCTTTCTGAGAAATATGGCGCTAATATTTACCTGAAGCGGGAAGACCTTAATCATACCGGCGCCCATAAGATCAATAACACGGTCGGACAAATCCTGCTGGCAGAGCGCCTTGGTAAAAAACGCATCATAGCCGAAACGGGCGCGGGCCAGCATGGGGTTGCAACAGCTACAGTATGTGCATTAAAAGGCCTGGAATGTGTGGTATACATGGGTGAAGTGGATATTGAGCGGCAGGCGCCTAACGTAGCACGCATGAAAATGATGGGAGCTACTGTCATTCCTGCGCTTTCGGGAAGCAGAACTTTAAAAGATGCAACGAATGAAGCATTACGCGACTGGATAAACAATCCTGTTGATACCCACTATATTATCGGATCGGTAGTTGGGCCGCATCCCTATCCTGATATGGTAGCACGCTTTCAGTCGATCATCTCTGAAGAAACCAAATGGCAGCTTCTTGAAAAAACCGGCAATTCGAGTCCCGATTACGTGATGGCCTGTGTTGGAGGAGGAAGCAATGCGATGGGCATGTTCTATCATTTTCTGGACAACGAGCGTGTTAAGCTGATTGCTGTGGAAGCAGCCGGAAAAGGCGTTGACTCCGGAGAATCTGCAGCTACAACCCTGTTAGGAAAAGAAGGGGTACTGCACGGGAGCAGGTCTATTGTAATGCAGACAGAAGACGGGCAGGTAGTAGAACCTTACTCTATCTCTGCAGGCCTTGATTATCCGGGCATAGGGCCCCAGCATGCGCATCTGTATGCTACAAAAAGAGCTCAATATGTAAGCATTACCGATGACGAAGCGATGAATGCCGGCCTGCAACTGGCTAAGCTTGAAGGAATAATCCCTGCCATAGAAAGTTCTCATGCCCTTGCCTATCTTGACAAAATGAAGTTTAAGGGCGATGAAACAGTGGTTATTTGCCTTTCAGGCCGCGGGGACAAAGACCTGGATACCTATATGAAATACTTTAATCTATAACATACAATCCATAACTCATAACCCATAATTCATAACTCTACAACGTGAACAGAATTAAACAAACCTTTGAACAGAAAAAAGGATCTATCCTTTCAATATATTTTACCGCCGGATATCCGGAATTAAACAGTACTCTCAATGTAGCAGAGGCTCTCGAAAAAGCAGGAGCCGACTTTCTTGAGATAGGTATCCCCTATTCAGATCCACTGGCAGACGGGCCCGTGATTCAAAACAGTTCCCAAAAGGCTATTGAAAACGGAATGACGGTAAAAGTACTTTTTGAGCAGTTAAAAGACCTGCGCAAACGGGTTTCCATTCCCATATTGCTGATGGGCTATGTTAACCCCGTACTTCAGTATGGAGTGGAACGATTTTGTGCATCCTGTGCCGAAGTAGGAGTGGATGGCGTAATTGTACCTGATCTTCCTGTGTATGAATACGAAGAGATGTACCGTTCATGCTTTGAAAGCAACAACCTCAGCAACATTTTCCTGATCACCCCTCAGACTTCGGATGAGAGGATCCGCAAAATTGATGAGTTAAGCAACGGCTTTATTTATCTTCTTTCGTCGTCATCAACTACAGGTAAAAACCTTGCTGTTTCCACTCAAACCGAAGATTACTTCAGAAGGATCAAAAACATGAAACTTAAAAACCCTGCTATGATCGGGTTTGGTATTTCGAATAACAAAACTTTCAGTAAAGCCAGTGAATATGCAAATGGAGCGATTGTTGGAAGTGCTTTTGTGAAGCTGCTGGGCTGTGAAAACTATATGGAAAAAATCCCGGAATTCATAAGATCATTAAAAGAAGGATAAATGTCCAGCCTCTGGAAATCTAATCCGGGGGCTGAAATTATTCCAGGTACTATATATAATACCTTACTCCGTCTGTTTTAACCTTACCCGCATCAAGCAGGTTTCGTAGCGCTGCTATTCTTTCCTTTTCATTCCCAGAACGAACGGTAGTTATTATTTCTTCCAGTCCCAGATGTTGTGAAGTAAGTAACTGGATCAGCTCATAGGTAATCTGCTCGAAAAGCCCTTCGCTGTTTGCCAGCCGCTTTTCTTCAAGACAAACATCGCAGACACCGCACTTCTCAGCGTCCGGTTCATTAAAATATTGCAGCAGCATACGGCTCCGGCATTTTTTCTCTTCAGCATAGTTGATTACAGCTTTCACCTGGGTTTGCATAATTTGCTTACGTGCAGCTATATATTTAGAATCAATGTAAAGGCTTTGAGTATCGGCCCTCGGTTTTATAAATTGCAACTGGGGTTTATCCGTCTGCTTAAGATAGCTCAGGAGCTCCAGTTCTTCCAGCTTTTCGAGTGTCTGTATTACGTTCTTTGTAGTCGTACCGCTTCTGCGGGCAAGTTCGCTTTCCCGTATAGGCGAATATTGGTCAAAAAGGCCACCATACGACCGTAACAATAACTTTATAAAAGAATCGTAACCTGCAAATTCTACCTGGAAGCGATAAAGATCTTCGGCGGCAACCGTAATCTTTATACGCGATGGGAGGAAAACACTTTCGGTCAGGCTGATATATTCATCATGCTCCAGGAACTTTAAGGCATTCAGTGTCTTAATAGCATCGAGCTTAAAACGGTTGCAGAATTCACCGGGGTCAAATTCAAATACCATGCCTTCACCGGCCCCATGGGCGATCTGGTAATAATTACCAAGAGCATGATATACCTGCTTAATCTCGTCAATGGAGGGGAAGCTGAGTTCGAGCTTTTTCTCAAGCTGCACCCGGTCAGACTTATTGTACAATAAAACAGCATAGGCCCGTTTTTCGTCACGGCCCGCACGTCCGGCTTCCTGGTAATAGGCTTCGAGGCTTTCAGGGAGATCGAGATGAACCACAAAGCGCACATCCGGCTTATCTATTCCCATCCCAAAGGCATTTGTTGCCACAATTATCCTGGTTTTATTCGTCTTCCACGATTCCTGCTTCAGGCTGCGGCTTGGAGAATCAAGACCGGCATGATAAAAATCAGCATTATATCCTTCGTAATTAAGCAAACGGGCAACTTCCTGTGTTTCTCTCCTGTTCCTTACATAGACAATTCCGCATCCTTCTATATTGGCGGCAATAGAAAAAAGCCTTCTGTATTTATTTTCTTCAGTAGCCACCACATAACTAAGATTTTTTCGCTCAAAGCTTTTACGGAAAACATTGGATTTCCTGAATAGAAGTTTTTGCTGGATATCTTCGGCAACACGTTCGGTAGCCGTGGCTGTTAAAGCAAGAACCGGTACCTGCGGATGAAGCTCCCTTAATTCTGAAAGCAGAAGATAAGGCGGCCTGAAATCGTATCCCCATTGTGAAATACAATGTGCCTCATCTATAGCAAACAGGTTTACATTCATATACCTGATCCGCTCCTTTACCAGATCAGACCGGAGCCGCTCCGGCGAAAGGTATAGAAACTTGATCTGGCCGTAAACACAATTATCCAGAAGAATATCTACCTCCCGTTTACCCATTCCGGAGACGATCGATACCGCCTCAATGCCCTTTGCCTTCAGGCCCTCTACCTGGTCTTTCATAAGAGCGATCAGAGGGGAAACAACGATACAGATTCCGGGATTAACCATTGCAGGTACCTGGAAACAAATAGATTTCCCTCCTCCGGTAGGCAGCAGCGCCAGTGTATCTCTTCCCTGCAATACCGATTGAATAATGTCTTCCTGCACAGGGCGGAAGGCATCGTAGTTCCAGTATTTTTTAAGTATCTGATAAATTGCCATTTGCTATATTACAAAGATGTAATATTTCCGGGAAATGTGCTGTACGAGGGGGGGATGAATTATGAGTTATGAGTTATGAGTTATGAGTTATGAATTATGAGTTATAATACCATTTAATACGAATTACAAATTGCAATACCATTAAAATGCTGGTTGATCATTTCCATCCCTTTGTTTTTATAGCAATTTCAGAAGGTGTATATTTGCAAGACACTTGGGTTTAAAAACATGAACAGATTATATTTGCTCTTATCAGTTCTTATCTCTTCCTGTGCCTTTGGGCAACAGAAATCATCCGGATGGAATGTAGAAAAACCTTTGGGACCATCAAAAATAGTATCTGTTACGACTGATGAAGGCACCTGGATGAACATTGACGTGAGCCCTGATGGAAAAGAAATTGTCTTCGATCTTTTGGGAGATATTTATAAAATGCCAGTTACAGGTGGCAGGGCCACGCTTCTGGCCGGAGGCCTGGCTTTCGAGGTTCAGCCGCGCTTCAGTCCCAATGGAAAATACATTTCGTATACCAGCGATAAGAATGGCGGTGATAATATCTGGGTGATGAACATCGATGGAACAGACAAACATGCTGTTTCAAACGAAAGTTTCAGGCTGCTGAATAACGCAGTCTGGACTCCGGATAATCAATACCTGATTGCAAGAAAACACTTTACCGGCACCCGTTCGCTGGGAGCTGGTGAAATGTGGATGTACCATATATCAGGGGGCGAAGGTGTACAGCTTACAAAAAGAAAAAACGACCAGCAGGACGCGGGAGAACCAGCCGTTTCCCCCGATGGAAAATATATTTATTACAGTGAGGATGTAAGTCCGGGCCCTTATTTCCAGTACAATAAAGATCCCAACGGAGAGATTTATGCCATTAAACGGCTTAACAGGGAAACAGGAGAAACCGAAAATATCGCCGGTGGCACTGGCGGTGCTTTTCGCCCCCAGCCCTCACCCGATGGAAGAATGCTCGCTTTTGTAAAAAGGGTCAGACTGAAATCGGTATTGTATTTACAGGACCTTTCAAGCGGGGAAGAGTGGCCCGTATATGATGATCTATCACGTGACCAACAGGAAACATGGGCCGTTTTTGGAGTTTATCCCGGATTTGCCTGGACACCTGACAATAGAGCTATTATTTTCTATGCGAAGGGAAAAATAAGAAAACTGGATATTAACTCACAGCTTGTTTCAGAAATTCCGTTCGAGGCCACCTCTTCTCAAACCATCACAGAGGCCCTCCATTTTGACCATAAAGTATTCAGCGACAATTTTAATGTTAAGATGATCCGCCAGCTTACTACTTCTCCTGATGGAAAAATGGTAGCATTTAACGCAGCAGGTTATATTTATACAAAGGAATTGCCTAACGGCGAGCCTAAGAGGATTACTAATGGCACCGATTTTGAGTTTGAACCGGAATTTAGTCCGGATGGAAAATGGCTGATATATGTAAACTGGAATGATGAAAATAAAGGGTCACTGAACAAACTCGATATACGCAGTGGCCGCGTAAGTTCCCTGACCACCGAAAAAGGGTTCTATTATTCTCCCCGGTTTTCAAATAAAAGCGACAAGATTGTTTACCGTAAGGGCACCGGCAACAATAGCTTAGGATATACTTATGGAAAAAATCCGGGCATCTACGTAATCTCTGTCAATGGCGGAAGCCCGGTTAAAATATCAGATAACGGGATCAGGCCGATGTTCAACGCCAGCGATTCAAGGATCTTCTTCCAGGGGCGCGATGGAGAAAAGAAAGCGCTTAAAAGCATGGATCTGAACGGTGATAATATCAGGACCCACTATGTTTCTCAATATGCCAATCAGTTCGTTCCAAGTCCTGATGGAAAATGGCTTGCCTTTACCGAGCTTTTTAACGCCTATATAACACCTCTTGTAAATACATCGAACGCTCTTGAGTTATCGGCCGAAAACAAAGCATTGCCCTTAACCAGGGTTACCAGGGATGCAGGAACTTATATTCACTGGAGCCGCGACAGCAAAAAGCTAAACTGGACATTAGGCCCGCAATATTTCAGCAGAGAGATTAAGAACTCTTTTTCGTTCGCAGAAGGAGCCCCCCGGAATATTCCGCCGGCTGATAGCACGGGGACGGAAATAGGACTAAAGCTGGCGTCGGATGCACCCTCCGGGAAGATCGCATTTACAAACACCCGCATCATTACGATGAAAGGAGATGAAGTGATAGAGAACGGAACTATTGTAATTGATAAAAACCGGATCGTAGCGGTATGACCGGCATCAAAAGTACAGGTACCGGATGATGCCCTGGTGATCAGTGCCGACAATCAAACGATTATGCCCGGCATGGTAGACGTCCATGCCCACCTTCCAACCAGTCCTGACGGAATTTCTCCCCAACAGGACTGGAGCTACTTTGCCAACCTGGCTTATGGGGTCACTACCTCACATGACCCTTCATCTAATACTGAAATGGTATTTAGTCAGGCTGAAATGGTACGGTCAGGAAGAATGGTCGGCCCGAGGATCTATTCCACAGGAACGATCCTTTATGGAGCCGACGGCGACTTTAAAGCCGTAATTAATAGCCTTGATGATGCCCGCTCTAATTTGCGGAGGATGAAAGCCGTTGGGGCATTCTCGGTAAAGTCATATAATCAGCCAAGAAGAGAACAACGCCAGCAGATCATACAGGCAGCACGTGAGCTGCAAATGGAGGTTGTTCCCGAAGGCGGTTCGACATTTTTTCACAACATGACCATGATAGCCGACGGACATACAGGCATCGAACATAATATTCCGGTTTTGCCTGTTTACAAGGACGTAAAATCCTTCTGGAACGCCAGCAAATCAGGCTATACCCCTACTCTCATTGTCAGTTATGGATCTCAGTTTGGCGAAAACTTCTGGTACGACCGGACCAACGTGTGGGAGAAAGAGCGGCTGCTCAACTTTGTCCCCAGGGCAATTATCGATAGCAGGTCGAGAAGACGGACCACTTCTGAATTTGGCGATTATGGCCATATTGAAGTTTCCAAGGCTGTAAGGCAAATTGCAGACGGGGGAACAAAAGTGAACCTCGGCTCTCACGGACAATTGCAAGGACTCGGAGCCCACTGGGAACTCTGGATGCTCGCTCAGGGCGGAATGAGCCCGTTACAGGCTATTCGCTGCGCTACAATAAACGGAGCCTCGTATCTTGGTATGGATAACGAACTTGGCTCTCTGGAAGTTGGAAAGCTGGCCGACCTGATTGTTCTCGACGCCAATCCTCTCGACGATATCAGAAATACCGAAAATATCAAATATGTGATGGCAAACGGACGCTTGTTTAATGCGGAAACTATGGACGAAGAGGGTAACAGTCCGAAGCAACGTGCTAAATTCTGGTGGCAGCTTGCAAGAGGAGAAAGTATGGGACTTAACGGGAATTCAGAAACTGATATTTTCACAACACCAGATTGTGATTAAGAAACAGGTCGGTTTAGCTTATTTTATATCGATTGATAAAACTCAATTGTAAAATTATTATAGTTTTTCCTGAATTTCACACTTTATGTCTTAATTTTACCATTTTTAACACACACAAAAGCAAGCATTAGCACTTCAGGACCACAAACACCATTTTCTGAGGCGCTTTTTGCGTTTTTTAATACAATTTTCTTACACAAACAATGAAGTTTAAACTATTTGCATTATCAGTTGCCATTCTTCTGACAGCCAGCAGTTCTTTTTCACAGGACAATCTTGTAAACTCGCTGAAATCCAATCAAAGCATAGCCAGTAAAGAAGGCTTTAAGTTTACCGACATCATCAATCTTGAAACTACTTCGATTAAAAACCAGGGATCGTCCGGTACCTGCTGGAGCTATTCTACGAATTCATTTCTTGAGTCAGAAATGATCAGGCAGGGTAAAAAGCCGGTGGAGCTTTCCCAGATATTTTCTGCCAGATGTGCATATATTGAGAAAGCAAAAAACTTTGTGCGGATGCACGGAGCAGTTTCCCTGGGTGATGGGGGCGCGTTTCATGATGTCATCAATATGTACAGCAAATACGGGGCACTTCCCCGAAGTGTTTATTCAGGATTAAATTATGGAACTAATAAAAACAAGTTTGCGGAAATGTCGGCTGTTACAGAGGCAATGCTGCAGGCTGTAATTAAAAACCCAAATAGAGAATTAACACCAAACTGGCTGGCCGCCTACACGGCTGCTATAGATGCATATCTTGGAAAGGTTCCTGAAACGTTTAGCTATGAAGGTAAATTCTATACACCTCAAAGTTTTGCCAAAGAGGTTGTTGGCATTAATCCGAATGACTATGTTGAATTTTCATCCCTCACAGACCATCCTTACTATCAAAAGTTCACTCTTTTAGTGCCCGACAACTGGTCGTTTGAACAGGTATATAACGTAAAGACAGACGAACTTACCGGCATCATTGATAACGCCTTAAAAAATGGATATACCGTGGCCTGGGGAGGCGATGTGAGCGAAAAAGGCTTTAGCTGGAAAAATGGAGTGGCTTACGTTCCTGAAGTAAACTTCGATGATATGACCGATAAGCAAAAGGAAGAAATGTTTAACGGGCCAAAGTCCGAAATGGATATTACTCCCGAAGAACGTCAGAAAGCATTCGACAACTACAATACCACCGACGATCATGGAATGCACATTATCGGGCTTGCCAAAGATCAGAATGGAAGAGAGTATTATATCGTAAAGAATTCCTGGGGTACGACAAATGACTATAAGGGATATTTATATGTCACCAAAAATTTTGTTAAATACAAAACCACTTCTTTCATGGTAAACAGGAAAGCTGTTCCTTCTGATATTAAGAAAAAAGCAGGAGTGTAATTATTATACAGGCACAGGAATCAATAGCTGGCAGCTAATAAATTATAAATTCATTTATATGCTGATCCTTTTTTACGCATATAAATGAATTTCCCTAAGTTTGCAGGCGTTACAAACTGAAAACTATTATGCCCGGCAATATACCTCCATCTACTGCAGATACACCAGCTTTGGCCTTCGAACGGATGCTTACTGTTCTAAATACATTAAGGGAACAGTGTCCATGGGATAAAAAGCAAACCATGGAGAGCCTTCGCCATCTCACCATTGAAGAAACTTATGAACTATCCGACGCCATTCTTGAAGGTGATAAACAGGAAATAAAGAAAGAGATCGGAGATGTGATGCTGCATCTCGCATTCTATGCCCGTATTGCTTCAGAAACCGGCGACTTTGACATCACAGACGTTCTTAACAGTCTTTGTGATAAGCTCATTATCCGTCATCCTCATATCTATGGAGAAGTAATTGCTGAAGACGAAGCCGCTGTAAAACGTAACTGGGAGCAGATTAAACTAAAGGAAGGTAATAAATCAGTTCTTTCAGGGGTTCCTGTATCACTTCCTTCTCTGGTAAAAGCATCGCGCATTCAGGAGAAAGTACGGGGGGTTGGCTTCGACTGGGAAAACCGGGCCCAGGTATGGGAAAAAGTTGAAGAGGAAATGAAGGAATTCAGGGATGAATTTAATACGGAAGAAAATGTTCCGCTTGATACAGAAAAAGCCGAAGGTGAGTTTGGCGACCTGCTTTTCTCTCTGATAAATTATGCGCGCTTCATAAATATCAACCCGGAAAACGCCCTCGAGAAAACCAACAAAAAATTTATAAAGAGATTTCAGTACCTCGAAATGAAAGCATCTGAACTTAAAAAAAACCTTAAAGATATGACCCTCTCTGAAATGGATGTCTTCTGGAATGAAGCAAAAAAAGCAGAAGGCTAAAACAGAAAACAGGAGAATATTAAAAGAATTATCTCCATGTAGCGTTTATCCCAATATTCGCGTATTTATTACGTATTTATAGTGTTGGATGGTTATAAATTTATCTTTTACATAAGTAAAATTCAGGGAGATAGCTTATTTTTAACCAGGTAAGAAGGCAAAACAAATACCTGTACAGGTTAAACAGACCCGGTAATTAATGCAGAAAACACCCGGAATTTCTGAACAAGAACTGATTCAAAAGTGCAAATCAGGCGAATTAAAGTTCCAGGAAAAGCTTTATAAGCATTTCTATGGCTACGCCATGGGCGTTGGATTGCGTTATCTTACCGACAGGGACGATGTTCTGGAAGTTGTAAATGATTCATTCATTAAAGTTTTTAAAGCTATTCAGCTTTTCAATGAAACGCAGCCTTTTAAGGCCTGGCTCCGTAGAATAGTAGTAAATACAGCAATAGATCACAGAAGAAAAAATTTAAAGCATATGAATCAGGTGGACATTGATGAAGCGGGATATATTGGACGGGCAGCGGAAGCGGTTGAGAACCTGACAGTGAAGGATATTCTTAACATGCTTAATGATCTTCCTGATATTCAAAGAACAGTGTTTAACCTTTATGAAATAGACGGATACAGTCACGATGAAATTGGAGATATGTTAAGCATCCCTGTAAGCTCCTCAAGAGTTTATCTTAGCAGGGCAAAAGAGAAACTTAGAAAATATTGGAATCAACAGGAGGACAACTATGTACGACCAGTTTGATAAAAGACTTTCGGAACGAATAAAGTACGTCTTCGATCTATACGAGGATGATTCTTCCGGTATAGGATGGAAAAAGTTACGTAAAAATCTTCCCGGCTCTAAAGACAACCGCCGGCCATTGGTATACTGGCTAAGTGTAGCTGCAGCCGTTTTGCTTCTTTTGGGAACCTGGGCATACCTGAAACGGGATCAGGACGTCGTACTTATCAGTAAAGCACCGTCCAAAACGGTTCAGAAACAACAAGCAACAGAGAATTATGCTTCGGAAGATCAGCAAACTGCTAAAAAGCAATTACCTGTACATTTGCCTGTTAATTCTGTCGCAGGCAGACGTATGGCTTCATTAAAGGAAACAGCTTCTTCATTTAAAGAATCCGCTAAACCTGCCGCAAACGAAGCTCTTATTAACGCTGAAACGCGGCCTTTGGCTGTAGCGAAACCTTCTGCAACGCATTTAACAGTTGCTCAGCAGAAAGATTCAACATTAAAGGAACCTGTATATGCCCGGCAGAATAGCCCCACAACAAAGGATCCTGTATCTGCACAGCAACCAGTAGAAGAAAAATCACCGGTAGATACACGAGAAGAACAAATCAGGCTGCAGGGTGAAAAGCTTGCGAGGCTGTCAGTCGTTACTGATACAAAAAGTTCAAAAGAGAGAAAAGCCGGCAAACTTTCTTTCGGTGTATTTGCAGGTACCTATTTTAACTATTCAGAAGGAAGCAAATCAGGAATGAACACAGGTGCCGGACTTTCTTCTGAAATTGCCGTTACTAAGAAATTAAAACTTTCCACAGGTATATCAATTGCTCAAAACACCCTGAAGTATGAAAAAATGATACCAGAACAGGCTGCTGCTGTGTTCCTCGCAAAGCCGTCCTCTGGTGAAGCCCTTTTAGCAACGAGTCTGCAAGCCAAAACATCATCACTCAACTATTCTATTAATGGATATGATGCATCCTTACTTGGTCTGGATGTTCCGGTTAATATTAAGTACATGCTTCTTGAAAAGAAAAAGGATCTTTATGTAGTTGCAGGAATTAGCTCAAACTTTTTTATAGATGAGGCCTATACTTATAATTATGAATATAATACAAACGATAACAGCGCCGACGCCTATAAAAACGAAAAAACCTCAGGGAATAACAGCAGCTTCGATTTTGCACGCATGCTGAACCTTTCTGTAGGATTTGGATATCCCGTAGGCAGGCAAAGCAAACTCTCTTTCGAACCGTTTGTTAAATATCCGCTCGGTGGACTGGGAACTCAAAACATACGCTTTGGTTCTGCGGGACTTAACCTTAAACTGAATTTCAGTACCAGATAGTACGGGAGGAAATGAGTTGTAAGTGGTAAGTATTACTTTATAAGTTTCCCGGCAGGTTATTAAGAGTTAAGTTCTATACCTTTTCAGCGATTTCGAAAACTAATTTGAATTTAAGACAAGTTATTTTGCGGTTCATAATCACGAAGTGCCAGGTATAACCCACAACTTTCAACTTTCAACCCGCAACCTTCAACTTATTGAAATGCAATCGCCTTCACAGGAGAGATCCTCGTAACCATTGTTGAAGGGATGATCAGTATCAGCAGGCAAATAACAAGGGTGCCGGCATTTAACAGAAGTATATCCGCTATATCAAGCTCCACAGGAACAAACGACATATAATAAGAAGCCTGATCAAGCTGAAAAAAATGGGTATACGTTTGAAAAAGCCCCAGCCCAACGCCCAGCAAGTCGCCAAGCAGTAGTCCGAAACCGATAAGATAAGCTGCGTTGGTTAAAAAGATTTTCTGAATGTCCCAGTTTGTGCTTCCCAGTGCTTTAAGAATGCCGATCATATTAGTCCGTTCGAGAATAATGATCAGGAGGGCTGAAATCATATTTATCAAAGCAACACAAAGCATAAGCACTAATATTACCTGGGTATTTACGTCAAGCAGCGAGAGCCATTGAAAAATTGTGGGATAGTATTCTTTTATCGACCATGATTTAAGATTTACAGGAAGACTGTCATATACTTTAGCCGCGGCAGGATCAAGTGCATTAAAATCCTTCACCCGCAATTCATACCCTCCTACCTGGCTGTCTTTCCACTTATTCAGCCTGCGGATCAGGGACAGGTCTCCAATCACATATGTTTTATCTACTTCTTCAACTCCGAGATCATAAATTCCTGCTATGATGAACTTCCTTTTCCGGAGAGGTTCCTGTACAAAATACATCAGGAAATCGTCGCCCGTTTTCAGGTGCAGACGATCTGCGATATACTTAGATATAATAATCTGATTCCCTGCTTTCAGGCTGTCTGTAAAGTCGATCACCTTACCGCCAACCATAATCTTTTTGAAGTAGTCCCAGTGGAATGTTTTATCCACACCTTTCAGCACAACCCCCTCTATCTCATTATTTGCATTAATGATCCCTGGTTTTAACGCATAGGGCTGGGCGTACTGAATTTCGGGAAATGAGGTGATGCTCTTTAAAGTATCATGGTTAACAGAAAATGGCGAATTTTCATAAGATGCATTAAGATCATACTTCATGATAATAATATCTCCGGAGAAACCACGCACTTTCTCACGAATCTCTGATTTAAACCCTTTCATCACCGCTACCGACAATATCATCACACCAAGGCTCAGCATGATACCCATAATAGCGATACGTACACTCAATTTTGAGAATGTCCGCTTTGACTTAAAGGTTATTCTTTGTGCTATAAAGGCTGAAAGATTCAAGCTTTTAACGTTTTTTTGTACATTAGCAAAGATGCAAATTTCTATCCTTTGTTTTACCTTATAGTTCTTATTATAGGTTAAATGAATTTTTGCCGGAAATTAAGATCTTTTACTTCAATTGAAGCTATCATGAGTATTTGCAGAAACTCACAAATCAAAACGAGATGAAATCATACTTAATAACACTTCTTTCTGTACTTCTGGGGATCAATGCTCCCGGGTATCCGGACTGCCGGGCTAATATAAAGGCGGCACATCCTGTCCTTGTATCAGGATCCGGAAACAATGCAATACCTGCCGGCAATGTTCCTGCAGGACGATTACAGACAGGGGCAGATCAAACAGAGATGTACATTTCATATCTGAAAGGAAAGCGGGTCGGAATGGTAATTAATCAAACTTCCCTCATAGGGAAGCGCATGAGCGTCGACAGCCTGCGTAAGAGGGGGATCAAGATCGTGAAGATTTTCGGTCCCGAGCATGGCTTCAGGGGGCAGGCAAGTGCAGGTGCCACGGTTAAAAGCAATACCGATCCTGAAACCGGAATCCCTGTGATATCTTTATACGGGAGTCATTACAAACCCTCTCCTGAAGATTTACGGGGACTTGATCTCATGATTTTCGACATACAGGATGCCGGGGCACGCTTTTACACCTATATCTCTACCCTCCATTATGTAATGGAAGCATGCGCAGAAAATCATCTGGAGCTAATGATTACTGACAGGCCAAATCCCAATGGTTTTTATGTTGACGGCCCCGTTCTTGAAGAAAAGTTCACATCCTTCATCGGCATGCATCCCGTGCCGGTAGTACATGGAATGACCATTGCCGAATATGCCCGCATGATTAACGGTGAAGGCTGGCTTAAAAATAAGGCTGTATGCAAATTAAAAATAGTTAAAATGCGTAATTATACCCACAGTACCCCTTATGTCCTTCCCGTTAAGCCTTCGCCAAATTTAAACACACAACAGTCTGTCCTTTTATATCCCTCCCTCTGTCTGTTTGAGGGAACCGTTATCAGTCAGGGACGCGGCACCAATTTTCCTTTTCAGGTACTTGGCAATCCAATGCTTGTTGGAAAATACAGCTTTAGTTTCACTCCTGTGAGCATTAAGGGTATGAGCGAAACACCTCTCCATATGGATCAGAAATGCTATGGGATTGATCTCAGGGAGTATGATACGGACATCTTTAAAAAGACCGGCCATATCAATCTCCGATGGCTGATAGAGATGTACCAGGCATACCCGGAAAAAGAAAAATTCTTTGATTTTAAACAAAACAACCAAATAGGTAACTTTGACAAGCTTGCAGGGACCGACAAACTCAAACAACAAATCATTGACGGGAAATCAGAGGAAGAAATACGCAGCAGTTGGGAACCTGATTTATCTGAATATAAGTCAATGAGAAAGAAGTATTTACTGTATCCGTAAAGCTGGGTTTACATTATTATTAACCATAACTTAGCGAAGCGACCCTATTGATTGATAAAAGAAACGATTATATATCAATAATTACTCTAACGAAACCATCATGAGCTTTTGCAGAGATCACAAACCGGAATGAACTTAGCGAAGCGGTCTCCTGAACACCTTTAAAAACAAATAACACAGTGAAAACAAAGTGCTCATAACAGCTTCATTACCGTTAAAAAACAAGTAATACAAATGAAAATAATCTTTATGGGAACCCCTGAATTCGCAGTTGCATCTCTCGATGCATTGCTGAAAGCAGGCTTTGATATAGTAGCTGTGGTAACAGCACCTGATAAACCTGCAGGCAGGGGTCAAAAGCTCAATGAATCTGCAGTAAAAAAATATGCTGCAGAAAAGAATATCCCGGTTTTGCAGCCGGTAAAACTTAAAGATCCAGGATTTCTTGAGCAACTGAAAGCCTTTCAGGCTGATCTTCAGGTAGTGGTAGCCTTCAGGATGCTGCCGGAAATTGTTTGGAGTATGCCCTCTAAGGGCACTATTAATCTGCACGCCTCCCTGCTTCCCGATTACCGCGGAGCAGCACCGATTAACTGGGCAGTAATTAACGGTGAGAAAAAGACAGGAGTAACAACATTCTTTCTGCAACAGGAAATTGATACGGGCAACATCCTCTTCTCTGAAACAGTTCCTATCGGAGAAATTGAAACGGCAGGCGAGATTCACGATAAGCTGATGCATACCGGTGCAGAATTGCTTGTAAAAACGGTGAAAGCAATAGAAACAGGGAACTACAAGGAAGTGTCGCAGAAAGAATTGCTGCAAAATTCAGATTCAGGCCCTCATACTGTTAAACATGCGCCGAAGATCTTTAAAGAAGATTGCCAGATAAACTGGAACAGGCCTGTAGAAAAAGTTTATAATCATATCAGAGGCCTAAGTCCTTATCCCGCAGCCTATACTTTCCTGCACGAAAAAACATTAAAGATCTTCCAGGCTGAATTATATCTTGAAAAGCCCTCCATAGCACCCGGCGAATACGTCAGCGACGGAAAAAGCTATTTAAGATTTGCCGCCTCAGACGCATTTATCGGGATAAAAGAGCTGCAACTGGAAGGAAAGAAAAAAATGACGGTTGATGAATTTTTAAGGGGATACCGGCTTTAAGAGATTTCAGGCCTTAGTAAATTAACATGGTGTTAAGTGATACGTAATAAGCAGTAAGTTATAAGCATATCAGCTTCAGATGATATCAATTCCAAGCTGTTTCAATAACAATGAAGCATTAAATGTTTTACAGGCCCCCTCTTTCAGTTTATAATCAAAATGCATTTCATTTCCCTGCACCTGGATATCAAAATAAAAATTACGGATATAGCCGGGATATTTTTGTTCCAGATCAGCTATCTGCAAATCGTGTGTGGCTACGATACCAACGGCACCCTGACTGATAAGTTTTTCAATTACAGCCTTAGATCCGCGGTATTTATCAGCCGAATTGGTCCCTCTCAGCATTTCGTCGATGAGAAAATAAACCTTGCCGCTACCTTTCAAAACGTCGAGCAGCAACTGCAGACGGTTAAGTTCTGCCCTGAAAGTTGAAATACTTTCGTTCAACGAGTCCTTAATCCTCATATACGTAAAGATCTGCATATTGGTGATCTTCATCTCTCCGGCACAAACCGGGGCTCCGCAAAAAGCAAGAACAGCGTTAATTCCCAGGGTACGGAGGAAAGTACTTTTGCCCGCCATATTAGACCCGGTTATGATATCTATCTTATGCTCATTCTCCAGGATGAAATTATTGTTAACCCTCTTTTCCGCAGCAATAAGCGGATGACCGACTGATTTTGCATAAAGGGTATAATGTTCCTGGTCTGTCATCTCCGGGAAACACCATTCAGGATAATTGATATGCAGACCGGCGATACTGAGCAGCGATTCCATAGATGCCAGGGCATCAAAAGACCGTGCTATCAGACGTTGGTTTTCTGCTTTCCAGCTTTCAATAGCAATTAGCTGCTTCACATCCCAGGCCATAGTAATATTCAGGAGGGGCCCTACAAACATATTCATCCGGTATTCAAGCCTGTTAAGCAATATAGAAAGCTGCTTTACCTGTTCAGATAAGACGATATTATTATTTCCCTTAAATTCACTCTGAAGCCGCAGGCATAATGGTGATGTCAACTGCTCATTCTCCAGCATCCTGAACGCTTCCGAATAATGTGATAAAGTATTACCGGCCTTACCGATCATTCTTTCCGTTTTATTAACGTCTGATTGCTGCGATAATACGAGAACAATATTTATGATCCCGGGAAGGAAGAGAAAAAGCAGCAAAGGGGGATAAAAATAAGCAAGTGCCGCCGCTGAAAAAAACATCCAGGGTACAAGCTTAAGATATATGGGGATCCAGCCTTTCTTCTTATCAGGGATAAAGTTCAGATATTTCATCAGACCGGCGATCCCGTCATTGTTACTACCAGAATTTGCAAATAACAGCACGGCCTGAAACTTCATTTTCCAGTCGGCTTTTGATGCAAGTTCTTTTACTGCTGCCTGCCTTTCCCTGATTTCAGGATTAGCAGCCGGCTTTAACAGCCAGCCTGCAAGCCTTTCATTCCCGGATAGCGTAGCACAACGATTTATCAAACTGAACAATGAAGCCCTGCCAACGATATCAAGGTCGGATGAATAATCATGCCGGTCATTAGAATAGGCCGAACCATCGGAATAGATATTTTCCTGATTGAGAATGCTGCCTGTTTCATTTTCGTTCACTTTTTTCAGCGATGTATAAAACTGCTTCTCTTTATCAAACCGGCTTTGCCTGCTTACGAGCCAGGCAAACAAAATGACCACCACGAAAAAAGCAGCCTCTGTAAGCCAAACTTTCTCATAAGAAACGGTTTGCCAGATAATAAAGCCTCCGAACCCCAGCACAAACAGCCTCAGAAAGGAATACCGGTTTATTAGCCCTTCATATCTTTTTATTTCTTTCTCCGATTCACCGGCCATTTCGCGGTACCGGTTAATTTGGGAATTATTCATAGCCGCAAAGATAAGAATTAGCTGTCAGCCGGAAGCGATTGCCCGGCAACATCCTTATATAAGATTATGAACAGACAAGCATCCTCCTTTATTATTAATTGTCAATTAAGCGCTCTGTCGGGAGATTTTTTTTTATACTTTTGTACTCCCATGATCTCTCCCAAAAGGGCCCGTATTGCAATTGCACTTTTCTTCTTCATATCAGGATTTGGGTTTTCTACCTGGGCCTCGAGAATTCCGGCCATCCAACAAAACCTCCGCCTCAGCGACGCAGCCCTTGGATCGGTTCTGTTTGCCCTTCCTCTCGGCCTGATGCTTACATTGCCGGTTACCGGCTTATTATTACAACGGTTCAGCAGCCGTACGATCATGATGGCCGGAGCCATTTTGTTTAACCTGATGTTAAGCCTTATTGGTTTTGCAACCGGCATCTGGCAACTGGTAATTATCCTGTTCTTTTTTGGTTCTTCACGTAACTTTTTAAATATTGCGATGAATGCCCAGTCGATTGGTGTTCAGGCTTTGTATAGCCGTTCTATTATTACCACATTTCACGGAATTTGGAGTATTGCCGGTTTTGCCGGAGCAGCAGTTGGCTCCCTGATGGTAACAGCAGATATTTCGCCCTCTTACCACCTTCTTACTACAGGCCTTCTTCTTGTGGTCCTTGGGTTCTTTGCATTTCCGGGAAGTATTCCCCAGCCGCCGTCTTCCAGCGGAGGAAGAACCAGCTTTATACTTCCTGATAAAGCCCTTTTAAAATTCGGGCTCATTTCCTTTGCGTCTATGGCCTGCGAGGGCACAATGTACGACTGGAGCGGAATTTATTTTCAAAAGGCAGTGCATGCATCAAAAGATGTGGTAACACTGGGATATGTGGTTTATATGATTGCCATGGCAACGGGCAGATTTGTCGGAGATAAACTCGTAGGCCGGTTTGGCGTGATTGCGATGCTTAAATACAGCGGACTAATGATCTTTGGCGGAATGACCCTCGCCGCCCTGTTTCCATTTCCACTTACTGCGGGGTTAGGTTTTATGCTGATCGGATTTGGTGTATCCTGCGTAGTGCCCCTTGTGTTCAGTATCGCCGGCAAATCAAAGGCAATGGGCACAGGTGCTGCCGTAGCAGCCATCTCTACTGTAGGTTATTTCGGGTTTCTTATCGTTCCTCCTCTTATCGGTTATATCTCGCATGCTGCCGGACTTCGATGGGCCTTCGCCTGTATGTCATTACTGGGTGCATCAATAACAGTTATGATACTGCTGATGAATAAAGAAAAACAGCAAGGCTAACGACTGGCTATGCGGCAATAAAATTGTTATGCTATTACTAAAAACAATTTTATCTTAGTTTGTTATTTACTTAGCAACTCTATAATGAAAGAATTTCCACTCACTGTAAGACGTTCTATAGAACTCCTTGGTCTTTTTTTACTTGGAGCACTTATGGTGCTTGGAGGTAATATTATTATGCCATTAATTATGGCATTTTTTATAAGCATTGTCCTGTTGTCGCCATACCGCTTCCTTCGAAAAAAACGGATTCCAAACTCGCTGGCTATTCTCATACCAATTTTATTAATGCTAACCTTTGTAGCCTTGATAGTCTGGTTTTTTTCCTCGCAGGTAGGTCGTCTGATCTCAGATTTTCCCCAGATACAAAAAAATGTAAGCTTACATCTGAACTCACTGAGCAAATGGATTAACGATATCAGTGATTTTTCAACAACAGAGCAAATTAAATTCATTAATGAACAGAGCAATAAGCTGCTTACCTACGCAACTTCTATCGTAGGCGGAGCCGCAGGTTCCGTTTCGTCTGCATTTGTCTTCTTTGGATTGCTGCCTATTTATGTTTTCCTGATGCTTACCTATAAAAACTTACTTCTCCGGTTCGTCTTTATGTGGTTCCCGGCTGATCATCATGAAAAAGTAGAAGAAGTTTTAGGAGAAAGCGAATCTATTATTAAGAGCTATCTGATCGGGTTGCTTATTCAGATTTCCTATATGACAGTGCTGCTGGGCGGCCTTCTGTTGCTGCTTGGCATTAAACATGCACTGTTAATAGGAATACTTTTTGCATTACTGAATCTCATTCCTTACGTAGGAGCGCTTATTGGCAATATTATAGGAGTGCTCTTAACCCTTACTTCTTCCCAGTCGTTTACACCTGTGTTAATTGTTCTCGGAACTATTGCAGCCGTTCAGTTCCTGGATAATAATATCCTCATGCCCCGTATTGTGGGATCAAAAGTACGTATTAACGCTCTTGGTGCTATTGTGGGAGTTTTCATTGGGGGTGCTATTGCAGGAGTTTCAGGAATGTTTCTTTCACTCCCGATTATCGCTGTCATGAAGATCATTTTCGACCGTTCAGAAATGTTTAAGCCGTGGGGAGTTTTACTGGGCGATGAAAATCCGGATGAAAGCCCTATGAAGAGCAAAAGGTTGCGCTCAAAAAGTGAAAAAGTAAGGGTGGAGCTTGAAGAAGAAAATCATATCGAACCGACAGAAGATGAGATCAAAAGAGGATCAAAAAGCGGGAAGAAATAACACTATAGCAAACGCTTTACTATCCAGCCCTATCAGGAAAAGGAACAATGCATTAAAGGAGAGATGCTGTTTTTATTTTTTGAGTAATGCTTATAACATAAATTTACTTTAGTTTGCAATTCTTTACATCCTTCATGAAAGCCACAGGTAGCAGACCATGGGCCTGGAGAAACGTAAATAAAAAGAATGTGCAATAGCAGATGAAAGCAAAACTAAGCGCCCTGAGTTCATACGCCCCTGAGAAAATAATCACCAACCAGTACTTTGAAGATATTGTTGAAACAAACAACGAATGGATAACAAGCCGTACCGGCATCATTGAAAGAAGATATGCCGGCAACGATGAATATACAGGTGATCTTTGCTACAAAGCCGCTCAAAAACTACTTCTCGAAAATCCGGAACTTAATTTAGAGGGCACTGATTTCATTATAGTTTCTACCACTACTCCCGACCATACCGTACCGAGCGTTTCCAGTCAGCTTCAATACCGGCTCGGCATTAATAATCCAGGGACCATAGATCTTTCTTCTGCCTGCGCCGGTTTTATATACGGAATTATCCTCGCCAAAAGCCTCATTATGGCAGGCACTTACCGGAAGGTACTGGTATTTGGCGCAGATACCTTATCTAAAGTCATTAACTTTTTCGATCGCAGTACCTGCATTCTCTTTGGCGACGGTGCCGGAGTTGCTCTTATCGAAGCGTCAGTGGAGGAGAAGATCATGAATTCAATAACAGGTACAAACGGCGGCGGCGGGCAATACCTTTACCGTTCCAGTCTCTCACCGGAAATAAATGGGATACCGGTTATCGCCGACAGCAAAAGCCATCAGAACGGGCGGATTGTTTTTAAATGGGCCGTCCAAACAGCAATTAATACAGTAAGGGAAGTACTGGCTGCAAACAATACAACCCTTAAAGAGGTAGACTTCATTATTCTTCACAGCGCCAATCTGAGAATTATAGAAGCAGTCTCTGCGGAACTTGATTATCCATTAGACAGAATGCCCGAAAGCATCCGGTATTTCGGTAATACCTCCTCAGCTTCCATCCCCCTGGCTTTTCATCAGGCGGTATTATCCGGAAAAATCAAAAGGGGACATCGCCTGCTGCTGGCAGGTTATGGAGGTGGATTAACGTATGCGGGAATACTAATTGCCTTTTAAGAAGCTGTTAGCCAATAGCTACCATCAGTTAACGGGCAAAGCTAACAGCCCTGCTCTAATTCTTTTTCAATTTCAGAAATAAAAGGCCGAAGCTTGTTCATCTGCTAACCCTATCCTAATTCTTTTTCAATGGAGCCAGCAAATACTCAAGCCCGTTCAGCCTGATCTCATACATCGTTTGCAGAAGCATTCCCAACTTTCCCTGAGGAAACCCCTTTTGCGAGAACCATACAAGATATGATTCAGGAAGATTACAGATCAGCGTATCCTTATATTTGCCAAAAGGCATTTTCATCGTAACCAGTTGCGTCAGAATTTCAGGATTCATCCTCAAAGGTAAGTGTTTATTTAGTAATTGCAGAAGCGAAAACGAGTAGCGGGAGAAACTGCCTCCCAAATGAAGGAATTGTAGTTCGACGATCCACAATTTCCTTCAACTTTCAACCCATAACTTTCAACCCCAACTACAGCTTCCCAAAATACATCGATTTTAACTTTTTATCATGTCCATACAGATCATCATAAAATCTCACATTGCCGCTGGCGTCGGCAGAAGCTGTAAAATAAACAAGATATACAGGTAACTTTTCTTTCAAAGGCACGTATTTCTCCTGTCTGGTATTGATCTGCTCCATTATTTTATTGCGGTCCCATCCCGGCACATTACGTAATAAATAAACAGCAAGATCAATCGGGCGTTCTATACGGACACATCCGTGACTGAAATCCCGTTTTGACTGACTGAAAAGCTCAGAATGCGGCGTGTCATGCAGATAAATATTCATGGAATTCGGAAAAATAAATTTCACATCTCCCAGATCATTTTTAGGGCCTGGTTTCCGCCGCACAGTATATGCAAAACTATCGGTGCCGGCTGCCGACCAGTCAACAGAAGAAGGATCAACCGGATTTCCATCCCTGCCTATTACCTCCATATCCATAGCGGCTAAAAAGCCGGGATTAGCAGAAGCCTTGGGCGCAATCTCATTTTTAAGAATTCCCGGAGGGATATTCCAGTAAGGAGATAAAACAACATTCTCCATCTTATCGCTGAATATAGGGGTAGAATGAAGTTCCTTCCCCACAATCACCTTCATGTTCATCTTTTCCTTTCCGGCTTCAAACACACGGAGCCTGAACTCAGGAATATTTACTATCAAATAGTTAGGTTCAAAGCTCTGAGGTATCCATCTCCATCTTTCCATGTTAATGATCACCTGCCTGATCCTTTCCTCTACGGGAATATTCATAAAACGAATAGTTTCAGAGGTTAAGGTCCCGTTCGGCTTCAAACCATTTTGTTCCTGAAATTTCTTAAGGGCAGCAGAAAGTTCGCTGCTGAAAACGTTGTTTTCATTTTGGTCTTTAGGATTTCCCTGTACAATGAAAGCTGAAAGCCGCTTGCGGATCATAGGAACAATATCAGAACTTTGTCCAACTTTTATACTGGTCCCTTCCGGAATCTTAGCCCAGCCTCCTTCAGACTGTATCTTTCTGTAGTTTGCAAGGGCCTTTTTCAGGTTAGCATATTCAGGATGCATAGGTTGAAAGTTCGCATAAGGCAGGCTGCTTTCCCGCTCTCCAAGAACAGCCATCAAAGCAGCATCAAGTTTCATCCTGTTTCTTTTTACATCCCATTCGTTCTTTCTGGTTTCGCTGACTTCAAGTAATCCCCTGTAATAGTCGGAAGCCCAGTTAATGTAGGTAGCAGAAAGCCCGGCATCTATTTCTTTTTCCACCTCGTCTCTCCTGTCCAGATCCCGTTTAACGCCCTTAAGCTCTTTAAACAGCTTGTCAAAATCAATAACCTTGTAGTCGCTCGGGTTCAGTCCTTCTTCTCCGGCCTTATTAATTACACTCAGCATCTTTTCAGCCTGAGGAACCACTTCATGGTCCTTAAACCATCCCAGTTTATATTCACGTCCCTTATAGAACTGCATTGCCCAATAGAGATCATCTTTAAAGGCAGGCTTTGAATTCATATATTCAGTTACATAGGCGCTGTCAAGTACAGGTTGTTCACCTGACTTCCTTTTGCTGCAATTGCTCAGAGAAAAGAGCACCATTGCGACTACAGTTGTTAAAATTATACTCTTAAAAAGTCCCTTAATTCGCATTGATGGGTTATCATTAACCATAAATATACTTTTGTATGTGTTTATGTTTCTTATAAAGAAAAGATCATGCCAATTATGAAAGAACGGAATAATTCATTTGCCTTCAACATCAAAACCGCTTATCCCTGCGTCAGCTCACCCCACAAACTTTAAACTTTAAACTTTAAACTTTAAACTTTAAACTTATAGCCTAGTCCCTCCACAGAAATGGGAACAGCAGCAGTGATACGGTAACCACTATAATATTAATAGCAGCAAGCACACCTATTTCATCAAAACTAACGCTTCTGTCGAGCCCATCCATTGCATTTTTCGAAAACCTGATCAGCAACATGAGCAGAGGAATAATAACAGGAAAGCTGAGGATGGCCATCAGGGCGCCGCTGTTGCCTGCCTTGGAAGCGATGCCGGAAATCATGGTAAATACCGAAGCAAAACTGATACTGCCGATCAGGACTGAGAGAAGATAAAATAAAGGATCTCCAATGAGGTTATTGAAAACCAGCGTATAAAAGGCCAGTGCAATCAGGGAAAGAAGCAGCAGTAACAGAATATTATAGATGATCTTCGAAAGGATCACAGCCCTGGCGTCGGCAATACTGTAATAATATAATTGCCTCGCCTTGTTCTCCTGCGCGAAGCTTTTTGCTATGGCATTTACAGATGCAAACAGCATGATGATCCAGAACAGCGCATTCCATGTAACAGGGCTGATCTGTTTAAACGACAGATAGCAAACAAAAATGGTTGAAACCACATACAGAAGGATGCCATTCAATGCGTATTTCGAACGCCACTCCAGCACGATCTCTTTCTTTACAAGGTGTTTGATCTGCCCTATTAAATCCATTGTTACAAAGATAGTATATACCATCAGATATGAAGTATGAGAAAACAGCGCTTCATATCAGTCAGAATTTGTACCTTTAAACTGCAATTCATACTATTGTTAAAGATAAAATGGAATAAGTCATTTTATCTTTAACAAAGCATTTCAGGCAATTTACACATACAACTTTCAACTCACAACTTTCAACTTATACGCAGTCTCATGTTCTCCTCCTCTATTCAAACCCCAATAGGAAAGCTTACCATTAAAGCCGATGGAGACAATGTTTATTGTATCAGCTGCACCAGGGAGGAACTTCTAACCATGGAGCAACCTGCAGAGGAAACTTCCTCATCCCTTACAGAACTTGCTTCGAAGCAACTCGAAGAATATTTTGCCGGAAAACGATCCTCTTTTGATTTTCCTATTGCACAGAAAGGCACTAGTTTCCAGCAGGCAGTATGGTCTGAACTGTTAAAGATCCCGGCTGGCTTTCCCATTAGTTATGCCGCTCTTTCACGCCGTATGGGAAATCCCCTGGCTATCCGCGCTATCGCTTCAGCCAATGGCAAAAATAATCTGATGATCGTTATTCCCTGCCATCGTGTTATCGGTAGTTCAGGTGAATTGGTTGGCTATGCAGGTGGCTTGTGGCGAAAAAAATGGCTGCTAGAGCATGAATCAAAAATGATGCAGATCGGGCAGGCGTCTTTATTGTAGGTTTACAGCAGCACTTTTTTTCCTTTTTCCTGCAATAATCATAGCGACCGAACCAAGCATAAGTAATATCCAGCCTGTCCAGCGATAATGCACGATACCGGCGGCTACTCTGGCGAGCTTTTTAAAGGGGATAAAGCTAAAAGAATCATTAACCTTAAAATGCACGGCAACAAGGGTCAACAGAATAAGCAGCAGTTCAGCCCAGCCCGTAAATTTCAACAGGCCCGACTTACCCGTAAGGGCTGCAATAATTCCAAGGGCGGCCAGAATATAGACAATAGCGGCCAGACCCGAATGAAGATCCCAGTAATTCCAGTTTCCGACTACAGGCAAATGAACCATGGGACTAAGCCCTCCGCCAATAATGAGCAATGCACCTAAAAGACCTGTATAATTTATTGATTTCATTTATTTAATTATGACTTGCGCTTTGAGATTGAAGGTTCAGGAATATTATTGAACTATTGCAATTATAAACCGGGGGTGTATGATTTATCAGTTTCAAAATTCTCAATTGCTAACTCCCAAAGTTATTGAATATTCAGGTATCAATGATTAATTAATCATTATTCTTTTGCGGCTTTACACCTGATACAACGAATAGTTCCGACCCTTCGCCCCCACCGGCTAACCCCATCACCATCACCATCACCCATCACCCATCACCCATCACTCATAATTCATAATTCATCATCCTCAACTCCCCTCCTTAATCTCCATTTTTTCCGCAAAATGTGCACAATAATCTCTCAAATCTTCCACAATATTTTTCTCGCCGGTAGCCCGCAGAAAACTATCGCCCATGGTTTGAAGAGTTTCGTAGAAAAAGCGTTTCATCTCGTCAACCGGCATATCTTTGGTCCAAAGGTCTATTCTGAGAGAATTTTTATAATGATGGTCCCAAAGGGATAGGATCATTGCCTTTGTTGCCAGTTGTTCTTTATTATCCGAATCTGTAGATTCCCAGGTAATATTTTCAGGAACGTTATTATCGTCAAGCTCTATAGTCAGTTTTATTTCAGCTTTCTTCATTTTATTTTGATTACACAGATATTTGTTATGCCGGCATTTTGTTCAGAAACGATGAATGATCAGCAATAATATTGCTGCAAAGATGATAAATAGAATCTCAATTATCCAAATACGTTTTAAATCGCGCAGGAATCCTCTGAACAGGATATCCGATACAGCACACAAAAGCACCAGGCAGAGTAGCAGAACAGTATTCGCAGATTTTCCCACCGGTGCGGGGTTATAGATCAACGGATAAATTAAAGCTACCAATAAAGCAGCAGAAGCAATATTCAAAGGAGTAAGCCTTATCTTCATCCCTTCCTCCTGCCTCTTGGAACCCCCGTTTTAGCACTTCCCGCTGTTCTGCTATACGAGGTAGACGAGCCTTTTCGTCCGCCCAGCTTAAATGCTTTATCCTTTACCTGTTTTGCGGCATCAGCGGTGCCCTTCTTTACAGGCTTTACAAATTTTGCATTTTTCTTTTCATGAAAGGCACCCTTAAACTCCGGGTCGTCCTTCCGTTTCTGAGCGTCAATTTCCCTTGCTATCGCCTGCCTTTCTTCATAAGGCGTTTCTTCGATAAAAACTTCTTCCGGAACATCCCCAACAGGAACTTTCTGCCGGATAAGCTTCTCTATTTTCCTGATATAATATTCCTCAGCCGGATTGCAGAATGTAATAGCATCGCCCGTATTAAAGGCCCTGCCCGTACGGCCTATTCTATGAACGTAATCCTCAATAATAATAGGAACATCAAAATTAATTACATGACTTACATTACTTACATCAATCCCGCGTGAAGCAACATCCGTGGCTACCATGATCCTCACATCACCCTCCTTAAATGCATTCATCGAATTAATGCGGGTATTCTGGCCCTTGTTTGCGTGGATCACCTTTACCTGGTCAGTACCGTATTTCCGCTCAAGGAACCTGAAAATATTATCTGCAACAGTTTTAGTCTTGCAAAAAATCATCAGCCTGTTCAGGTCCTCATTTCTTTTCAGAAGATGCTGCAACAGGTTTAGCTTAGTCTTAAAATTAGGCACATAATACAATACCTGCTGAACGGTCTGTGCAGGAGTCGCCTGAAGGTCGGCCTCTACTATAACCGGAAACTTCAAAAAATCTCCTGCTATTTTATGCACCAGTTCGCTCATCGTAGCAGAAAAGAGCAGGTTCTGACGCTTACGCGGAACCACCTCAAGAATACGGTGTATGGAGCCAATAAAGCCCATATCCATCATTTTATCCGCTTCGTCAATAACAAGGAATTGTAGTGATTTTACCGGGATATGGCCTTCAAGGTAAAGATCCAGAAAACGACCGGGAGTAGCAACAAGAATATCCTGCCCCTGCGCCAGCCGGGCAATCTGGGTCTTCGGACCAAGTCCGCCATATATTACAACAGTCCTCAGATCCGTATATTTTGAAAACGCACGGATGTTCTCTTCGATCTGCATGGCCAGTTCACGTGTTGGAGCCAGAATCAGTGCGCGGATATCATCTCCCTGGGCATATTTCAGCTTCATAAGTATCGGCAGCACATAAGCAGCAGTCTTACCCGTGCCTGTTTGTGCAATTCCCATGATGTCCTGCCCCGAAAGAACAGGAGCAATTGCTTTCTGCTGAATAGGCGTTGGTTGAGTATAGCCGGCATCAGCGATAGCATTCAGTATTTGCCTGTTTAATTTAAAATCTTCGAAAGAGGGCATAAATGCAAAGATAGTGTTTATTAGCAGACAGCCGCCTCCTGAGTTTTAAATGGATGAAACAGAACACGGTTGACCGGTATTCTTACTAATGCGCTGATATACCCCTGATTTTTAAATGGTTGAAACAGAACCGCCGTCAACCCTGAGGTTGGTACCGGTAATAAACGAAGCTTGCCCGGAAGCCAGAAACACCACCGCCGCACCTACTTCTTCGATAGTACCCGGACGCTTCAGCTCTATACCCGGCCTGTTCTGTTCAAGAAATTGCTTCTGCGCCTCTTCCTTTGAAATTCCCTTGCTCTCTGCCTGCCCCCGCAGCATATCATCCACCAGGGGGGTATAAATAAAAGCAGGGGAAACAGTATTTACCAGGATATTATATCTGCCGTAAAGCTTGGAAACACCTTTACTGAGATTAATGATGGCCGCCTTCGTTAAATTATAAGGGATCATATCAGGATAGGGCTGAAGGCCGTTTTCAGATGACATATTTATAATACGGCCCCACGACCTGGCCTTCATTCCAGGCACTACAGCCTTGATCATCCGGATCATCGTTACCACATTCAGATCATACAGTTGCAGGTAGTCATCTTCGGGGATATCTTCAAAAGGAGCAGCCTGTCCTATTCCACCCACATTGTTGACAAGAATATCAACCCCTCCGGAATGTGCTTTTATAGTTTCCATCATACTGTCAACATCATCCTGCCTGACGATATCAGCCTGCACCGCTTTAACAGAATTCCCCGTTTTTTCTGAAATCTCTGCTACGGTTTCTTCCAGATCTGTTAAGTCGCGTGCACAAATAAATACCTGTGCTCCTGCTTCAGAAAGGGCCTGTGCAGCGCCTTTCCCTATCCCCTTACTTCCGCCGGTTACAAGTGCTGTTTTATTGCTTAAATCAATTTTCATTTTACAAGTCGTGATGGTTGTGAACCGTAAGATATTACTACTTATTATGAAAATAACAAGGCAGCGGCTAAAAGAGTTCAGATTTCAGGAGAAAAGACATAGTGATGATAAATCCTTAACTTAGCCATCATTTTTAATTAGTGCATATGTCATCCATCCTTATAAAAGCCGCAGCAATAGTTAATGAAGGTCAAATCTTTTCTTCCGATATTTTTATTAAAGAAGGGATTATCGGGAAAATAGCTCCCGAAATTAATGTTAAAGCTGATCAGGAGATCAATGCCGAAGGGCTCTGCCTGATGCCGGGCTGCATCGACGATCAGGTCCATTTCCGCGAACCGGGATTGACCTATAAAGCTGATATTTTCACCGAAAGCAGGGCGGCTGTCGCAGGAGGGATCACGTCATATATGGAAATGCCCAATACTATCCCAAACACCATCACCCAGCAACTGCTGGAAGAAAAATACCAGATAGCGTCCGGAACATCGCTGGCTAACTACTCTTTCTTCATGGGTGCCACGAACGACAACCTGGAGGAGGTTCTGAAGACTGATCCACGCCAGGTATGCGGCATAAAGATCTTCATGGGTTCGTCTACAGGTAATATGCTCGTATATAATGAGAAAACACTGGAGTCTATTTTTTCATCAACGCCCATGCTTATTGCCACCCACTGCGAAGATGAAGAGACGATCCGCCATAACATGGAAGTTTTTAAAGCAAAATACGGAGACCATATACTTCCAAAGATGCACCCGCTGATACGAAGTGCTGAAGCATGTTACAAATCGTCGTCCTTTGCTGTTAGCCTTGCAAAGAAACATGGCTCGCGTCTGCATATTCTTCACATTTCTACAGCCAGGGAAACGCACCTGTTTGATAATACTGTTGCGCTGAAGGATAAAAAGATTACCGCTGAAGCCTGTATCCACCACCTCTGGTTCTCCGACCTGGACTATGCCGAAAAAGGCAACCTGATAAAATGGAACCCCGCTGTAAAAACGGCCGGCGACAGGCAGGCTATTTTTGAAGCAGTGCTAGACGGCAGGATTGACGTAATTGCAACCGACCATGCTCCTCATACAGCAGAGGAAAAATCAAGGCCTTACCTTAAGTCACCTTCGGGAGGGCCGCTGGTACAGCATTCACTTTCTGCCATGCTCGAATTTTACAATCAGGGAATGATCTCGCTTGAAAAGATTGCCGAGAAAATGGCACATAACCCGGCGATCTGTTTTAAACTGAAAGAAAGGGGGTTTATCCGGGAAGGATATAAGGCCGACATTGTACTGATCGATCTTAAGAAGAAATTACAGGTATCAAAAGAAAACATTTTATCAAAATGCGGCTGGAGCCCCTTTGAAGGGTATACATTTAATTCAGCGGTTACCCACACTATTGTATCAGGTCATCTGGCTTACAATAATGGCAGTTTCAACGAACAGAGAATGGGCGAACGGTTAAAGTTTTTCCCGTAATCATCAGGAACCTTTTCATAACAGTCATTAAAATCACTGACAATCACAATCAGGAGACCGACTGCGGCCCAGAGACATTAAGACTGTAATGCCACCTCCTGAAAGAGTTGTATATATCCTGCGGCGGAAGCTGTTTTTAAAGGTGTTCATGAGTGCTTATACAGTTTACCAGTCTCTCATCTTCCTTTAAAGAACAGTTTTATAGATAAGATTATTTCAGCTTGATGTATTTAATGTAAAAGCTTAAACACCAGCTCTTTCAGCAGATCCCCGTCCTCTGTATTCCCTGTTGAGTCTACTCCTTTGGTTTTCAGATCATAATCTCTCAGATAGCTGATGGCATCAAAAGTACGTGATAAATTAAAGCTTTTAGCCGCCAGATCATAGTCCTTTACAAAATAAGGGTTCACCCCGAGCTCGCGGGCCAGGTTCTGCGGACTGCGGTCCGTTACATAATGATATTTAAGGATCTTGGTAAACCAGGTATTCAATGCCCCCAATACCATCTGAATCGGATTGGCTTTGGGGTTTGATCCGAAATAATTGATAATCTGGTTCGCCTTCAGGATATCGCGTTTAGCAAGAGCATCCTGTAATTCAAAAACATTGTATTCCTTGCTGATCCCGATATTATTCTGGACATGTTCGGCTGTAATTTCGTTCCCTTTAGGAACATTCAGCATCAGCTTTTCAAGCTCATTGGATATTTTAGAAAGATCGTTACCAAGATATTCTGCGATCAGGGCTGCAGCCCTGGGATTTATTCCGTAAGCTTTCTCCCTGACAAAATCCTCTACCCAGGCCGGCACTTTGCTGTCGTAAATAGTTGCCGATTCAAAAATCACACCGTTCTTTTCGATGGCTTTGTAAGTTTTCTTACGTTTATCGAACTTTCCGTGTTTATAGCAAAACACAAGAACAGTACTTGCCAGAGGCTTTTCAAGATAAGCAAGAAGAGGATCAAACGCTTTTTTATCATCCGTATCTTTACCCCACTTCAGTTCCTGAGCTTCTTTTATCAGTACTAACTGAAATTCACTCATCATGGGATAGCGTTTTGAAGCATTCAGCACTGTTACCATATCGGTATCCCGCCCGTATAATACTGTTTGGTTGAAACCTTTTTCCGCATCAGTGAGCAGTTTCTCTTCAATATAATCGCTGAAAAGATCTATATAATAGGGTTCTTCGCCATGGAAAAGATAAACCGGTTTAAACTTCCGGGCTTTCAGATCGTTCAATAAAGCAGCAGCAGTCATTACGACGCTAAGATAGAAAAATGGCTCAGGAGTTTCGCCAGAAAAATATAGCGACCCGATTTTTTCCTGGTTTTTCCGGCAGCCGGAAAATGCGGAAGCCGGTAAATGAGGAGAAACTGCAATTTGCCCTGCACCCCGGATGTATTCCGGACCGTTTTAAAGGGAGAGGAACAATGAAAAAGCAGAAGAAAAACCGGAGAAAGACAGGGAGTGTGCCCGTAGTATATCCGTTATATACCCGGGGTGTGCCCGGCTTTTTTGAATAAAAAACCGGGTACACTCCGGGTATATGACAGGACCTGCCGGGACATATCCCTTATCTGTCTCCTGACCCATACCTGCACAGCTCCGAAATGCCTGGGGGCCGGGGCCGTTTCATTTCCTGCCCCGCTATTTGCGAAACAATGAGTTTTTTTATAAAACATTACATATAATCCAATTGATATTTTTTTCCGACTTTCGCCCTGTGATGTTTAATCCCGTTCAGTTGAACCTTCCTGCTTATCCTTTTAAAATTAAACAGGAGACAGAGATCACTTATATCTTTGATGAGATAAGAAAAAAGTTTCTTGTATTAACTCCTGAAGAGTGGGTGAGGCAACACTTTGTTCAGTTCATCATCAGGGAAAAGGGATATCCCAGGTCGCTGATCAGGCTGGAAGGAGGGTTAAAACTAAATTCCCTGCAAAAGCGTACCGATGTAGTGGTTTTTAATTCAAAAGGAGAAAAAGTACTGCTGATTGAATGTAAAGCCCCTTCTATACCCATTAATCAAAAAGTATTTGATCAGATAGCAAGGTACAATATCATACACCGCATCCCCCTCCTGGCCGTCAGCAACGGGCTTCAGCACTATTATTGCAAAATTGATTTTGAACTGAAAAACTATCAGTTCCTTGAATCCCTGCCTGAATATAGATAAAAGCGGTCAGGCCGTCTGCCATTGTCAGTCAGCTCCTGCACACTGGCAGCAGCCATCTTCTACCTGATCCTGTCCTGCTCCCTGATACTTGCTACCTGATACTTGATACTTGATACTTGATACTTACTTCCTACTTATTCACCACCCTTATTGCAACCAGCTTCACCTCATAATTCTTTAAGGCAGGATGCGATGAAGTAATCTTTATATCACCCGTTATTTCCCTGGAATCGTCGGTTTTAATATTATCCGGCAAGGCGAAAACCCCGCCAAAACAAGGTATATCTCCGGCAAGCTTTCCTTTGCCAAAATCAATAAAAGTGCCGCCGTAATCCCATCCAAAACCATACAGGTTTACAGCGGTACCTCCGTTAAGTTTTATAATATCATTGAGGCTTGTTCCTATCTTTATACCGTTGGCAAAATGGTAAGGAGAGGCGGGCTGTACAACTTCAAGATAGTCGATAACAGCATAAGGTGCTTTTTTTTCTTTCCAGTGCACCACGATCTCTTTGGCTGTGCCTTTCCAAAGTTTGGTAACAAAACCTTCAAAGGCCCCTTCCTTCATCAAAGAATCCTGGCTTAGACCCTTCCTGCCAACTTTCTCTTCTAAAGAGGCCATATCATCATCAAGATCTATTTCTCCAATTCCCCAGCAGGTAATCTCCTCGCCTCCATCCTGGTTCCCGGCAATTGAATAAACCTTTCCGGCCTGTTTATTGCCCGATCCGGAAGGGTTATTACAGGCAAAAAGAAGAAGTGCAGAAAGAATGAAAAAAATACGCATAGCTTTTTCTTTTAAAAATGGAATTTCCGCCTTAATTGTTTTGGCATCAGATTCCTTATTTCTTTGCAGAAACCCGCATACGGCCCAGCATTACCTCCATGTGGTCAAAAATCTGATCGGAAGACTCCACCACCTCCCTTTTCTTAAAGGCATCGTAATCTTTTTTATAAATATTCGACTGGCTCACCCATTCAAGCAATCCTTCAAAACAGGGATTTTTCTTTGGAATATCACCATTGTTAAAACTGGTTATAAGTCCGCTTTCATCCCTTGCATAAAAGTTATTGAAAGTTAAAGGCATAAAGCCGTTGCGTCTTACCAAATCAGGCATGGAAAGCCCCACACGGAGACTGTCGCTTGTCATGTAAGGAGAATTAGGGTCGTTAGTTTCAATATAACTGATATGCTTAAAAGGTTCTTTTTTCTCTTTCCAATATATATTGATTTGTTTTGGTTTACCCTCCCATATTGTGGAGTACCTGCCGTATACGTTGTTCTCATGTACAGTTAACTACTTTGCCCCGAACTTTTGCTTAAGGCCTTCATAGGTGTCGGTAACCTTTATTTCACCTATTCCTTCACACGAAACAAGGATTTTAGGATCAACTCCTGGTTTTTCTGCCGTTTTCTTTTTGGGAGAGGGCGGCTGACAGGCAAAAAGCAATAGTAAGGCAAGTGATAAAAGGGCTGATTTCATACTAAAGGATTTTAAGTTTGAGCTTTTAACAATGGTCATCGATTTCAGATGCATGACACTTGTTGTTGGATTAATCTGTATAAAATAATAAGTTGTAAGTTGTAAGTTGTAAGTTGTAAGTTGTAAACATAATTGCTTGAAAATCTTTTTTTTTAAAAAGTATAACAAGCTATTTTATCTTTAATATAACACTAAATTATAAGCCGGGAACCTGTTTTATACCTGGACCACATTTATACACCAGGCCCTGATTTAATTTTAGCTTAAAGCAGCGAGGCTCTCTTCCAGGATAGCGATCTTGGCTTCGGCATCTGCTTTCTTTTTAAGTTCGTTTTCTACAACCTCCGGCTTAGCATTCTGAACAAACCGTTCGTTGGAAAGTTTTCCGGTTACGGCTTTCAGAAAGCCATGCAGGTACTGAATTTCCTTTGTAATACGCTCACGTTCAGCTTCAGCATCTATATTCCCCTCTAAACTTACATAAAACTCATCCCTACCAGCCATAAAAGAAGCGGCTCCGCTTATCTTATCTTCCGTGAAAGTCACCTGGCTTATATTGGCGAGTTTGTTGATAATACCAAGATAACTGTTGTAAGAGAGGTCTGAATTGGATTTAATGGCGAGCGGCAAAGGCTCCTTCGGAGAGATCTGTTTACTATTACGGATATTTCTGATCTCTGAAATGATCTGTTTAATAACCTCCATCTCTTTCAGCAGAATTTCGTCCGTTTTCTGAGATACAGGATAAGCAGCTACTATGCAGCAGTCTGTTTCTTCCCTGGCAGCTAATATTTCATCATGCCACAACTCCTCGGTAAGAAATGGCATAAAAGGATGAAGCAGCTTCAGAATCTTTTCAAAAAAGGTTTTCGTTGCTTCAAAGGTCTGTTTATCTATGGGTAATTGATATCCCGGCTTGATCATTTCAAGATACCAGGAACAGAAATCGTCCCACACCAGCTTATAAATAGCCATCAGAGCTTCGGAAAGCCGGTATTGCCTGAAATGATTTTCTATTTCGGATAATGCTTCATTAAACCGGTTTTCAAACCAGGTGATAGCTGCATCGTTTTCTTTTTGCAGATCATCAGAAGGTTCGGTTACGGTCCACCCTTTAACAAGCCTGAACGCATTCCAGATCTTATTGGCAAAATTACGGCCCTGCTCGCAGTATGATTCGTCGAACATGAGGTCGTTACCCGCCGGAGAACACAGAAGCATTCCAACCCTTACACCATCAGCACCATATTTTTCAATAAGTTCGATGGGGTCGGGAGAGTTGCCAAGTGATTTAGACATCTTCCTTCCAAGCTTGTCCCGCACGATACCGGTGAGGTAAACGTTGCGGAAAGGTACCTGCCCCCGGAATTCATTTCCCGCCATGACCATCCGGGCAACCCAGAAAAAGAGAATTTCGGGAGCAGTAACGAGGTCGTTTGTAGGATAGTAATAATTCAGGTCGGCATTTCCTTCTTTCTCAGGATGTCCGCAAACGGATGGATCGAAAACAGAAACGGGCCACAACCAGGATGAGAACCAGGTGTCTACCACATCGTCATCCTGCCGTATTGCCTGAAATGAAAGTCCGGAACTTTTAAATTCAGCTTCGGCTTCTTCCCTTGTTTTTGCAACTACCCATTCTCCTTTTTCATTATACCAGGCGGGAATCTGCTGCCCCCACCACAACTGGCGACTGATACACCAGTCCTTAACGTTTTCCATCCAGTGGCGGTAGGTATTTACGAATTTATCAGGAATGAGTTTGATTTCCCCGTTCAGAACATAATCAAGGGCGGGTTTTGCCATCTCTTCCATCTTACAGAACCACTGCATGGATAACCTGGGTTCAATAGCAGCGTCGGTGCGTTCCGAGAAACCGATCTGCGATTTATAGTCTTCTACTTTATCAAGGAAACCGGCTTCTTCGAGAATAACCGCTATTTTTTTCCTGGCAGCAAAGCGGTCTTCGCCAACCAGGATCTGTGCTTTTTCATTTAGGGTACCGTCGTCGCTGAGGATATCAATCACAGGAAGATTATGTTTGAGCCCCAGTTCATAGTCGTTCAGATCATGGGCGGGAGTAACCTTTAAACATCCTGTGCCAAATTCCATTTCCACATATTCGTCTTCAATAACGGGGATCGGGCGGTTGATCAGGGGAACGATCACCCGTTTCCCTTTTAAATAATGATACCGTTCGTCGTTGGGATTGATACAAATTGCAGTATCGGCCATAATGGTTTCGGGCCGGGTTGTGGCAATAACAATAAAGTTGCGGGTTGCGGGTTGCAGGTTGAGGGTTGCGGGTTGCAGGTTACTGGACTGTTCGTGCTGTTCATCAGAACGATTCTCACCTTCAAGGTGCAGCGTGGAGTCGCCCCCATGCAACGTGGATCCTTCAACTTCATACCTGATATAGTAAAGCTTCTGGTTTACTTCCTTTCGGAGCACTTCTTCATCAGAAACGGCTGTTTTTCCTTTAGGGTCCCAGTTAACCATACGGATCCCGCGGTAGATCCATCCTTTTTTATAGAGGTATATAAACGTATCGGTTACCGCTTCCGAAAGGGCTTCATCCATGGTAAAACGGGTACGGTCCCAGTCGCATGAAGCGCCAAGTTTTTCAAGCTGTTTGAGAATAATACCGCCGTACTTTTCTTTCCATTCCCAGGCATACTTTAAGAAATCTTCCCGGCTGATATCTTTCTTCTCAATGCCTCGTTCTTTGAGCATGGCAACCACTTTTGCTTCTGTAGCAATAGAAGCATGATCCGTTCCGGGCACCCAGCAGGCATTTTTCCCCTGCATGCGGGCTTTTCTAATGAGCACATCCTGTATGGTATTGTTCAGCATATGCCCCATGTGAAGGACCCCCGTAACATTGGGCGGAGGGATCACAATAGTATACGGTTCGCGTTCGTCAGGTTCCGAGTGGAAGAACTTTTTCTCCAGCCAGTATCTGTACCATTTTTCTTCTGCTTCTTTCGGACTATATGTTTTAGAAATGCTCATCTTCTTAACGGAGGTGTTATTTGATCTGCAAACTTAGCAAAATTCTCTTTATTCTCTTTTCTCCGGCTTGCCGGTACCGGGTGGATGATCAACAGGCATACAGGAATACTGACTTTTCCGCGAAAATTATCAAACTGATTAACAACCGTTTGACGGCAACAGTCACTGAATAAAAAGCAACCCTTTACCTTTTTTGTTTGTTATGGGTATTTACAAAAGATATGTCTGAAGAAATTCAAACAACAGATCATAAAGAAAGCAGGTTACCGTTCTGGATATCAGTTGGGATACTCCTGATGCTGGTGGGCAGCTACCTTTTCATCCCTTCTTTCAGGATGGAGATCAATGAAGGGTTCCATGTGCTGATGAGTGAAGATAAACAGCGAACGGAGGCGTGGGTAAGGCAATTTGGCCTGTGGGGGCCGGTTATCATCATCATTGCCATGATCCTGCAGGCTTTTCTGCTCTTTGTTCCGAATTTTCTCCTGATGATCGTGGCCGTTTTATGTTACGGGCCGTGGCTGGGTGGACTGATAGCTATTACCGCTGTGATGGCTGCTGCCACTGCAGGTTATTTTACGGGAGCCGCACTGGGGCCTTTTGCTGTAAGAAAGCTTATAGGAAAAGAGAGCCAGAAAAAAGTAACAGCATGGGTACGGCACTACGGTGTGGGGGTTATTGTAGCTATCCGGGCATCACCGTTATTGCCCAATGATGCAATGCACTTCGTTGGCGGGGCGTTGAGGATGGGGTATGGACGGTTTATACTCGCTTCGTTAGCAGGCACATTGCCCCTGGTGATACTAATAGCGATGTTTGCAGGGAACGGTAATCTCGACAAGGGGGTATTATGGATATCGGTTATCAGTACAGCACTTTTCATTGTTTACTTCCTCATTGATTACTTTGGCCGGCAGCGGAAGAAGAAGCGGGATGTCAGCGGATTTTAAGGCTTCGTTCACAGTGTGATCTTTGAAAAGCATGACGGTTCATGTGAACGCTATTTTTTCTAAGTGGATAAAGTTATTTGCCCGTATGCCTGTTATAAGCATCCTCCAGTATAGTTTTTATGGCGACGTTATACAGACGAGTCCAATAACAATCATCTACAAAGAGACGTTTCCGGAGAAGTAATTGAGATACCCAGGCAATGAGACTGGCTTGATGAAATCACGGGAAAGTATATACCGTTACCCGCATTCTGGAAAAATAAGCTAATTTGCGCGAAAAAGGGACTTCAGGAAATTATTTATTCATGTTTTTTAGTTACGCTCAGAACCGCTGCAGAGTGTCTGTAAAAAAGACCTCCCCCGTGCTTATATATTTCCTGCTGACCTGCTTGTTATTACCCCTTTCTTCGAAAGCTGTGTACCATGATAAAATCTATTACAGTAACGAAACAGACACAATAGCACTGCGAGAAAAGCCCATGGGATTTACCCACCAAATCGGTATGGAATTCAGGCCTGCCCGGGTGATCCCTTCTGCCCCTTTTTATAAGCAGGCCAACATCAGCGGTTTATCCGTCACGCAATCTCAATCGGGACACTTAAAATACTCTTTCGCTCTGCCTGAGGGCACACTGGGAAGCTACGCCTTTCCAAATACCCATCAGGGTATCGGCCTGGCCTGCTATGATTTTGGACATAGCGCGGAGTTGGGTTCTCCTATCGCGATCTACCTGTTCCAAAGTTCTGCAATATCAAGAATAAGTTCACGTTTTTCCCTGGATTATGAATGGAATTTTGGACTTTCGTGGGGATGGAAGCCCTATGATCCGCAAACCAATCCCAATAACGTGGTTGTTGGATCAGGGGTTAACGCTTATATAAATCTTGGCCTTTATTTTAAGTGGCAGCTTGCGCGAAGAATAGCTATGACCAGCGGAATCGACTTTTCCCACTTTTCAAACGGTAATACTGAGTTTCCCAATGCCGGGGTGAATGCTTCGGGGCTTAAAATAGGCCTGATTTATGACGTTTCTAAAGCTGATCCGAAAAACCAAAAGACGGACAATAGTACAATACCTAAGTTTCCCCGGCATATCAGTTACGATGCGGTCGTTTTTGGAGCCTGGAGGAGAAAGGGGGTTGATTTCTTTGGTGCACAGGTGGCCTCCCCCCTTAAATATCCTGTTATTGGAGCCTATTTTGCGCCTATGTACAATTGGGGATACAGGTTTCGGACTGGCCTTTCATTGGATGCCATATACGACGGGAGCGCAAACGTTTATACAAAAGATTATATCATAGGCACACAACAGGATTTTTTCAAACCTAGCTGGGAACGGCAGGTGGCGTTGGGATTTTCTGCAAGGGCGGATTATATGATGCCCATTTTCACCATCGGCATAGGAATTGGGAGCAACGTGGCGCATAAGGGAGGAGATTTCCGGGGCACGTATGAGGCTGTGGTCTTAAAGATCAAAACCAGCAGGAGCTCGTTCCTTCACATCGGATATAACCTAAAAAACTTTAATGAACCAAACTATCTCATGCTGGGACTGGGGTATACGTTCAACAACAGAACACCGTCGTTGTTATCAAGATAAAAGATATGTTACCAATCTTGAACGCTTCTATGCACCCAATCACTTTCAGGCTGGGACGAATGGGCATGAGCACAATGATGTCTTAATCTGAAGTTTTTGAAATGGGCTATCTTTAACTGGTTTCCGGACGATAACTGGAAGGTGATTTTGAATTAAATCCAACAAAACATTATATTTGTATTATTTAATCACAAATAATCATGGCAAAGCCAATAAAAGAAACAC
>JAATFW010000312.1 GCA_015654985.1 Sphingobacteriales bacterium | reverse complement strand
GAAGATTATACGGCAATGGGGGTACTTCAGCAATTACAGGAATACAGGATTAAAATTCCGCAGGAGGTAGCCGTTATAGGATTTGCCAATGAAGCGTTTGGAAGCCTTGTTTCACCACAGTTGTCTACCATAGATCAGCAAACCATAGTAATGGGAAAAGAAGTTGCCAAGCTTTTCCTGAAACTTAAGAAGACAGGGCCATATCAGGAAGAGAAGCCTGAAAAGATCGTATTGGATCCGCTGCTGATCGTAAGGGCCTCTTCAGACCGGGACTGGAACAGGGAGATATAATCATCCTTAAAAACACACATCTGCTTCTTGATTCTGAAAGCTAAATTTGTACATTTGGCCAATCCACAATACGACTATGTTAGATAACCTAAAACAACAATTTTCAGAGATTTTTGGCCAGCCAAACAGGAATGTTTTTTTTGCACCGGGACGTGTGAATCTGATCGGCGAGCATATTGATTATAACGGCGGACTTGTAATGCCATGTGCGATAACCATGGGAACATACCTCCTGACTGCACCTAATAAGGCAGGCGTATTTCGTTTCAGAAGCAGCAATTTTGAGGAAACCCTTGAAATTCCGCTTCAGGGAAGCTATGAGAAAACCGGCACGGAATGGTATAACTACCCATTAGGTGTAATTCATAATTTTCTGAAGCAGGGTAAAGGAGTAACCGGGCTCGATCTGTTCTATTATGGAAATCTCCCGATCGGATCAAGCCTTTCTTCATCCGCATCTATTGAGGTAGTCACTGCATTTGCCCTGAATGAACTATTTAATTCAGGTTTTTCAAAACTCGACCTGGTTAAGCTTTCTAAGAAAGTAGAGAATGAATTTATAGGAGTTAATTCGGGGATTATGGACCAGTTTGCTGTTGCATTTGGAGAAAAAAATAAAGCGCTCAAACTAAATTGCAACACCCTCGACTACCAGGCTGTTGAATGTAACCTTGGCGATCATTTTCTGGCAATTATCAATACCAACAAACCACGAAAACTTACAGAATCAAAATACAACGAACGCGTAGGTGAATGCCAGACAGCATTAAAAGCACTGCAGAAAGAACTTAATATTGAATATCTTTGTGATATTCAAACTGATACATTCGAAAAACACCAATCACTTATTGAAGATCCCACCGTTTTAAAACGGGCAAAGCATGTAGTGGAAGAAAACGACCGTGTATTGAAAGCAGCCGAAGCGCTGGATCAGAACAGGCTCGCCGATTTCGGGAAGCTGATGTTTGCATCGCATGATTCTCTGCAGCATCTTTATGAAGTGTCCGGACAGGAACTTGATACTATTGTAGACTTCTGCAAACAATATCCTGCAGTTACAGGTGCACGTATGACAGGCGCAGGTTTCGGTGGTTGTGCGATTGCTTTGGTAAAAAAAGCCAGCTTTGATGATTTCAGCACAAAGATCATTGATTATTATACCTCTAAAATAGGATACGCCCCTTCTGTTTATAGTTCTGAAATTGGAACAGGCGTAGTAGAACTGTAGAAGCCGGCACGATGGATGTTTCTCACAAAGAAGACAGGCGCAAGCTTAAGCTGGATGAATTAAACAGGCCTGGTGTAGAGGAATTTAAAAAGCAGGAAAAACTTCCTGTTACTGTAATCCTCGATAATGTCAGAAGCATGCATAATGTCGGATCAATTTTCCGTACCTCAGATGGGTTTGCTGTTGAACAGGTCTTTTTATGCGGCATTACAGGGCAGCCACCACATCGGGAAATAGAAAAAACAGCTTTGGGTGCAACACAATCCGTTGACTGGAAGTATTTCCCCGAAATTACAGAAGCAATCCGTTTATTAAAGACAGAGAGATATCAGATCATTGCTGTTGAGCAGGCTAAAAAAAGCACCATGCTGAATAATTTTCAGCCTTCAGATAATACGAAATATGCCCTTATCTTCGGGAACGAAGTGAATGGCGTTTCTGATGAAGCCATGGATTTGATCGACGCATGTATTGAAATACCCCAGTTCGGCACAAAACATTCATTTAACATTGTTATATCTGCCGGGATCGTGCTCTGGGATTTCCTTGCAAAATTAAGTTTGAGCTATCGCAATAACGGCTGAAGATCTTTAAAAAAGATCATAAAAAATCCTGCTGAAAGAGCAGGATTTTTTATGATAAAGGCAAGAGTTGTTTCAGTACCTAATAAGCATACATGCTTTCGGCATCTTTACTTTCAAGAGAAGTATATCCGCTCAGGAACTGATCTACCCTGCGGGCAGCTTCACGCCCTTCGGAGATCGCCCACACTACAAGTGACTGCCCTCTGCGCATGTCACCGGCAGCAAAAACCTTATGAACATCCGTCTGGTAAGCTCCCTCTGTTGCTTTTACATTTCCCCGTGCGTCCAGAGAAACGCCCAATTGTTCAATAAGCCCTTCCTTTTGAGGATGCAGAAATCCCATGGCAAGGAACACAAGCTGACAGGGTAATTCCCGCTCTGATCCTTCCACTTCCTTAAATTTAAGGGGACGGCCAAAAACATCGGTTTCCCACTCTACATCTACTACACGTACACCTTTAAGATTCCCTTCTGCATCGCTTACAAATTCCTTTGTATTAATACCCCAGAAACGTTCGCAACCTTCTTCGTGAGAAGAACTGGTTTTAAGTACCATCGGATAAGTAGGCCATG
>JAATFW010000091.1 GCA_015654985.1 Sphingobacteriales bacterium | reverse complement strand
TCCTGATGATACTGATCTCCTTACTGATCTTCTTTTCCAGGAAGATAGGGATGCATAAAGTTTTCTTTAAGAATAACGTTGTTTATTACCTGAATTCTGTTGTAATGATTGCTATTATAACCATCCTGTTTATAGCAGGGGTCAGAGGCGGTTTCAGGCATAGTACCAGGCCTATAACATTAAGCAATGCAGGTGAATTTGCCGAAAAGCCATCGGAGGTAAATATCGTATTAAATACACCTTTTTCCCTGCTCCGGACTATTAAAACCAAGCTGCTCAAGAAAGAACATTTTTTTTCAGAAGTGCAGTTAAATACTCTTTATAATCCCCAAAGGAAGCCCGATATCAGTAATATTCCGTTCGTTCGTAAAAACATTGTAGTAATCATTCTCGAAAGCTTCAGCCGGGAATACCTGGGAGGTTTTAATCATAATTTAGATAATGGAAAATATAAAGGCTATACTCCTTTTCTCGACTCCCTTATGGGGCAGAGCCTGGCCTTTACCAATGCCTATGCCAACGGCCGGAAATCCATAGAAGGGCTTCCTTCGGTTTTGGCCAGCATCCCCGGCATTCAGGAGCCTTTTGTTTTATCCAATTATTCAGGTAACACTATCAATAGTTTTGGCAGTCTTTTGTCCACAGAAGGGTATCATACCTCATTTTTTCACGGTGCTCCCGATGGTTCTATGGGCTTCAGCTCTTTTGTGAAAATGGCTGGGATAAGAAATTATTACGGCAAAACTGAATATAATAATGACGACGATTTTGATGGTATGTGGGGTATATGGGATGAACCGTTCATGCAGTTCTGGGCCCGTAATCTTAACCAGTTCAAACAGCCTTTTTTCAGCGCCCTGTTTTCCGTTTCATCACATCATCCCTTTAAGATTCCAGGGAAGTACGAAGGTAAATTTCCGGAGGGGACTCTGCCGGTACATAAGGGTATTGGTTATACCGACTACTCTCTCCGTCAGTTTTTTAAAACCGTGTCAGGAATGCCATGGTATAAGAATACTTTGTTTATTCTTACTGCCGATCATTCGTCCGTTGCCTGGCACGATGAATATAAAACAACTATGGGAGCCTATGCGGTTCCTATCCTTATCTTCGATCCGTCGGGTAAGCTGAAAGGGCGCGAAAACAAACCTGTACAACAGGCCGATATTATGCCCTCTGTACTAAATTACCTCCACTACAAGAAGCCCTATTTTGCTTTTGGCAGTGATATGATCAATTATTCAAATGACCATTTTGTAGTACATTTTATAGATGGTCTTTTCCAGATTATTATGGGCGACTATATTCTCAGATTTGATGGAAAGAAGTCTGTGGAACTATATAATTACCGGAACGATCTTTTTTTAACCCATAATCTTATTAATACAGGTAAACCTATGCAAATACAAATGGAAAATCATATAAAAGCCTTTATTCAGCAGTATAATGCCCATATGATCAGCAATACCCTGTCTTTTTAGAGGTCAGAAAACAGCGTCGCTCTGGTATCTGTTAATACCTGCAGCTCCTCCTGTCTGCAGTTGTGCTCTGTAACATATGGCTCAGAACTTACACCTGCAATTTATTCTGGCGCAACTTTTGCTTTATCGATCCAACTACTGTTTATAATATAAGAATAACCAATAAACGAACCTGTGGAATGAACATATTAATATTAATCATTACAGTTACTTATGCATGGATATACAATGAACTGGAGCAGGCATGGCCTGATCCTGAAGAAGAAGAATAACGCCCTGTTGCCTTTTCTCCTTTATCATTAATGATTTATTTTCATATACCTTTACCTATATTAGAGCCGTAATATCAATTAAGGTGCCTGCCAAAATCATATTGCCGGTTTTACCTTTTTTTTAATTTTTACCATTAGAATGAGCAATCAAAATACTATTGTTGAGAATGCCAGAATTGCTGTTATTGGCCTCGGTTATGTTGGCCTTCCCCTTGCTATTGAGTTTGGAAAAAAATATGATGTATTAGGTTTTGATATCAATAGGGAAAGGGTGCTGGAACTGGGAGAAGGTCGCGATCGTACCCGGGAAGCAAATATCAGTGATCTCAAAAAAGTGATTGCATTAAAAAGGGAAGACAGAATAGAAAAAACAGGTCTTTATTTCTCTTCAGACCAGGCTGCCTTACTCAATTACAACACTTTTATAGTAACAGTGCCAACGCCCATTGACGAGTTTAAGGCCCCGAACCTGACGCCTCTTATTAAGGCTTCAGAAATGTTGGGATCAATACTAAAACCGGGGGATTTAGTAATTTATGAATCTACAGTATACCCTGGTTGCACAGAGGAAGATTGCGTTCCTGTACTTGAAAAGGTATCAGGGCTAAAATTTAATGAAGATTTCTTTGCAGGATATTCTCCTGAACGGATCAACCCGGGGGATAAGATCAATACATTGACGAAAATCAGAAAAGTAACCAGTGGTTCAACTCCGGCTATAGCATCGCGGGTGGATGACCTGTATCGTTCTATTATTGAAGCCGGAACACATAAAGCTCCAAGTATTAAGGTTGCCGAAGCATCAAAAGCTATTGAGAATGCACAGAGAGATGTAAATATATCTTTTGTGAACGAACTTTCTTTAATCTTCGACCGCATTGGCATAGATACCAATGATGTTATTGAGGCTGCCGGAACAAAATGGAATTTTCTTAAATACAAACCCGGACTGGTGGGCGGGCATTGTATCGGGGTAGATCCTTATTATTTAGCGTATAAGGCACAGTCCCTGGGCTATCACCCTCAGGTAATTCTTTCAGGCCGCAGGGTCAATGATGCGATGGGTGCTTTTGTAGCAGATAAAGTAGTTAAACTGATGATCGAAAAGGATCATAAAATTAAAGGATCCAGGGCTCTCATTATGGGTTTTACTTTTAAAGAGAACTGCCCCGACGTCAGGAATACCCGTGTGATAGATATCTACCATGAACTGAAGCAATTTGGTCTGCTGGTAGATATTTATGATCCATGGGCCGATCCTAAGGAAGTTGAACATGAATATGGTATTCAAATAATGAGTAAGCTGGATGAGTCTGTTGTTTATGATGCAATCATTGTTGCCGTAGCTCATAATGAGTTCCTGAGTTTCGACTTCCTGAAAGTTAAACAGAATAATGGAGTGATCTTCGATACCAAAGCCTTTCTGGACAGGTGTTTGGTAGATGCAAGATTATGAAATTGCCGGAAAGCTTAACTTTAGTCTGTGAACTATCGATACTTAGCCGGGTGAAAGACGACATTTTTTTTTACTTATCTGTCTGTTTCATTATTTTGTTTATGTTTATAAAAAACTAAATAAAAAGCGCTCTTAACCTTTTCCGTTTTCAATTGTTTCTTCTTTTGAAGAAAGTGGTTAAGGACAGGTGTGCATAATACATGAAAGTATCAATGCTCTATATATATGACAATTACTAATATCGCCTTTACAGAATTTATTAAAGACTTCGAAGAAACACTCAGGCATGTGTTTCATGAGAAAGAAGACATTAACCAGTTAAGCCTGCAGAGAGGTCTGCCTGTCGGTCTGAAGGCTGAAATTATGTCTAAAGTCCCTCTCTCTGTTGCCATTCCTGAGCAATACGGAGGACGTGGAAGTATCGTTAAAGAATGTTTGGGACTTCTCGCTGCAGCCTCTTATGAGTCGCTCCCTCTTTCACTGATATTCGGGATCAATATCGCCCTGTTTTTGGAGCCTGTTTCAAAATATGCCAATGAAAGTGTAAAAAAAGAGATCTTCGACCGCTTTCTGAAGAAACAGAATATGGGAGGGTTAATGATCACAGAGCCAGATTATGGCAGCGACGCTTTAAACATGAAAACTGTCCATAAAGAATCTCAAAATGGGTATAAGATCAGTGGTACCAAACACTGGCAGGGACTTACCGGAATGGCAGACTACTGGCTCATTGCCTGCAGAAAAGATCTTGGTAATGGCGAATTAAGCAGGGATATCGATTTCTTTATAAGTGATAATACCAGGGAGGGTCAGAAGGTAGTGGTAGAGGAGTATTATGACAATTTGGGGCTTTATATGATTCCATATGGATTGAATAAATTAGATCTTGAAGTTCCCCATGACTTTAAACTGGAGCCTGAATCTACAGGGATCAAAATGATGCTTGATATTCTGCACCGCAGCAGGATGCAGTTCCCGGGAATGGGAATGGGATTTATAAGACGGATGCTTGATGAGGCTGTTAAGCATTGTACCGGCCGGATGGTAGGGGCCGGTAATTTAATGGCAATGGATCAGATCCAGTTCCAGATCTCAAGGATCCAGTCGGCCTATACCATTTGTTCGGCCATGTGTGCTAAAAGCAGTGAGATCAGCGGAATTGATCATAATTTAGCCACCCGGGGACTGGAAGCCAACAGCATGAAAGCGGTAGTAACCGACCTGATGCAGGAGTCGGCACAGATCCTTGTTCAGCTTTCGGGGGCTAATGGCTACCGGATCAGCCATATTGGTGGCCGTGGGATTATGGACAGCCGCCCTTTCCAGATCTTTGAAGGCTCAAATGAAATGCTTTACGCCCAAATTGCCGATATAATTACCCGTCAGATGAAAAAAGAAAAGCAGTTGAACCTGTTTGATTTCCTGAAAGATTTCAAACTCACTTCAGAAGCCTGTCTGCACTTTAAAAAGGAGCTGAACTTTGTAATCAACACGGTTATCTCTCAGCGTAAGCTGGTTGATTTAGGTAAAATTCTGGGAAGAATAGTTTGCGTTAGTTATGTACTTGATCTTGGAGCAAAGGGTTTCAGAAAAGATCTGGTTGACAATTGTATTATTCTGGTTAAACAGGAACTTTCTGCCCTGATCAGTTCATTCCACTTCGATAATACCATTCAGGTAATAGAAGAATATACTGAGAACAGCTCCTGGCTTGAGTTTGTGTAGCACCCGTAAATATCACCGGCTTTGCTGCATTACTGAACGGTAAAGTTTTGCAGCAGAGCCGGAATTAAAGATCTATCAATAAATCTTTTTTGGTTCCCATCTTTGGCAATTTAACAAACCAGTCATTTTCTTCATCCCTCTACCCAATGCAGGCAGAGCAATGTCCCCCGGGGTATTCTATATGCGGTTCATGAGATATGTTACCGGTGCAATAAAAAGCAATTAATAAATGTTAATATTGTGCAACATGACCAACCTGTTTCTTTTCCGATGGATCAATCGTATGGACAGCCATCACCGTCTGTACCTTTCACTTGCTGCTGCTGTAGCTGCATTTTTCTTTACATCCAAAGTATTTTTACTTCCGGAACGCTGGATGATCACCTGGCTGGCTTATGCTGCAACGAACTTATTGTTCTGCTGGATCACTATTCTGACCTGTCATCCAATAGAAGTCAGGCAAAATGCCAAAATACAGGATTCCAGCAGATCGCTGATCTTCATATTTGTTGTGCTGGCGGCTGTTGTCAGCCTGTTTGCAGTAATTCTTTTGCTTAAATCCGCCAGGAACCTTGCCGGCGGAGATCAAACGAAACATATTCTCCTGTCTATTGCATCTGTATTCGGTTCCTGGTGGCTGGTGCATACTATTTTTACCTTCCGGTATGCTCATTTATATTACAGCATCTCCCATAAAGAATCAGCAACAGCAAGAATTAAAGGAGGCCTGGAGTTCCCTAAAGAGCCAGAGCCCGACTATCTTGATTTTACCTATTTCTCTTTTATTATCGGCATGACCTTTCAGGTTTCGGATGTAGAAATAAGCTCCAGAAGAATAAGGCGTTTAGCCTGGATGCACAGTGTGATCTCCTTTGTCTTTAATACAGTAATTGTAGCATTGATCATTAACGTGATTTCAGGATTGATACAAAAGTGAAGGCTATTACTGATGCTTTTTTCAATGATGGCAGATTTTTCCATCTCACTTGCGGGTTTTTCTTAAGCGTATTACTTAAGCCGGCTTAAGAGGTCTTGTGTGTCAATGCCTTCCCCGTGCGCATTAAAAACTTTAAAAATATTCTCTACTTATTTTATAGACTTAATATTTAATTCTATGTTTGCATGAATTAATGATAGAATAGTAATATATGGAAAATCAGCGGTCTGATAATAGATTTATCAATGTTACGTGGTTCCAGTGCCTGAACTTGCGGACGTCTTTTATTCGAATGTCCGGCTGCTGTTGTTAGTGCCGGCACTAACTATTATTCATAAATTTTCTTCTAAGGCGTATGTATCCCGGCTTTTCATAAGCATCCTGGATCAACGGCCCTAATTTACAAATGCAGTTTTCATGTAGGTGAGCACCGGCTTTAATCCCGGAGTATACATAAAAGATTTTAACATGTTTAGTACTGATGAAACAGATCAACAACTGGCCCGGCAGCTCAAGAATGGTTCTGCAAAGGCTTTCAGCCTGTTATATGATCGGTACTGGCCCTGGCTTTTGAATATAGCTGCAGCCCAGTTGCGTGATAGAGCAATAGCAGAGGAAGTGGTTCAGGACGTATTTTTAGGATTGTGGGAGAGAAGACACCAGGAAATCATCCAGAATATACCGGCTTATTTGGCCAAAGCTGTAAAATTTGCTGTATTTAAGCATATTTTAAGAGAGAAACGCCGTACAGAAATTATCGGTTTACACTACTTTCAGGCAAAAATCCAGGATGATGAAGTGATGCTGGAAGCAAGATTTTTGGAGGAGTTTATCGGGCGGGTGGTAGATAATTTGCCCGAAAAATGCCGCCGTGTATTTATAAAAAGCCGGATAGAGGGATTGACCACCAGCGAGATAGCAGGGAAGCTGAAAATTACGGAGAAAACGGTAGAGGGACATCTCACCAAAGCACTAAAGGTGATCCGTATTTCACTAAAGTCATTTATCATTGCCATGATGATATATAACCAATTTTTTTGAGCGGTAATTATGAATGTATTCTATTGATATGAACCACCCTTTACAAATTTTTTTATGCCGGGCAAGGGTTCCAGCCAGTTTATGGTACTAGCATAGGTAACAAGGAATGATGAACACGGCGGAACTTCGTGCGCTTGTAGAGCGCTATTTAAGTGGCGGGGCCACAGAAGCTGAAAAACGCGCCCTGCAAAGGTGGTACGAATCAAATTTTGATGAATTTATCATGGATGCTGAGACCCGTGAGGGGAAAGAGTCTGACTTGCCTGGAATGCGTATGATGGAGAAAATCCGGCAGAGAATCCCCGCGGTAGACCACTATATGAAGGGCCGTGCAATTGCCTCCCGGAGACGAACGTGGCATATAGCCGCTTCATTTGCAGGCGTATTAGTTATTATGGGAATCCTTTGCTTTCAGTTGTTCAGATCATACTACCCTAAATCCGGTCGTTATATTTTTGTTAGTAACCCGGCGGGCAGTATCAGAGACTTGTATTTACCAGACAGTACACATGTCTGGCTTAATGCAGGAAGTACCATGAAATATCCGGATCATTTTAATAATGAACGTAGCGTAGAACTAAATGGTGAAGCATATTTTAATGTAGCACACCACGCAGGCAAGCCATTCCGGGTTCAATCGGGTAAACTGAAAACAAGGGTGTTGGGTACTTCTTTTAATGTCAAGGCCTATGCCTCTGATGATCGGATGGACGTGGCTGTAGAGCGTGGAAAAGTAGCAGTAAGCGATGGTAAGATATCATGGGTAACTCTCAAACCCGGACAGCAGCTTTCTTACAGTACTTCTTCGGGTAAGACAGTAACAGGCGGGGCAGATTTGCAAAGCATCCTTGCCTGGAGAACAGGAGAACTCAGATTCAATGCCATGCGGCTTGAAGACATTGCCAGCATACTGGAACGCCGGTATAACGTAAAGATCAACTTTGCCGGTCCGAAGTTACGCGACTTTGTATATTCAGCTTCATTCGGCAACACGGTAAAGCTTAATGATGTGCTGATGATGTTATGTTCAGTCAACCGTATTGAATATAAATACTCCCCGGACGCGGCAATGATAACGTTCTCCGGCAAGGGCAACCGGTAAAAAAATATAAATTAAAAACTACTAACTCTATAGAGATGATTTTATTAAATATTTTTCCTCCATAATACAGGAATACCAGAAAAGACAATAGAAAAACCGCTTTTCCAGGCATGAATTGGACCTCAGTTGGAAAAGCGGTTGTAAGGAATAATTATGTACTAATTAACCCATTTCAAATATATGCATTTTAATACGAGTGCGAAGGGGGAGGTGTATTTACCCGAACTTCACTCATCAGCAAATAAATTCCCGAAAAACAGTCTTACAAAATATCATTTTATTGCGCGGATTTCATTTTTGGCAATAATGATACTATTTCTTTCCGCATCTGTTTTACCGGCCACCGAAGTACAGGGCCAAACATTAGATAACGTTAATATCACTCTTACTACCAATGAGTTTTCATTGAAGGAATTATTTAATCAGATAGAAAAGCAAACAGCCTGTAAACTTATTTATAATGATACTGATATTAACAGGGAGCGGCCGGTACGTATAAAAAAGAGAAATAACAGGTTAAAAGACCTGTTAGAAAGCGTCCTTGCAGAGAGAGGCCTTGAATATAAGCAGTTCGGTTCCAATATCATTATAAGGAAGACGGATGATAGCAATTCAGGCACCGGCACAGCAAAGTCCGCGGGTACCCAACAAAACGAAATAACCGGGCATGTAACCGGGGAAGACGGTAATCCGATTGCAGGTGTAAGTGTGAAAGTAAGAAATACCGGCATCGTTACCATGACGGATCTTAATGGGAACTATCGTCTTCGCTATGCCTATACTAAAGAGACACAACTTTCCTTTACGAGTGTGGGATATAAACCAGTGGAATTGCCGGTACCAAAAGATGGAGTTGTCAATGTCGTGCTTGCTACACTGGTAAATGGTTTAAATGAAGTTGTGGTGGTGGCATACGGTACCCAGAGCAGAAGAAATCTGACAGGCTCCGTCACATCCATAAATTCAGCGTTTCTTGCTAATCGCCCGCTTACAAATGCTTCTCAGGCGCTTCAGGGGGTAACAGGATTGTATGTAAATCAGGCTGGCGGGCAACCTGGCAAAGACGCGGCGACTATCCAGATCAGAGGCGTAGGAACGTTAAATGATAATTCGCCTCTGGTATTGGTCAATGGTATTGAATACGATCTGAAAGATGTGAATCCCTCCGATATAGAATCTGTTTCCGTGTTGAAAGACGCAGCCTCAGCATCCATATATGGCAGCAGGGCTGCCAATGGTGTGGTGCTGGTGACGACCAAAACCGGGAAGCAGGGCCGCAATCAGATAGAATACAATGGCTATACAGGATGGCAACAGGCGACTTACCTGCCTGATGTTGTAACCAGTTCGGTAGATTATATGAATGCAAGAAATCTGGCTTCAAAAAACGAAAATCAGCCGGCAGTATTCACTAACCAGGATATTGAAGCTTATAGATCTGGTACAGATCCGGATCTTTACCCAAATACCAACTGGTACGATCTTATGTTCAGAACAGCACCCATGAACGAACATAATGTGAGGGCCTCGGGAGGAAACGAGAAAGTAACCTATTCTGTTTCATTAGGATATCTGGATCAGGAAGGTGTTTTAGCAGAAACAAATACAAAAAAATATTCTGTAAGTTCGAACCTGAATTTTAATTTTTCAAAACGCTTTAAAGCCGGGCTTAATTTCTCGGGCTCCTACCGGGACACTCATGAGCCTGCCGAAGGCGCCGGAACCTTAATAGGCAATATTTCCCGTGCCCTGCCAAATCAGGCAGCAGTATTTCAGAATGGCAATTATGCCGACCAGAGATTCCTGGTCCCCGGGCATAACGTATTCAGGAATCCGTACGCCAAAGCCCGCGAAGGAGGGCTTGATACGAAATCGCAGCGTGCATTGGTAAATGCATTTGCCGAATACAAGTTTCCTTTCGATATCGTTTATAAGATCAATGCTGCTGTTACTAAATACGATGCTTTCATAGCCAAATTTGTACCCGAAATAAATCTTTACAGCCCGCTCAATACCGATTCGGTAAGCAGTGTCTTAAGATACGATGACCCTTCTGTCAGAAGTGCCTCCCGTCATGATTATAACAACTTAAATACAAGTTTTTTCCAGACCCTCGGGTGGAACCATTCCATAGGAGAAGATCATCATGTTAACCTGCTCCTGGGGTTCAGCCGTGAATCTTTTTCGAACAGCGATTTTGGTGCTTATATAGAAGGATTTCTGGGCAATGAATTAACAGAACTGAATGCAGGTACAACTAATAAGGATGTCAGTGGTACTTCGTCAAAGTCAACACTGATGTCTTATTTCGGGCGTGCCGGTTACAACTATTTGGATAAATATCTCCTGGAATTTAATTTCAGGTACGATGGCTCTTCACGTTTTGCCAATGGTAACAGGTGGGGCTTTTTTCCATCTGTAGCCGGAGCATGGAGAATCAGCAGCGAACCTTTCCTTAAAGATATAACTGCAATAAGCGATCTGAAGTTAAGAGCCTCCTGGGGAAAGCTGGGCAACCAGAATGTGCCTTTATACAGTTATCTGAATTCGGTGGATATTAGTCAGGGATACAGTTTTCATAATTCGGTGGTATCCGGGGCCGCAGTAACCTCCCTGTCAGACCCTGGCATTTCCTGGGAGTCTACGGCTATCAGGAACCTTGGACTGGACCTGACCCTATGGAACGGAGAACTGGGTGTTATTGCCGATTTTTATGATAAAAAGACATCAGACATCCTTGCCCGCATTAATGTGCCTGCCCAGGTTGGCGATTTAAACGGGCCCGTTACCAATTTATACACTATGTCTAACAGGGGGCTTGAAATATCGCTTACCCACACAAAAACAGTCGGAGAGATAAAGTATAATGTTGGGGCCGGAATTGCGCTGCTCAGGAACAGGGTCGATTATCTGAACGGCGACGTCCAATACAGCGGTGATGGAAGTCTGTATGCAATTAAAGAAGGTTTTCCGGTAAATTCTTATTATTTATATGTGGCCGAAGGCCTCTTTCAGACCCAGGAGGAAGTTCAGGCCCATGCAAATGAGGGAAGCGCGGTTGCCCCCGGTGATATTAAATATAAGGATCTGAATGGCGACGGTGTGATCGGCAGCGACGACCGCATTATTACCGGAAGAACTGTCCCGAAATATACCTATAATTTTAACCTGGGGCTGAGTTATAAAGGATTTGATCTTTCTGCCCTGTTTCAGGGGGTTGAAGGGGTTGATCTCTATCCTAAAAATAACCTGGCATTTCCGTTATTTAATGGCGCGGGCCTCACAAAAGACGAACTGGAAAATAGCTGGACACCGGAGAATCCGAATGCCAAGTACCCGCGGTTAGGCGAGCCGAAAAGAGGAAGCGGGCTTAATTATAAAAATTCTACATTTTGGTTAAAGGATGGTTCTTATCTGCGCTTAAAGAATATTCTGTTAGCTTATAATATTTCAGAAAAACTTACAAAAGCTGCTAACCTGAAAAGCGCAAAAGTCTTTGTGAGCGCCCAGAACCCCCTCACATTTTCCAAATACAAACTTACCGATCCCGAAAGGAACATCATGCAGAATGATATTTCCGAATATCCATCTGTAAAAACATTCACCATCGGTATGAATATTATTTTTTAGCATTAAAGCGGATAAAATGAAATTGAGAATAGCTGTTTTTAGCATCATTATTATGATCACATTTTCTTCCTGCGATGAAGACTTTTTGACTACAAGCCAAACGGACTCTTATAATGAAGAAAACTTCTGGACTACAGAAAACAATGTAATTTCAGCAATTAACGGATGTTATGCCACCTTGTTGGGGTACAGTGATTATAAGTTGTTTTTAGACAATGTTACACCCAACTCTTATAATCAGAGCGGCCAGACGCAATTGGCTACCGGAACACATGATGCCGGAAATGTCGACTGGTTTTCCAGTGTATGGAACTTAGACTATAAAGGCATTGGCCGTGTAAACAACTTACTGGCGCATATCGGCGCCGTAAATATGGATTCAAACAAGAAAAACAGGGTAGAAGGAGAAGCGCTTTTTTTACGGGCGCTGTTTTATTCCGAGTTACTGAATCTGTATGGGGGCGTCCCGCTGATCCTGGATGCACCCAATTTCGACGAACAGGCCAAACTTCCCCGTTCATCGGGGGATGCCGTACTTAACCAGGTTCTGAGCGACCTCGATAACGCAGCCTCAAAATTGCCGCAATCTTATTCAGGCAGCGATATCGGCAGGGCCACCAGGGGAGCTGCCCTGGCATTAAAGGCCAGAGTACTTTTATACGAAGGCCGCTGGCCTGAAGCCGCCCAGGCGGCTAAAGAGGTTATGGCATTGGGCTATAGTTTATTTCCTGATTACAGGCACTTATTTACCGAAGCGAACGAAAACAACGCAGAGGTTATTTTTGATGTTCAATATTCTTCACCAGATTATGTTCATTCATTAAACCTGACCATTGATTTACAACTGAATATCGCCCCCCTTCCCGGCCTCGTAAACAGTTATCTGATGAAAGATGGATTACCGGCATCTGAATCGCCTTTTTATAATCCGGATAAGCCCTATGATAACCGCGATCCACGTTTACTGCAGACAATTGCTGTCACCGGCTATATTTTCAAAGGAATAACCATCCCCGACAGTAAATACTATTCTACAGGATTTGGGTACAAAAAATACACCACTTACGAAGATAACGTTACTTATCCATCGAATATCAATAACTCCGCCCTGAACATCATTCTGTTACGCTATGCCGATGTGTTGCTGATGTATGCAGAGGCACAGAATGAGGCATCCGGCCCCGATGATTCTATTTACAGCGCACTAAACCTGATACGCAAACGCGCTGGTATGCCGGATATACCCGAAGGGCTATCACAAACGGAAATGAGAGATGTGATCCGGCAGGAAAGGAGAATAGAACTCGCAGGCGAAGGTCTTTATTATAATGATATCCGCAGATGGCGTACCGCCGAAACGGATATGAACCAACCGGCCTATAACAGTAAAGGAGTAGTGATCCAAAGGCGTTCTTTTAATAAAGACAGGGATTATCTATGGCCCATTGCCACCGTCACCCTGGAACAAAACCCCAACCTGACACAAAACCCCGGTTATACTAAATGATAAATAATAATAATGAAAATTATAAACAAGTGTATATGATACGTACAAAGCTATTTCTCTTCGTCTTCTATTTTGTTTTTATTGGTGCATCTTTCGCACAAAGCACAAAAAAAAGTAAGCCCAATATTATTTTTATATTGAGCGACGATTTAAACTGGGGGGATACAGGCCCCTTTGGGCAGCAGAAAATAAAGACCCCCAATATTGACAGGCTGGCCAGTGAAGGGATAAAATTTACAGAGGCCTATGCCGGCAATGCGGTATGTGCGCCGTCCAGATCATGTTTAATGCAGGGGCTTCATCCAGGGCATGCAAGGGTGCGCGACAATAGTTATAGCTCGTACCGGGAATCTCTGCAGCCCGGCGATATTACGGTGGCCTCTCTGCTGAAACAGGCAGGCTATAAAACAGGGTTGTTCGGCAAATGGGGGCTTAGCAATCATGATCAGCCCGGCATTCCCACCAATATGGGCTTTGACGAGTTTTTTGGTTATTTAAACCAGCAGCAGGCGCATAATTATTATCCGCAGTTCCTGTATCACAATACCACAAGGGTATACTATCCGGAAAATGGTACACATTATAAAATTGAGAACTATACAAAACCGAACCCTTATGATTCTGACGGGAAGGTACTTCCCCTCGGGGTTCCTGACCCTTCAAAGGCTAAATATGCATTTGACGAATACGCCGGGAGGTCGCTTGATTTTGTGCGCAAAAATAAAGATCAGCCTTTCTTCCTGTATTTAGCTTATACCATTCCGCACGGACAGCTAATCGTGCCCGACCTCGGAATTTACAAAAATGAGAACTGGCCGATCCAGTACAAACAATGGGCGGCTATGATTACCAGGATGGATACGGAAATCGGAAAGCTGCTAAGCCTGCTTAAGACGCTTAATCTTGATGACAATACCTTAATCTTCTTTGCTGGTGACAACGGAAACCCAACAGGCCACGACCGGGAATACATAAAGGATAACAGCACCCCAACCATCAGCCAGTTTTTTCAGGCCGAACCACCTACCCGCGGTAAAAAAGGCGACAGTTACGACGGAGCCTTTCGTGTTCCGGCCCTGGCCCGCTGGCCCGGGCATATAAAACCCGGTCAGGTAAGTAATTTCACCTGGGCATTTTGGGACTTCTTACCAACAGCGGCCGAAGTTGCAGGCATAACCCCGCCAAAGAAAATTGATGGCGTTTCAATCCTGCCAACCCTGTTACAGGCAGGCAAACAGGAACAACATGAATATTTCTATTGGGAATTTGAACAGAACCAGGCCGTAAGATATGGAAAATGGTTTGCACACAACAAAAACAGAGGCAATACCGAGCTGTATGATTTATCAAATGATCCCAAACAATCTGTTGATTTGAGTGCGAAGTATCCCGGCATAGTAAATCATATTAACGACATCATGACCCGGGAGCACACACCCAGCGATGTATGGCCAAGTCCGGGTGAAACTCCCGACGCATTCCAGGCCCGCCTTAAACGGCTTAATGTAAAGCCACGGCCTGATAACCTGAGCAACTATTAAT
>JAATFW010000040.1 GCA_015654985.1 Sphingobacteriales bacterium | reverse complement strand
TGATGAAACGTCTGGAAAATGAGGTCCTGGAGGTAAGAAAAGGGCATATTCATGCAGGTATTACAGGAGGAGCGATTTTGTTTAAATTACTACGTGAAATCAACCGCGACGATCTGATCTATGCAATGACCTCGCAGACAGATTATCCGGGTTGGGGCTATATGAAGGCAAACGGGGCTACCAGCCTTTGGGAGATGTGGGAAAAAGATCTTCCGGGGCATTCACTGTTGCACAGCTCTTTTTTGTATCCCGGGGCCTGGTATATAGACGGGGTGGCAGGGATCCGTCGTGATCCTCAGAATCCCGGGTTTCGTAGTTTTATCATACGGCCTCCCTCACTTACTGAGGTGCAGATGTCGTGGGCCAAAGCGTCATTCAAGTCTCCGGCCGGCATGATCAACAGTTCGTGGCAACTAAAAAATGGTGTCCTGAGTTTAAAGGTAACTGTCCCTCCCAACTGCACAGCTAAGGTTTATTTTCCGTTGGCAGCAGACTCATCAGTAAAAGTATCTTCCTTGTGGGCAAAAAACATAGGAGAGGACAAGGGTTACAGGATATACGAACTTCCTGCAGGTAATTATACTTTATCCGGAAAAGAAAAATAGATGGGATTGGTAGTCCGTAACTTTCCGGGATAAATTTTCAGTATCTGCTGAAACATAATGACCGGCACCAGATCCATAAATGGCTGCTTAAAAAAAGAACATCTATTCTATAATAGGGTTGATGTGTTATACATTTATTATCTTTGAATTTTGCAAATTTATTTTGTTGATGAATGAATATTGAAAGCAAATCGCTCGCGGATTTTTATAAAGAAGCTGCGATCTTTACAGGCAGGGATATCAATACCCTTTTACCACCCGGCATCAATAAAGAGATAGGGCATTTTAATGTATTTGATATTGCCGACACCTTAAAAGAAGTAAAACGGAAACAGGTGATGCCCTACAACCGCAGGGCTTATTATAAGATCAGCCTCATCAGAGGAAAAAACAGGGCAGAATACGCCGATAAGGTAATTGATATAAAGGAAAATGCGCTGCTGTTTGCCACACCTAAAGTGCCTTACCACTGGATTCCGCAAGATGAAAATCAGTCAGGTTCCTTTTGTGTATTTACTGATGAATTTCTGATAAAAAATAAAAGCGGTGTAGTTTTAGATGAACTGCCTATTTTCAAATCGGGCGGCTATCCCGTTTTTGAGATCGTGAATGAGGAAGCGGAAGAAATAGCGCTGCTATTCAGAAAAATGAAGAAAGAAATAGCATCGGATTATGAGTACAAGTATGACCTGCTCCGGAACTATGTTTTGGAACTTATCCACTATGGCCAAAAACTGCAACCCGCCACAGCTTTACATTCCAGCCAAAATGCCTCTGCCCGTATTATCTCCCTGTTCATCGAGCTGCTGGAACGGCAGTTCCCGATTGAATCACCCAACCGAAAGCTCACGTTGCGGTCGGCAAAGGAATATGCGGAAAGACTTGCTATTCATGTAAATCATCTCAATAAAGTATTGAAAGAAAACACAGGTAAATCTACTACTGAGATTATAAGCGGCCGGATGGTACAGGAGGCAAAGATCCTGCTGAAGCAAACAGATTGGAACATCTCTGAAATTGCTTATAGTTTAGGGTTTGAAGAAGTGGCACACTTTTCCAATTTTTTTAAAAAGCAGACTTCTTTAGCTCCGCTGACATTCCGGTCTTAAGACAGTATATTTGAATTTTGCAAACAATGGATTGATGTACGCAAACAACAAACCCGCTTTTTGGCGGTCCTTTGTTTTAGTAATGTTAGTAATAAAAATTAAACATGGAAACAAAAAGTAAAATCGCTTTAGTAACAGGTGGCAGCCGCGGCCTGGGAAGAAATATGGCTATCAGTATCGCTAAAAAGGGAATTGATGTAGTGCTTACCTATAACAGCAACAAACAAAAAGCGGATGAAGTAGTATCCGAAATTCAGTCATTGGGCCAAAAGGCTTTTGCTGTTCAGCTCGACACCGGCAATGTTAAGCTATTTGATGAATTCTTTAAGCAGGTGACAACACATCTGAAAGAACAAACTGGCAATACCAATTTTGATTTCCTCATTAACAATGCAGGAACTGCACTCTATGCACCGTTTGCCGAAACAACGGAACAACAGTTTGATGAAGTGCTGAATATTCATTACAAAGGAGTATTTTTCTTAACGCAAAAGGCATTGCCGTTCATAAATGACGGGGGCCGCATTATCAATATTTCATCCGGACTTGCCCGCTTCTCTTTTCCAGGTTCTTCTGCTTATGGTTCTATGAAAGGCGCCATTGAAGTGCTCACCAGATACCTGGCAAAAGAATTAGGCCCACGCAGTATCGCAGCGAACGCAGTTGCTCCGGGAGCCATAGAAACAGATTTTGGCGGAGGTCACGTAAGAGACAATAAAGATGTGAATGATCAGATAGCTGGTGTTACAGC
>JAATFW010000153.1 GCA_015654985.1 Sphingobacteriales bacterium | reverse complement strand
CAGATGGGATACACTATGCGAGCCCCGGTTGGTACTGATACTTGTTTGTACCATTTTGCCATCGATACGATAGCATTTCAGCACGGCCCTGCGAACACCCTTTCCTTCGGCCTTTAGCCGGGCGCATAATCCTTCTGATAATTTTTGTATGGCGATCTCAATACCCCCGGCAGTTTTAACCGGTTCCAGGCTGGGCAGCCGTTCTATATAAGGCAGCGGCTGAACCAAAGGGGTAATGATCTCATCCTCCAGACCCAAAGCCCGGGCCAGCCTTGATAAAAATCCTTCGCCAAACCGCCTTCGTAATACCGAACGCGGGATCTGTATAAAACTTTTAATGGTAGCGAACCCTAATTTTTGCAGCTTTTCCAGCACAATGGGTTCCAGCCGGAGTGCAGTGGGAGGGAGCCCCATCAGAGCCTCTGCCTGTGCACCGCTTTCAATAACGGGTGTTACTTTCCCAAAGTGCGCAACAGCCCATGCTGCACCAATAGTATCTGCTATGGCTGCCCTGACATCATAGCCAGTTACGTGTAATTTATGAACGATATGTTTAAGATACGCACGCTCACCTCCCCATAAATGTGCACAACCAGAAATATCCAGGATCAGGCCGTCGGGCAGATCAACGGCGACAACGGGGGTATAACGGATACACCACAGGCCTAACCGGTGTAAAAGCTTCACTTCTTTGCCCGGTATATGATTCAGTACCTGCAGGTCAGTTGTAATTGCTTTAGCGTCTGCCGTTGCCATGCCACGATAAATACCCTGCGCTTTCGCCACAGGGTTTGCCGCTGTAATGATGATACGATTGTGTTCAGGGGCTGCGAAAACAAAGGGTACCTGTTTGAGCCCCGGCTGACGGAGGGTCAGCCAGTCTGTCGTCAGGTGACGAAACCATATAACCATAAAACGCTTTTGCATCACTCAGCCCACCATTAATTTTTTCACTATTAATTCTTGTTGTTCCGGTGCCTGTTTTTCCACCGGCCTGAACTTACCTTCATTCCATTCGATGGTCCAGTTGCCGGGTCGGCCATTACGTACCCGCAGCAACCCAACCTCCCAGCGCGGAAAGCTCAGCCCCGGCAATCCGTCTGCCGGTTCACCCGGTAAGGGTTTTATTTGCCATCGTGCGGCACAGGCTGTTGAACCTGTCTTATTTGATTGATTACGCATGATGAAGCCGGTTACATGGCTCTGCTCCACGGCCAGTTGCAAACGACGCGATTGTTTAAAATCCATCTCCCGCACTTCGCCTACTACAGCCGTGAGCCCTGTACATTTCAGCGCTTCCTCAATTACCCACAACACCTCTTTATCTTTCGAAAGATTAATGAATATTACCCGGTCGGGCTCCACACCAAAAGCCTTTAAGGCTGGCGGATACAGGTCTCCCGAAAGCCCGATCCATAAGCAGACCCCGCCATTTTGCATCAGCACGGAAAGTATCCCGGTTATAAAACCACCGCAGCAGGCAGCCTGCTCTGTATTGGCGCATACCAGTTCATGCACTGTACCCAAAGGAAAAATGCCATTCGGAAAAGCGGCTTCTACCGGGCCCAGGCCCACCACTTCGTGTGTGCCGGCAGGCGGCGGCTTATAGCCTTCCCATTGCAAAATGTTCTTTTGCAACCGGCTGATGAGTTCTTTTCTGTCGGACGCAGCGGTCATTGTTTGATCAAATAGAACGACAAAAATAATGCTAAAAATATTAGTATTAATATACTTTGAAAAATTATTTTCAGGATTGCTGTTCCCGGCAGCTATCGCCTCTTACGTATCTCCGGTGTCCATTTTCAAAGTGTTACAGATGCAGGGGATAAACAGTTCATGGAATATCTGTACCTTAGCCTGCTCTTCACGATATTAAATACATCATCAGGAACTAAATACTGTTTTAACATGTAACAGTTAAGTCGCAGGAGCATAAAAAGCTATCAATTGCTTTTATCTTTGTTCTGCCGATGTGCAGGATATTAATTATAATTGCTTAATGATTCATCCCGGTAGATATTGGATCATACTATGACTAAATATAGTGAACTTCATGAAAGTGAGCTTATTTTCCTTCTTCGCAAAGGGCATGAAGGAGCATTGAAGCCATTATATAATCTGCATGTAAAAAAGCTGCATTACTTCATTCTACGTACCGCTAAATCACGTCAGCTTACAGAAGACGTAATTCAGGACGTTTTTATTAAAATATGGGAAAACCGCGAACATATAGATCCTGGGCTGCCGTTTAAGACTTATCTTTACACTATAGCTAAACGCCATCTTTTAAACTTATTAAAGCGCGTGCAGCATGAATCGGGTATTCTCGACGAAATCAGGAAATATGCAGTTCCTGTGGAGAATACAACAGAGCTGCAGATGGAGTATTCGGAAAGCAATACACTCCTGCACGAAGCCATTGCCAAATTGCCTCCCCAATGCAAAGAGGTCTTTCTCCGCTGCAAGATCAGGGGGCTTTCATATAAACAGGCCGCGGCAGAATTAAACATTACTGAAGGCACGGTTAACAGTCAGATGGTCAAAGCCCTCAGGTTAATTAAAGAATACATCTCTTTTAAAAATACCATTCTATTATTGCTGGCCTGTCTGTTAAATTATTGAGCTGATAACCAGTGATTTGAGTTTATCTGATTTTTTTTCGTTTTCAGCGTATATGTAAAGCTCCTGCCGTTTGTATAAGTTACAAAAAGACCGATAGTGGATTCACGAATTATACACCTGTTTCGCAAATATCTTAATGATCATTGTACTCCCCGGGAACTGGAGGAAGTGTTTTCGTTATTGAAAAGCGGAACCCATCAGTCCGAATGGGAAGCCGCTATATCAGAAGATGCAGAACAGATATTCAGATCGGAGAAGCAAAGTAATATAACAGATCAGGAAGCAGAACTGATCTATAATAAGATCGAAAGCAAACTTCCTGCTGCAGATGGCGGTAAGATTGTCCCTTTAACCAAAAGATCAGTAAGGCTATGGCAAACAGTTTCCGCTGCGGCAGCAATTATTATCATGGTCACTGCAGGACTTCTTTATTTTAATCAGAAAGATCTTCAGGAGCAGTCGGGTCCCGTTTATTCCGGCAAGATCGCTCCCGGTAGTGATAAGGCCTTTTTAACCTTGAGCAATGGAAAGAAAATATCCCTGACTGACGCCACTAAAGGAAATATAGCCAGACAATCGGGTATAAGTATTACTAAAACGTCAGACGGACAGATCATTTATACTGTTGAACATGCAGATAAAAAGGCTGGTCCGGCACAATTTAATACAATAGAAACCCCTAAAGGGGGCCAGTTTCAGGTACGTCTGCCCGATGGTACTGCGGTTTGGTTAAATGCCGCCTCCACTCTAACCTACCCTGTGAGCTTTGATGAAAGCGATGTTCGCAGCGTACAATTGGTGGGTGAAGCTTATTTCGAGGTAGCAAAAGATAAAGTACGTCCCTTTATCGTGAAAACAGACCGGCAGAAAGTGGAAGTATTAGGAACACATTTCAATATTAATGGTTATAAGGATGAACCGGTGATCAGTACGACCTTGCTGGAGGGAAGTGTAAAGGTTATGGATGCCTCTTCAGGCCAGTCACAGTTATTATCTCCGGGTCTGCAGGCTAACGTTTCTAAAGGCCGGAATCTCATTACTGTAAGCAAAGTTAATACCGCGAATATCATTTCATGGAAAAACGGCTATTTCATCTTTGATAATCAGGATATAACCAGCGTGATGAAAGTTATAAGCCGTTGGTATGATGTGAATGTAGAATACAAAAGTATTAACGGGGATGAAAGATTTGGCGGCACATTCTCCCGTTCTTCCAATTTATCCGACATCTTAAAAGTCCTGGAAAAATTAGGAAATGTTCAATTTGAAATTGAAGGAAAAAGAATCATTGTATCAAAATAGCTCTAACCAGCTTTATAAATATAGTTTATTGAAAAGAAAGGAGGATGGTGATTATTTAAAACCAAACAAAAAGAAAATTACCAAACCAGGGACGTTGGAACCGTCCCTGGTTGGCCAGCCAAAGGCTGAGTCAGGTAAATCAAATTAATTAAAGCGAACTAACAGATTTAAATTAACCCAACATTCAAATGTATAAAAAATTTACTGAACTCCTTCTCAGGAGAGGTTCCTGCGTGTTTTCAAATCTTTTCTTAAGAATGAAACTAACTTTTATTTTGCTTGCTTCTACCTTTTTTTTACAAATAAGAGCCGAAGGCTTTGCGCAAAAAATATCTTTAACGGTTACGAATGCCCCAATATCAGAGGTGATCGCACAAATAAAGAAACAAACGAATTTCGACTTTCTGTATAATAATGTAACCCTTAAGGAAGCCAAACCGGTTACTGTTCAGGCTAAGAACCTGGACCTGATGAAAGTCCTGGATTTGTGTTTTGAAGGGCAGCCCCTTCAGTATAAAGTCCAGAACAACGTTATTTTTATTACAAAAAAGGCAGAAGTTAAAGTTGTTAAACCGTCAGGCTCCCTGCAGTTACAAAAGGTAACAGGAACTGTAAAAGACGGTTCAACCGGCGAAACATTGCCGGGAGTAACGATTAGCGTAGAAGGTGCAGGTCAGGGAACCAGTACCGATGTAAACGGATCCTTTACAATAAATGTTCCGGACCAGAATTCTATCCTTGTGTTTTCATATATAGGATACCAGACTCAACGGGTTTCTGTAAATGGAAGAAGTGCTATTGAGGTTAAGTTGGTTAAATCCAATACCAGGTTGGATGAAGTAGTGGTAGTTGGTTACGGAACACAGCGCAAGGTTGATGTAACGGGAGCAGTTGCCACCGTAAAAGGTACTGATATTTCAAAGCAGGCTTCCGTTAATCCGGTAAGCGCTTTGCAGGGTAAGGTAGCCGGTGTCTCTATCACCAATAATGCCACACCGGGTTCAGCGCCGCTGATTACCATTCGCGGAACAGGCACTATTTACGGAAAAACCGGAGTACAGTATGTTGTAGACGGCGTTTGGTATGATGATATTAACTTTCTGAATCCGGCAGACATTACCAATATAAGTATTCTGAAAGATGCATCCAGTCAGTCTATTTTTGGGATCAGGGCTGCAAATGGCGTAGTCCTGGTGACTACAGTACATGGTAAAACCGGGCCTCCCACCATCAATTATAACGGATATGTCGGCCTTCAGAAAGTAACCAATGAGGTGAAAATGACCAATGCCAGCGAATATGCCAGCCTGGTGAATGAAGCCTATGCGATAGCAGGCCAGGATCCCTTATTCACAAATACCGATTTAGGAGAAGGTACCGACTGGTACAAACAGATTTTGCGTACTGCCATGGTAAACAATCACCAGATTTCGGTCAACGGCGCATCTGAGAGATCCAGCTACAATTTTTCACTGGGCTATTTAAACCAGGATGGCATTATTGAGACTAATAATTACAAAAGATATACCGCCCGCCTGTCTAATGATTTTAAACTTGTTGAAGGATTAAAGATCGGTTATAACCTGACCGGATCGTCCAGCAAGTCTGACAATATCCCGGAATCGATTACACGCGATATCTATATTGCAGCGCCGGTACTTTCGGTATTTAACGCTGATGGAAGTTACGGTGATCCCGCCGCTCTGCAGTTAGGTAACGGATCGAATGTAAACCCTCAGGCTACCATCGACTTTTCCAATAGTCTGACTACCAAATACCGGATAACAGGGAATGTATATGCCGAATTGAACTTTGCCAAACATTTTACTTTTAAAACCTCTGCCGGAGGTGACTTCGGGCAGGAAGAGGTAAGGAATTATATCCCTGTATACTACGCCACTACGGCCCAGACCGCAAAAAACAGTAGTTTGGCTATAGACAGGATAGAAACCAGGAACTGGATCATTGAAAATACACTTTCCTATAACAATAAATGGAACGACCATAGCCTGACAGTTATTGCCGGCCAGACGGCCCAGCGCTTTAAAAGCTACACGGTAAACGGTTCGGCACAGAATGTGCCTTATAACAGTGAGGGCGATCTGTACCTGAGCCTGGGAGATTCAAGACTGATTAAGGATTCGGGTACTTTAAGTACCGTAGCCTCCTACTTTGGCCGTGTAAATTACTCCTTTAAAGACAGGTATCTGTTAAATGCATCCATAAGGGCCGACGGAGCCTCACAATTTTACGGAGGAAGCGACCTCTGGGGCTATTTTCCGTCTGTAGGTGCAGGATGGGTAATTTCAAATGAAGATTTCATGCAGAATAATAAGGTCTTCAGCAATCTGAAACTTCGCGGAAGCTGGGGCAAAGTAGGTAATGCGGGTGTTCCGATCAATCCTACCACTCTGACTGTAAACCAAACCTCCCAGCTAATTGCATTTTATAATGGAATAGCCAATACAGGAGCAAGTGTAACCACCATTGTGCCCCCTGCTCTTTTCTGGGAACGCAGTGCCGGAACGGATATAGGCCTGGAAGCAGGTTTTTTATCCAACAAGCTGAGTTTCGATCTTGATTATTACAACAGAACAACCGAGCAGGCCATTTTCGATATTCCTGTATTAGGATCCTTAGGGACTTCAACTGCCAAAATCATAGGTAACCAGGCAGATTTCAGGAATCGTGGTTTTGAATTTCTTGGTACCTGGGCTGATAAAACTGCCGGGGGATTAAGCTATTCCATTAGTGCGAACCTGGGAATAAACAATAACAAAGTGCTCAAAGTATATTCCGGAAATAATTACATCAATGGAGGTGGTACCGGGCTGAACAATGGAGTGACGCCTACCCGCACTGCAGAAGGTTATCCGATCGGTTCATTCTTCGGCTATAAAGTCTCCGGGATCATTCAGACAGCAGAAGAACTTGAGGCATCAGGCCAGTCGGGCGCAAGAGTGGGAGATTTTAAATATGTTGATCAGAATGGCGACGCCATTATTGACAGCAGGGACCGGGTGATGCTGGGTAACCCTAATCCTAAATACAGCTACGGGATCAACACGAGCTTCAGCTATAAAGACTTTGATCTAACTGCCGACATACAGGGCGTTGCGGATGTGGATGTGTACAATGCTAACCTGGGTAACAGGTTTGGGAACGAAAACTATACGAAAGACTTCTACGACAACCGCTGGACCGGGCCAGGTTCAACCAACAGCTATCCTTCTGCAAGTTTAGCCGGCGGTACCAATAACCAGTCGAACTCCTTTTATGTGGAAAGCGGCGCCTATATCAGGCTGAGAAACCTTCAGTTGGGATATAACCTGCCCCCGGGGGTAATATCAAAATGGAAAATGCAGAAGCTCAGGGTTTTTGCAAATGCACAGAATGCCCTGAACTTTTTTAAATACAGGGGCTTCAGTCCTGAAGTTGGCGGCGTTCCTACCAGCATGGGCGTAGATTTTAAGGTATACCCCTTATTTGCCACGTATAATTTAGGTGTAAATCTTACCTTTTAATTTGACAGGTATTATGAGAACATATAAAAATATAATCAAACAAAATGGATGTGTTTTAGGCTTATTATTCACTCTGCTCATTGCACCATCCTGTAAAAAAAGCTTTCTGGATGTAGATCCGCAGGGCCAGCAGTCTGCTGTTGACTTCTGGAAAACTGAAGAGGACGCTACTAAAGGTGTGAATGCTATTTATGCAGGCCTCCGTACCTGGGAAAATACCGCTTTTCCTGCTATAGAGATTGAAAGTACCGGCTCAGACGAAGCGGAAAAAGGAAGCACCCCAACCGATGCTATCTATTTCAACTTGTACGACACTTTTACGGTGACCTCAGCAGAGGGAGCACTGAATGCCTTCTGGGCAGGGCAATACCGTAATATTAATCTGTGTAATCAGGTACTCGACAATGTTCCTTCTATATCTATGAATGAAACACTGAAAGCCAGGTATCTGGCCGAGGCAAAATTTATTCGTGCTTATTCGTATTTCAGATTGGTAAGAGCCTATGGAGATGTGCCGCTCAGGCTGAACATACCTGCGGATGCATCGGAATATAATATCCCGCGTACAGACAAAGCTACCGTATATGAACAGATCGAGAAAGACCTGACCGAGGCGGCAGAAGTTTTACCGCAATCTTACGGCTCTGCAGATATAGGCCGTGCAACCAAAGGCGCCGCACTTGGAATGCATGCAAAAGTAGCGATGTACCTGAAAAAGTGGGACCTTGTTTTATCCCTTACCAGCCAGGTAATGGGCATGGGTTATTCCCTGTTTCCCGATTTTGAGAAAGAGTTCCGCATTGAGAACGAAAATAGTCAGGAGTCTCTTTTTGAAGTACAGGCAGAATTGCTTGTTGGAAACAATGAGGCCTCCAATTCACAATACAGCCAGGTGCAGGGAGCAGCGTCAGTTACAGAAGGAGGATGGGGATTTAACGTTCCTACCCCCGAACTTCTTGCTGCATTCGAGCCTGGAGACCCAAGAAAAGACGCGACGATCTTATTCAGGGGAGAAACAACTCCCCAGGGTGATTTTATACCTGAAATAGTACCCAACCCTATGTATAATCAAAAATCATACGTCCCTTTTAGATTTTACGTTTCAGGATATGCCCAGGGGGCCGGGCAGAATTTCAGGGTAATGCGATTTGCAGATGTTCTTTTAATGAATGCAGAAGCCGCCAATGAACTGGGAGATCCGGCACAGGCTTTACTCTCACTCAACAAAGTAAGGGAACGTGCCCGTGGGGGTAATGCCGCGATCCTTCCGGATGTAACTACAACTGATAAGACGGCACTCCGTCAGGCTATTTATAAGGAAAGACAGGTTGAACTGGCCATGGAGAACGACCGCTATTTTGATGTGATCCGCCAGGGCAGGGGGGCCGAAGTGTTCGGACCAAAAGGATGGAAGGCTAATAAAAATGAAGTTTGGCCTATCCCTCAGCCTGAGATTGATTTAAGCGGAAACCTGCTGACACAAAACCCCGGTTATTGATACCGGCGGTTATAAGAATGCTTTTTTACTGCGGTTACCCGGCAAATGCCAGGTAACCGTTTTTTAATCACCTGCGTTATATTTTTAATATTTTTGTCCATGCTAAATTTCAAGCATTTAATGTTGCCGTTACTAACTGTTTTATTGGGTGAAGCTTCATTTTCACAAACAGACCCGTGGAAAATTACGGCCGCAAAAATAGATTCAGCCAATTATTACGGAGTTACGGTTGCAAATGGAATGATCGGCATTGTCTCTTCTCCCGAGCCTTTTAAAGTTAAAAATGTCATCCTTGCCGGCGCTTACGACCAGTATGGAAGAGGCCGGGTAAGTAACTTTCTGAACGGCTTTAACCTGTTAAATATGTACCTTGAAATCGATGGAAGACGTATTTCGGCAAAAGACGTTAAAAACTTCAGGCAGGAACTGGATATGCAGCACGCCTCTTTTAAAACCACTTTTGATTATGGAGATAGGGCAAGCGTAACCTATACGTATTATTCGTTAAGGCAATTGCCTTTTACGGTGTTAATGGACGTTTCAATAATGGCTAAAAAAGCCATATCGATTACAGCCGCAAGTGTAATGGAAGCGCCGGAAGCGATGACGGATGTACAAAATTATTATAATGAAATAGCCCCCCCGCATGCTAAAATTCCGTTATTGACTTCTACAGCGAAAAGCCCGACGGGGAAATTACTGTTTGCAGCTTCTACTGATTTTATTTTTAGCGAGCCGCATGGTAAAGAACCCCAGGTGAGCCACGAAAAGGGTGATAATAGCATGCACCTGATGAAGTTCAGTAAAGATATTGCGGGCGGTGCAACTTATAACTATGCACTTACCGGCAGTACGATCACCTCTGCCCACAATCCCGATCCGTTAAATGAAGCAGAGAGGATGACCATCTTTGCCAGGCTGGAGGGCCGCGACCGGTTATTGAAATTACATGAAAAAGCATGGGCAGATTTATGGAAAAGTGATATTACTATTGAAGGAGATCCTCAGTCTCAGCAGGATATCCACAGCATGTTATATCATTTATATTCATTTGCAAGAGCGGGATCGCCGTTTTCTTTATCACCAATGGGACTTTCGGGTTTAGGATATAATGGGCATGTTTTCTGGGACACTGAGGTATGGATGTTTCCGGCATTGCTGGTTTTACATCCCGAAATAGCGAAATCTTTACTGGATTACCGGTTTGAACGGCTGGAAATGGCAAAAAAGAACGCCTTCGCACATGGCTATAAAGGAGCGATGTTCCCCTGGGAGAGTGCCGATAACGGGGGAGAGGAAACGCCGGTATGGGCGTTAAGCGGCCCTTTCGAGCACCATATTACGGCCTGTGTGGCTCTTGCAGCATGGAACTATTACGCGGTTACGCAGGATAAGGAATGGCTCAGGGAGAAAGGCTGGCCCATCTTGTCGGCCTCTGCCGATTTTTGGGCAGATAGAGTAGAACGGAATGGTGCGGGGCATTATGATATAAAAAATGTAGTAGCAGCAGATGAATGGGCCGAAAATGTAGATAATAATGCTTTTACGAATGCAGCAGCAAAGGTTAACCTCGAAAATGCCACTGCTGCTGCGAAAATACTGGACCTAAAGGCCAATGCCGACTGGCTGCTGGTGGCGCAGAATATCCCTGTTCTTAAAATGGCAAATGGCGTTACACAGGAGCACGCTGCCTATAAAGGAGAAGGTATCAAACAGGCTGACGTGAATCTTTTAGCTTACCCGCTTAAAGTGATAACAGACCCGGTACAGATTAAAAAAGATCTTGCCTATTATGAAACGCGTGTGCCCTATGAAGGCACACCCGCGATGACTCAGAGTATCTTTGCATTATTATATGCGCGGCTAGGGGATGGGGAAAAAGCCTGTCACTGGTTTAAAGATGCTTACGAACCCAATCTCCTTCCGCCATTCAGGGTAATAGCGGAGAATAAAGGAGGAACAAATCCTTATTTTGCTACCGGGGCCGGAGGAATTTTACAGAGTGTGTTAATGGGATTTTGTGGTCTTGATATTACGCCTGACGGGATTATTCAGGTAACCAGCAAATTGCCCAGGCAATGGAAATCGTTAAAAGTAAGCGGTGTGGGTCCGGATAAAAAGGTGTTTTTTAGAAAATAGTGTGCAGGCCAGATTAGCTTCTATTGATGCTGAGATCCGCTTTTTTTGACATTAGCCAGTCAATTTACTTATCATAGATCAAGATTGTTGTCTGAATTTAAGTCCATCTTTGTTCAAAGAAAAAAATAAGATAACAGAATGAGAAAGAAAATTCAATTGCTGGCCGTAGCGATGCTACTGGCTGCAACCAGTTTTGCACAGGTTCAATGGAGCGCTGACCCTGCACATACCAATGCACGTTTTTCAGTTAAACACTTAGGGATAAGCTTCGTTGACGGTGAATTTACCAAAGTGGCTGGTACACTGGAAGCAAAATCTGCTGCAGGATTTGAAAATGCTGCTGTTAACTTCACTATAGATGTGAACAGCGTAGATACCCGTGTAGATGCCAGAAATCAGCATCTGAGAACAGACGACTTTTTTAATGCAGAGAAATACCCTGAAATGACATTGAAATCCGTTTCCTTTAAAAAGGTTAGCGGTAATAAATATAAACTGTTAGCTGATCTGACTATCAGGGACGTAACCAAAAGAGTGGTGTTTGATGTAGTTCAGAACGGAGGCATCATTACCGATCCATGGGGAAAGACCCGTGCAGGTTTTACTGCTACGGCAACGATCAACCGTCATGACTTTGGACTGAAATACAGCGATAAGCTGCCTTCGGGTGTTGAAGCAGTGGCTTCTATGGTCGATATTGTTGTTAATACAGAACTGGTGAAAAATTAAATTAAAAAAATTAAAATACAGAATGGAAATACTGGATGCACTTCAGTGGCGTTATGCCACGAAAAAATACGATGCTTCTAAAAAAGTAGATGAAGCACTGGTAGCCCAAATACTAAAGGCGGCGCATATGGCCCCTTCTTCATCCGGCTTACAGCCTTATGCAGTAGTAGTGATCTCCAATCAGGAGCTGAAAGAAAAATTGGTGAGCGTGGCTTTCAATCAGCAGCAGATTGCAGATTGTTCGCACCTGCTGGTGTTTGCCGCATGGGATAATTATACAGCGGAACGGATTGATGCCGTTTACGATCATATTGCTGCAGAAAGGGGACAGGCCCCGGGCAGCTATACAGATTATGTGACCCGGCTGAAATCAATGTACCTGCCGCGTACTGCCGATGAGAATTTTGCTCATGCCGCCCGTCAGGCTTATATCGCCTTCGGGATAGCTCTGGCTACGGCTGCCGAACTAAAAGTAGACGCTACCCCTATGGAAGGGTTCGATAATGCTTCCATGGACGAAGTGCTTGGCCTGAAGGAAAAAGGATTGAAAAGCGTGACCCTGATGCCGCTTGGGTATCGTGATGTAACGGGCGACTGGCTGGTAAACCTGAAAAAGGTGCGTCGGCCAGAGGAAAACTTTTTTATAGAATTTAAATAGAAGCACGCGGTATTTTACCGGGTCTTCACACTCTTTTCGGGGGGGACAGCCATAAGGCGTCTCCCTTTTTAATGTTAAGGCCTCATAAAATTCAGGAACACCGGAACCTGCTCCACCCCCTTTTTATTATCAATAAGTAACGTTATAAATACATTGGTTTTCAAAATTCCGAAATAATTATTTTTAAGTTTGTGCTGTACTAATTACCTGTTACCAATATAACACTCATGAGAAAAACTTTCTTATTGCTATTTATAGGTTGTCTGTTCACAGCTTGTAGTTCAGATGATGATTTCAATTTAAAAGCAGATGAAGTGATAAAAGAACTTACTCTTTCTGTTAAATCGGGTAACGTATACACTGACGGCGTGGACTTTGAGTTTGATATTCTTAAAGGAAATGGCGAATATACTGTCAGTGTATCAAACGAAGAAGATGCCAGGGTTGCGATCGATGGAAGCAAAGTAAAAATAAATTTGCTTAAGAATACTGCAGTTGTGACAGTTTCAGACAAAAAGAAGCAAAGTGCATCGGTGGTAATAAACTCAACTGCAAAATCGCTAATCCCCACTGATTATAGTCTTTTCATTAGTGGCGGTGATGTATTTACCATGAAAGACGTTGCCTTTGGTGATGGAGGATATACTATCGGGAAAATAAAAGGTACATCTGCTGATGTGATAGTGGCTGAGAATGATCATATAAAAGTTACCGGACTAAAGCCAGGAAATTCTTACTATAAAATAAAAGACAAAAGAGGTTCAACAGCCCCTCTTGAAATTTGTGTTATCTCATCTTACGATTTGACAGACAACAATATAGAAATTACTGCGGTAAATGATCAGAGAGTTTCTGTTGTACTTAAACGGGGTGATGGGGATTGGAAGCTGGTGGGAGACCCGTTATCTCCTGTTATACAAAAAGTAACGTTACTGCCAAAGGGTGATATAGACAGAAAATACGACGTTCTCCAAATAGAAACATCGAAAGATGATGCTAAAGGAATTGCTGCAATTCAGCTAAAAGACAAGTCGGGGAACAGCGCTTTTATAACTGTAAAAGTTCAATAAAGACCATAGCCGCAACATCTTTCCATAGGGTGTATCAATACCGGACACTGTTGTTACGACTATGGACGGTTTAATTAAATGGGATTATACCAAGATATTGATTATCAATTAATTAAATAAATGGCATTTATTTAACTGGTATTAATTATACTTAGGCCGCTATTATTAATATTAATCAATGCGCTATGATAAAAAATTATTTACGCAGTGCCCTGCGCAATATTAACAGGCACAAATTTATCTCATTCATCAACATCTCAGGCTTAACTATAGGTCTGACCTGCTGCTTGCTGATACTTATCTACATTATGAATGAGGTAAGCTACGACAGATTTAATACCCATGCCAAAAATATATACCGCGTAACCCGCAGTTTTAACAGCGTTGACGGCGTTGTAAATTTGAGGCTAGGTGCGGTAGCGCCGCCATTTGGACCGCTGCTTAAAAATGAATTTCCTGATATTCAGAAAATTACCCGTATCCTCTCAAGTGGTGGTGTTACATTACGATATAAAAATAAGCTGTTCAACGAAAAGGAAACGTGCTTTGCCGATGAGAATTTCTTCGATTTCTTCACCGTAAAGACGGTGAAAGGTGATCCGGAGACTGCACTGAACGAGCCTTTCAGCGTGATGATGACTGAGGAGTTAGCACGTAAATATTTTGGAGACGAGGATCCTGTAAATAAAGAGATAAAGTTTGAAGATCAATTCAATTTTAAAGTAACCGGCGTTTACAGGGCGTTCCCTGCCAACTCCCAGTTACACCCTCAAATGCTTATGTCGTTCAGCACTTTGAATGATGATGCTGTATATGGGAAAAAAGGTTTGGAAACCAATTGGAGTAATAATTCCTTTTATACCTATCTGCTGTTTCCGCCAAATTATAATATAGCTCATGTAGAATCGCAGCTTCCTGCTTTTTTAAATAAGTATATGCCTGGTGGCGGTGATGCCGGTTCCAGCAAGCCCTCTGATGGTACTAAGCTGAGCCTGCAGCCCTTACTGGATATCCATCTTCACTCTCATTTAGACTCCGAGATTGAGGATAACGGGGATATTAAACGGGTATATATCTTCTCGTCCATCGCGTTGTTTATCCTGCTCATCGCCTGCATCAATTACATGAACCTTTCAACAGCGCGTTCCTTACTGAGGGCCAGGGAAACAGGCATCAGAAAAGTGGTCGGGGCACAGCGAAAGGAGATCATTCTGCAGTTTTTAGGCGAGTCGGTCTTAATTGCCTGTTTGTCGCTGGTACTTGCAGTCTTACTAACCGTACTATTGCTGCCTGTGATTAATAAAGTGTCAGATTTAGGTCTGTCTGTGCATACTTTATTACAGCCTGAAATAGTACTGGCAATAGCGGCGCTGCCTTTTATCACAGGCATCCTCAGCGGTATATATCCGGCTGTTTTTATGTCGTCGTTTAACCCCTCGAAGGTGCTAAAAGGAGTATTGAAAGTAAGCAGCAGCGGAATTTCTTTCCGGAAGGTGCTTGTGGTGATACAATTCTCCATTTCCATCATCCTGATTGTGGCAACTACTGTTGTTTTTCAGCAGTTACAGTATATACAGAAAAAATCGCTGGGTTTTAATAAGGAACATATCATAACTATGGGCGGAGTGCCTGCTGATACGTTTGAAGAATTCAGGACCGCTTTGTTAAAAGACCCTTCTGTTAAGGATCTGGGCCGTTCGTCACGGGTTCCTTCGGGCAGATTGCTGGACGACCAGGGAGTGCAGGCATTTGAGGGTAATGGAGTAAGGCCCGTTAATGCCACAATTAAGTACATTAATACTGATGATGGTTTTATTTCTACCTATGGAATAAAGATGGCCGCCGGACGCAACTTTGGCCGTGATTTCGGCATGGACAGTAACAATTATGTTCTGAACACTGCAGCAGTTAAAGTGCTGGGATGGAAATCCCCGGATAATGCCATCGGCCGCAATATTACTTATGGTGGCGTTACAGGTAAAGTGATCGGTGTGGTGAACGATTTTCATTTCGAATCGCTGCACCAGAATATCGTACCGCTTTTAATGCGTATGCCTCCCTTTGCCGGCAGTAATTACAGCAGGCTTTCCATAAAAATTGACGGCCATCATGTTAAACGCACACTAAGTGTGATAGAGCAAACCTGGAAAAAATATCAGCCGGAAAAACCGTTTGAGTATACTTTTCTGGATGAGCGTTTTCAGAAACTTTATCATACAGAGCAGCAGCAGGCCAGCCTGTTCACTATTTTCTCGTGCATAGCCATTTTTATAGCCTGCCTGGGTTTGTTTGGCTTGTCGGCATTTACTATTTCTCAGCGTGTTAAGGAAATAGGCGTGCGTAAAGTACTTGGTGCCAGTGTGCAGCAAATTGTAACCGGGTTGTCTGGGGGTTTTTTAAAACTGGTAATAATTGCCGCCGTAATTGCCCTGCCAATAGCCTGGTATGCCATGAACAAGTGGCTGCTTGATTTTGCTTTCCGCATTCACATACAGTGGTGGGTACTGGCAATGGCAGGGATCGTTGCGGTTATTATCGCCTTTTTAACCATCAGTTACCAGGCAGTGAAGGCGGCGCTGGCCAACCCGGTTAAAAGCCTAAGAAGTGAATAAAGGGGGGCATTAACAGTAATTGTTATACCCTCAAATATCATTT
>JAATFW010000141.1 GCA_015654985.1 Sphingobacteriales bacterium | reverse complement strand
TTTACATTAAGTGATACTCTTAAAAGGGCTTTTTTGGTGGGGGAGGATACAAAAGATGATCTTACGGCTCTTTATCTGAGTGATGAGGATCGTCCGCTTTCTGTAAGCGGCAATACGCAGATCACCGGGGTGGCCGAACTTCCAAAGGCGGGTATCAAGCAGGCTTATGTAGAGGGAAAGCCTTATGCCGGGAAAGAGCTTGTAAATGGCTCCATCAAAAATAGTACGAGAACGCTTCCCGGGCTGAGCCAAACTCTTTTAGACGAGACTGAAAAGTGGCTGAATGATACCTCAGGAAAGGATATCCGCATTTCAGACTCGCTTGTTCATTCATTCTTTGACCCGGTTCTGGTGATCAGAATCGATCAATCGGCTTCGCAGATTGATCAGTTTACTGTTAAAGGCAAGGTCATTATGCTTTGCGATACGGTGCTGACTATCGGGGCAGGCGCTGTATTAAAAGATGTGCTGGTATATGCCCCTGCTATTGTGGTAAAGGAGGGTTTCTCCGGAACCTTCCAGCTTTTTGCCATGGATTCTATCGTGGCGGAGAAAAACACTGTTTTTGAATATCCCTCGGCGATGGGAATCATTAAGAAAGAAGGCAGTTCCGGTCAGCCCAAGATCAGCCTGGGTAGTGATGCCAAATTTTCGGGAGTGATCTTTTCGTATGAGAAGAAGCGGAGCGACCTGCAGACGCTGATTAGCCTTGGAAAGAACGTTTATATAAAGGGGGAGGTGTATGCTTCGGGCTTTGTAAAGATGGAAAAGCCGGTTACGGTGGATGGAAAGGTTTCCTGCAACCGCTTTATCATCCAGACTCCCACTACGCTGTATGAGAATTACCTGATCGATATTACTGTTAACCGCACCAGGAGAAGTTTGTATTATCTTGGCTCTTCTTTGTTTGACCGTAAAGCTGAAAACCGGATCCTGAAATGGCTGGACTGAAAGACAAAAAATTGCAGGCATCCACCCTGGTGGAAGTGCTGATCGCTATGGTGATCATTATGGCGGTATTTGTAGTTGCCATGGCCATTTATACCCGGGTAACGGGTTCGGGGTATGCGCTCAGCAGCACCCGCTCGCAACTGCAGATGCAGCAGATCATCAGGGAGAGCATCAGCAGCCGCGACTGGCAGGAACAGCAGGTGGAGGTGGATAGTATCGTTTACCAGAAAACGGTTACGGCATATCCGGGATACGATGACCTGGTGGTAATTGAAGTAAAGGCTACTCAGAATGATCAGGTGCTGGGGAAATTGAGGCAGGTTGTGAGAAAGGAGGAGAACAATGAATAAGGGCAGGCTTCAGGCTTTTACGATTCTGGAGGTTACCATCGCCATGCTGCTGGCAGCCATTACCATCGGGATTGCTTATACGGCTTATACACTGGTAGGACGGTCGTACCGGGAATATGACCGGAAAAACGGGAAGGTTGCCGAGTTTGTACTGGTTTCGAAACTTTTAAATAAGGATATTTCGGCTGCCAGAACGATGGTCAGGATAGGGGATGGGATCAGTCTGGAAGACAGTATGGCAATTACGTACCGGTTTTTTCCTGAATATATTCTCCGGGACCAGTATTCCTTAGAGACGGATACATTTTTTGTTGCTAACAGTGAGTTGGTGAGTTCTTTTGAAGGTAAAGAAACTGTCGATGGTGAAATTACTGATAAAGCAGGTTTTAAGGCTGTTTTGGAAGGAAAGGAAGTACCGATGGTGTTTTTGAAAGTGTATAGTGCGGAGGAGATGTTTAAATAGAATAATGTATATTTTAATGAAATATCCATAATCCTGTTTTTTCTGCGACATGCTTTGTCATTATACAAAGAACAAATTTAATAAATAAAACCTATCTTTATTGCACTTAATTGTCAAGCTCATGCTCCGGAACTTTCAACCCATAACCCATAATTCATAACCCATAACTCTCCCGACGTCGTGCCTCCAATAGACCTGTCCTCATATAAAACCAAAGCTCCTGCCAAAAAGGGCCCTGCCAGCCGGAAAGAAAGTTCTTTCAGTTGGGCGGAAGTGCTGAATAAGGATATTTCTTTCGGGAAGGCTAAGGTGAGCGACCGTAAGAAGGAAGCGTTTTACCTTGAGCTGAGCACGCTGCTGCTTTCGGGCATTGACCTGAAAACTGCTCTCGACCTGATCCTCGTAGACCAGGATAAGGCAAAAGACAAGGTGCTGTTTGAAGATATCAAAGCAAAAGTGCTTCATGGCAGTTCTCTTTCTGATGCGCTGAGAAGTACCGGGCGGTTTACAGATTATGAGTACTACAGTGTGCGCATCGGGGAGGAGACCGGAAGGATAGGAGAGGTGCTGACTGACCTCGCCGGGTACTTTAAAAACAGGATCGCCCAGAGGAGGAAGATCATCAGTGCGGTTACCTATCCCTGTATTGTTTTAATGACTTCCATGGGAGCGGTGTTCTTTATGCTGAAATTCGTGGTGCCCATGTTTGCCGATGTGTTTCAGCGTTTCGGAGGACATCTTCCCTGGATCACCTCGGTGATTATCCGCTTCTCGGCCTTTACCGATACTTATTTCCCTGTTTTCCTGACCGTGCTTATTGCCTTTGTTATTTTTATCGTGATAAACCGCAATAAACAATGGTTCAGACGGGCCGTGTCTGCTGCTGTGCTGAAAATACCGGTGGTGGGTGATATTGTCCGCAAGATCTACCTGGCCCGCTTTGCCAATACTATGCGGCTGCTGGTGAGTACGGATACTCCCTTGCTTCGCTCCATTGCCCTGGTAAGGCAGATGATTGGGTTTTACCCGCTTGAAAGTACCCTGGAAGAAGTAGAAAAATCTATTCTGAGGGGCGATTCACTGCACCAGAGTTTGTCGCGTTTCAGCTTTTACCCTTCCAAGCTGGTTCAGCTCATAAAAGTGGGTGAGGAAGTAAACCGCCTTGATTATTTCTTTGGCAAGATCTCCGACCAGTATACCGAGGAAGTGGAATACCGCACAGGCACGATCAGCAGCTTGCTGGAGCCGTTAATTATTATTTTCCTGGGGCTGGTGGTAGGGCTGATATTGATTGCGATGTACCTGCCGATGTTCCAGATGAGCAATAGTTTTTAATCCCCCTTGATTTTCAATGTATAAACGAATTGCATTTCTTTTCCTGATTTTAACAAACCTGGCTGTGTATGCTCAGAACCGTGCCTCCATAACGGGAACTGTGAAAGACTCTCTTAATAAAGAAACACTTGAATTTGCAACGGTAGCTATTGTACATCTGCGGGATTCGTCCCTGATTTCGTATACACTTACGGATAAAGACGGCCGTTTTATCCTGCGTAATTTGCCATCTGATCAGCCGGTAAAACTCCTGATCTCTTATGTTGGTTATGAGAGCTTCAGAAAGGTTATCCCGCTTCAGAAAGGAGAAACGATGGAATTATCGGTTTTTCTGACTAACAGAAGCCTGAAAGAGGTGGTGATCACTGCCGAACATGTGCCGGTGGTGATAAAGAAAGATACCATTGAGTTTAATGCGGAGGCATTTAAGACCCGTCCTAATGCCGTCGTGGAAGAGCTTCTGAAAAAAATGCCGGGCGTCCAGGTAGATAATGACGGTACGATTACGGTTAACGGAAAGAGCGTTAGCAAGCTGCTGATAGACGGAAAGGAGTTTTTCGGGAACGACCCTAAGGTTGCTTCGAGAAACCTGGATGCTGAGCTTATCGCCAGGGTGCAGGTGTACGACGACAGGGAGGACGATCCGGATCATTTGATTGAAGATTCGAAGGTGAACAAGATCATTAACCTGAGATTAAAAAAGGCTATAAAGAAGAGCGCTTTCGGAAAGGTATATGCTGGCGGAGGCAGCCGCGAACGTTTTGAGAGCGGCGGGCTGCTGAACCTGTTCAGGGATACACTTCAGATCAGCCTGATCGGGGTGGGGAATAACTTAAATCGTACAGGGTTTTCCAGCAACGACCTGTATTCGATGGGAGGCTTTGACCACGGCGGCGACGATGCCTTATATAATGGCACTATCTCTCTGGGAGGCAGAAATTACGGCGGGATTCAGAGGATAGCTTCGGGAGGCTTTAACCTGAATTATGATTACGGGAAAAAATTAAAGATCAACCTTCTCTATTTTTACAATAACAGCCAAACTGATTACAACAGCTCTTCCCTGTCACAGCAGTTCTTAACCGATACTATCCTGGTAACCGGAGGAAAGGGCAGGAACAACAGGAGCGAGAATAAACATAATATTACCGGACTGGTGGAGTGGCAGCCTGATACTTTAACCCGGATCAGGTATAATCCTGTGCTGGGCTATACGAATAACCGGTCGTCTTATTTTAGTAATAATTCCAGTTCAAGCAATTTTGTTTCCCTGATCAATGAAAGTATTTATCAGGGAAACAGCAATGGCAGCCGTACAGAGTTCAGGCACTCGTTCAGCTATCACCGCCGGCTTAAGAAGAAAGGAGAGACGTTCAGTATCAATCATAACCTCCAGGTCAACCCGGATCGGAATGCGAATTACAGTGCGAACGATCTGCTCTCTTATACTTCATCGCTGAAATCTGATACACTCCGGCGTTTTAATGATAATTCTAATAAAAACGTTTCGGCAGGCCTTGATCTGAACTTTCGTTATCCTTTTTCTAAGAAAATAACAGCCAGTATTACGGCCGGATGGAATTATAGCCTGAATGATCAGGGTTCGTTTATTTACAATCAGGACAGAATTACCGGTGAATATTCGCTGTTTTTGCCCGACCAGAGCAGCGATCTCGACAGGAGCGTGTGGGAACAGAAATTAAGACCCGGAATTACTTACCAGATCAGCAAGAAGTCGTCGTTTGAGATGGGTCTGGATATCCAGTGGCTGCAGGTTAAGAATAAATTTCACAGGGACCTGGACGATCTGGAAAGGCATTATTTCAACCTGCTTCCTTCCGCGAGGTTGAGTATTGGAAATTATTCAATAAACTACAATGCGACGGTCAGCCAGCCTTCTGTTTACGATCTGCAGCCTGTTACCATAGTAAGCTCTCAGCTTTATTCATTTACCGGCAACCCTTTTCTGGTGCCATCAAAGCGGCATAATCTGTACCTGAACTACTACAATTATAACCACCAGAGCCAGCTAAGTACCAGTTTTTATGCCAGCGGTTCTATCCAGGAGAACAGTGTTTTCAGAAAAAGGACAGTGAGCAGTTCGGGCGCAGAACTCAGCACCCCCATCAATCGTAACGGTCAGTATAATATGTACGGTGGCTTTAACCTGGGCAAGCGGTTTAAAAAGACGAAAGATCTGCAAGTCGGGTTTAATACGAATATCAATATAAATTATTACCGGAATTTCTTTGTGATCAACCGTGATGAGGGATATCAGAATAATTATTCGGTGAGTATGGGCCAGTCGCTGTCGCTTAACTGGAAAGATAAGATAGAGCTGAACCCTTCGTATACGGTTCGCCCTACGGTTAACAGGTATGAGGATGTGGATTATGAAAATATACATTATACTTATCATAATCTGGACACTAAGTTTACCATCCGGTGGCCTGAAAAGATCTACTGGGAGGGGAATTATTCCTATTCTTATAATCCGCTGATGAGCCAGGGATTTCAGAAGAGCATCCATCTGTTAAATGCCGCTGTAGCCCTGCAGATGCTTAAAAAAGACCGCGGTGAAATAAAATTATCATGTTACGATCTGTTGGATCAGAACATCAGCGCTTACCGCTATGTCAGCGGAAATTCGACGATGGACTCGCAAAACGAGATCCTGAAACGTTATTTTTTGCTTACTTACCTGTTCAAGTTTAATAAAATGACTTCAAAGTAGTGTATCTTTGCCGGTGTATGCCGCAACAAGTAACTCCCTATAAAGATAACGGCGCTACCAAAAAAGAGCAGGTAGCGGATATGTTCAATAACATTTCGAAGAAGTACGATTTTCTGAATCATTTTCTGTCTCTGGGGATCGATATCATCTGGAGGAAGAAAGCTATCGGAGAGTTGAAAAAGGATAATCCGAAGCTGGTGCTCGATGTTGCTACAGGAACCGGTGATTTCGCTTTTGAAGCAATTGACATGCTTAATCCCGATAAAGTTATCGGTGTGGATATTTCTGAGGGGATGCTGAGCATTGCCAGGGAGAAAATACAAAAGAGAGGATTGTCTGACAGATTTGAAGTGAGGATGGGCGATTCTGAAAAACTGCTTTTTGAGGATGATACTTTCGACGCTGTTACGGTTGCGTATGGTGTACGGAACTTTGAAAACCTTGAAAAGGGTATTACAGATATGCTGCGGGTTTTAAAACCGGGAGGCAAAGCTGTAATCCTTGAGTTTTCGAAACCCCAGGCTTTCCCTGTAAAACAACTATATAATTTTTACTTCCATTCGGTTTTGCCGGGGATCGGTAAGCTCTTCTCTAAAGATAACCGGGCTTATACTTATCTTCCTGAATCGGTAGCTGCCTTTCCCGACGGAAAGGATTTTACTGCCCTGATGAAGAAAGCAGGATACCGCGAAACTAAAAACAGGCCGCTGTTGTTTGGCATTTGTTCTATTTATACGGGAATTAAATGAGGGAATTTTTCTGCGCTGCTGTTTTCTTTCTGTTCGGGAGTATCGGTTCCTCTTACGCCCAGGAAAACTGGGGTGGCGGCGTGGATGATGAGATATTGCATTTCGGTTTTACCTTTCAATATGTGAACACTGAATTTAAAGTGCTGAGGAAGGCCTCGTGGAGAACCCCCTTTTCTGATATTGGCTCCGTAGAGCCGACAGATCTGTCGGATGTGTTACTTTCTGATTCGTTATACAGTATCAGCTCTTCCGGCTCGCCGGGATTTGGCCTGGGCTTTGTAAGTAACCTGAACCTGGGAAAAAATGCTGATCTTCGTTTAACACCTACACTGGTCTTCGCCGACCGCCTGATGTATTATGAATATTTTAGTCCTCACCAGATTATAGAAAAGAAGGTTCAGTCTACGTTGGTCGATCTGCCCCTGGGCCTTAAAATTAAATCTAACAGAAGGAAAAACTTCAGGGCCTATATGATCGCAGGCGCCAAATATTCTTTTGATATTATTTCCAAAAAGAAGCTGGACGATGAAGATAAGATCTTCTCAGAGAAGTTTTTGAAAAATAAAAAGAGCTTCCTTTCTTACGAAGCGGGCATAGGGTTTGACCTTTATTTTGAGTATTTTAAACTTTCTCCTGAAATTAAGTTTTCTCAGTCTGCGGGCGATGTGCTGAAGCATGAAAATAATCCTTATTCTTCACCTTTGGATAAACTCTTTTTGCGGAATATTCAGTTCAGCCTGTACTTTGAGTAAAGTTGTGGGTTGAAGGTTGCGGGTTGAAGGTTGAAGGTTGTGAGATTATGAATTGCGGGAGAAGGTTGTGAGGTTGGGAGTTGAAGTTGGTGAGTTGAGTGGTATTGACGGAGATAAGGCCGGGAGATTTGCCGGAATCTTATTAAACTCAGTTTCTATTCAAACTATTTGTTAATTTCGCATCAAAATATATATTGTTATGCCTGAAATTGCTCTTATAACAGGAGCTACTGCCGGAATCGGCGAAGCGTGCGCCCGACTGTTTGCTGCTCAAAACTATCATCTTATCCTCACTGGCAGGCGGACGGAAAGACCGGAACGTTTATCTGCGGAACTAAGTAGTGTCTGCAACATTAAAATCCAGATTCTGACATTAGATGTACGGAATAAAGCTGAGGTTGAAGAAAAACTTCAGGGACTCTCTCCTGAGTGGAAAGAGGTGAATGTTCTGATCAATAATGCAGGACTGAGCCAGGGACTCGACCCAATCCATGAGGGTAATACCGATGATTGGGATACCATGATTGATACCAATGTAAAGGGATTGCTATATGTAACCAAAGTGGTGTCTAACTGGATGGTTAACCGTAAACATGGCCATATCGTAAATCTTGGATCTATTGCCGGTAAAGAAACTTATGCTAACGGAAACGTTTATTGTGCAACCAAACATGCTGTCGATTCACTGAATAAGGCCATGCGCATAGACCTTCTGCCTTACGGGATAAAAGTTACGGGCATTCATCCGGGGGCCGTAGAAACAGAATTTTCGGAAGTTCGTTTTAAGGGTGATACTGAACGGGCCCAAAAAGTATATGAAGGATTTGACCCGCTTGTTGCTGAAGATATTGCTGAGACGATCTGGTTTTGTGTATCAAGGCCGCCGCATGTAAATATTAATGATCTGGTAATTATGCCGAAAGCCCAGGCAGGGGCGTATTACTGGAATAAAGTTGAAAGTTGAAAGTTGTGGGTTGAAAGTTGAAGGTTTCCAGCGATTTAACAAAAATTGATTTAAATATACAACACATTTTTATAGCTGATAATCATTGAGTTGAGAATGTGTTTTACAGTTTGAGGATTGAAAGTTAAGGGTGAAAAGTTGAAGGACTGGGGAAGAAGATAGCTAAAATTTAGTATTATGTTACAACAAAAAATAGATCAGGAAATTAAAGCAGCGATGCTTTCTAAAAATGCTTCCCGGCTAAGGGGGCTTCGGGCAATTAAAGCTGCACTGCTGCTGGCAAAAACAGAAGGCGGTGCTTCGGATGTGTTATCTGAGGATACGGAACTGAAGGTATTGCAGAAACTGGCTAAACAACGCAGGGAGTCGGCCGGGATTTATAAGACGCAGAACCGCGAAGATCTGTATACTATCGAAATGGAAGAACTGGAGGTAATCGAAGAGTTTCTTCCCCGGCAATTAAGCAGAGAGGAAATTTCTGCATATATTAAGGGAGTAATAGAACGTACGGGCGCCAGTTCTGTTAAAGATATGGGTAAGGTGATGGGCGCTGCTAATAAGGAACTTACAGGTAAAGCAGACGGAAAGATGATTTCTGAGATCGTAAAAGAGCTTCTTGCCTGATTGTTTATTTTTCAGCTTTGTTGCGAATAGTTTATAAAAGCGTACTTTTATTCTAAAATTGTGCAGCTTAATGACCAGTTCGTATATTAATCCTGCTAAACACACTTGTTTAGAATTATGAGTTTTACGGTAAAAGAAGAAAACGGATTTAAATATATTGAAGAGGGAGAAGGCGACGTTTTGTTGCTGCTCCATGGCTTGTTCGGAGCATTAAGTAACTGGCAGGAAGTTACCGATACCTTTAAATCGAGATATCGGGTTGTAATTCCGTTATTACCCATTTATGAGCTTCCCATTTTAACAACGGGGGTAACCACACTGGCGAAATACCTTTTGAAATTCGTAAGGCATAAGCAGTTAAAGAATATTAACCTCCTTGGAAATTCGCTGGGAGGCCACGTTGCCCTGATATTTACATTGAGCAACCCTGAATATGTTAAGGCCCTGGTGTTAACAGGAAGTTCGGGCTTATATGAAAATTCTTTTGGCGGCTCTTTTCCGCGCCGGGAAAGTTATGATTTCATCCAGGAAAAGGTGGCATTCACATTTTATGATCCGGCAATGGCCAGTAAAGAACTGGTTGACGAAGTGTTCGAGATTGTTAACGACAGAAACCGGGTAATCAGGATTTTAGCAATGGCTAAATCTGCAATACGGCATAATGTGGCAAAAGATTTGCATAAGATAACTATCCCTGTTTGCCTGATATGGGGAATGAATGATAAGGTTACTCCGCCTGATGTGGCTAAAGAGTTTCATCATTTGTTACCCAATTCTGAGCTGAACTGGATTGATAAATGCGGACATGCCCCTATGATGGAGAGACCCGCAGAATTTATAGATTACCTGGAGAAATTTTTAGACAGGGTATTATTAAAATAAAGCTATGCTTGCAAGGGAACTGATTTCGGAAGCTATTCCTCCATTAACACCCTCTGATTCTATTCAGAAGGTGCTCGACCGCATGGCAGAATTCCGTGTAAATCATCTCCCTGTTGTTGAAGAAATGCAGTTTCTCGGGACTTTGTCTGATGAGGATCTTTTTGAGGCTCCCGATTATACGGCCGGCATTGCAGATGCACCCGTATATTCGGCTCTTAATAAGACCTTTATTGATCATGAGCAGCATATTTATGAAGTTATCAGGCTGTTTAACGAAAGCCGGTTAAGTGTTATACCGGTGCTTGACCAGGACAAGTATTACCTGGGAGTGATTTCTATCAATACCATGATGGAACATTTCGCTTCTATTACAGCAATGAAGGAACCGGGAAGCATCATTGTTCTTGAAATGAGCAGCAGCAACAATTCATTGTCGCATATCGCCCAGATCGTCGAATCTAATAATGCCCGGATCCTGAGCTCGTATATTACTTCATTTGTTGATTCGACAAGAACGGAAATTACTTTAAAGTTGAACCGCAGCGATATTTCAGATATTATAGCCTCTTTTCACCGCTATAATTATACTGTAATAGCCACTTTTAACGATATAAAGGCAGATACCGGTGCTTCAGACCGCTATGAGCAGTTAATGAACTACCTGAGTTTTTAATAATGTATGAAATTAGCGATCTACGGCAGAGAGTTCAGTAATACGACACTACCTTTTGTTCAGCAGGTTTTTGACTGCCTGCGGAAATATGATATTGAACTGTATGTCTATGAGAAGTTTAACAAATTTATCACAGGGAAGATCTATTTTCCTAAAAAGTTACAGGGATTCAGAAACCATCATGATATAAAAGGACTCGCAGATGTGATGCTTAGCCTGGGCGGTGATGGTACTATGCTTGATACTGTTACGCTGATAAGAGACTCAGGGATCCCCGTGATCGGAATTAACCTTGGCCGCCTGGGTTTCCTGGCCAGTATTAATAAAGATGACATTCAACCGGCCATAGAGAGCCTTATTAACAGGGCATATACAATAGACTGCCGTAATTTATTAAAGATCGATTCGGAGGAAAAGATCTTTGGTGACGAGAATTTTGCTTTAAACGATCTTACTGTCCATCGTCGCGATAATGCAGCAATGATGATTATCCATGCGTATCTGAACGGTGAATTTCTTAATTCATACTGGGCAGACGGATTGATTGTAGCTACTCCTACGGGTTCAACAGCATACTCGCTCAGTTGCGGCGGACCTATCGTTTTTCCAAGATCCGGCAATCTGGTGATTACTCCTATTTCCGCACATAACCTGAATGTTCGTCCGATTGTAATTTCAGATTCGAATACACTATCTTTTGAGCTCGAAGGAAGAAGTTCCAAATATCTGATTTCGTTGGATTCGAGAACTCAGGTAATCGACAGCTCATTTAAATTCAGTATCCGTAAAGCTGATTTCCATATTAATCTTGTACGGCTTAATAACGAAAGCTACCTTTCTACTTTGAGAAATAAGATGCTCTGGGGAATTGATACGAGAAATTATTAGAAAATGATTGGCATTTGGCAGTTTGCCGGCTGTTATGACGGATGATTAGTCTGCTAAATGGAATTCTGAGTGCACATTGAATATTTTTTATTTAAGTTTGTTATTTTACAACTATTAATTTAACGGTTAAACAGAAGCTGCCTGCTGATAATTAACAGCCGGGAGTATTTTAACAAAGGCTGATAGCCAATGGTTATTGGTTAACTGCTATCACAATTGCATGAATTCTAGAATACTCCGGGGCTTTTTTCTTTTTTTGCTGGTATTCAATCTCAGAACTGTGAGCGCTCAGAGCTGGGATGTTGGAGTATTTGCCGGAGGAGCCGGCTACATGGGAGATTTAAATCCCGTTAAGCCGTATAAGGTTAACAATATTGCTTATGGTGTGCTGGTGAGGAGAAATTTTGATGGTTACTGGTCGCTAAAGTTCAGCTTACTCCACGGAAAGATCAGTGCGGCAGATTCTTTATCAGACAATGACCAGCAAAAGACCAGGAACCTTAGCTTTTTTACCCCGCTTACTGAAGCGGGGCTGCAGCTCGAGTTTAACTTTTTTAATTATATTCCATCATTAAGCAGGAAAAAGTACTCTCCGTATTTATTTGCAGGGGGAGGGCTGGTTCTTTTCAACCCGAAAACCAAATACAGGGGAGAAACGTATGAATTAAATCCCCTGTCGACGGAAGGGCAAAGCCAGGATAATCCTTATCGGCGATATGCCCTGACGATCCCTTATGGTGCGGGTATTAAATATAATATTTTCAGAAACTGGACGGTTGGCGCTGAAATTGGTTACCGGACAACCTTTACGGATTATCTTGATGATGTTAGCGGAAGATATTATAACTTTTCAGGGCTTGATCCTTCGGTTCCTGAAAATGCAATCCGTATTGCTCTTGCCGACCGCTCGCCGGAGAAGGGTTACCCTGCTAATACCCCTGGTACCCAGCGGGGGGATTTCAGAATGCGCGACACCTATTTTTTTACAGGCTTTACATTAACCTATACATTCTTAAGCGGAAAGTGTCCTCCTGTACAATAACAACAGCAAATATATTCACCGTTTTACCCTCCGTTATTAACTGATTGTCCATTCTCAATTTTTTTATACCTTTGACCTCCAAATGTCCGGATTGGGGTTTTTAATTTAAAAATGAGTTTACTGGAGCAAATTGATAAGAGCAGATTGCCGAAACATATAGCCATTATTATGGATGGTAATGGCCGCTGGGCTACAGAAAAGGGAAAGTTGCGCTTTTTTGGTCATCAGAACGGCGTTTTATCGGTAAGAGATGTGGTGGAGGGTGCAGTAGAAGCAGGAGTGGAATATATCACGTTGTACACGTTTTCGACTGAGAACTGGAACAGGCCCTGGCTGGAAGTAACAGCATTAATGGAACTTCTTATTGCTACAATTAATAAAGAAACAAAGACACTAATGGAAAACGGGGTTCGTTTAAATGCTATTGGTGATCTCAGGCAATTGCCCCCAAAGTGTTTGAAACATCTTAACGAGGCAATAAAAAAAACTTCGGTAAATAATAAAAGTACGTTAACGCTGGCGCTGAGTTACAGTTCGAGATGGGAGATTGTTGAAGCGGCACGTAAACTTGCCGGACAGGCAGCTAATGGTGAGATCAAGCCTGAAGATATTACGGAGGAGATGTTTGCCGGCCATCTTGAAACCGCAGGAATTCCTGATCCGGAACTGATGATCAGGACCAGCGGGGAGTGCAGGATAAGTAATTATTTACTTTGGCAGCTCGCCTACTCAGAGCTGTATTTTACCCAAAAACTGTGGCCGGATTTCAGGAGGGAAGACTTATTTGAGGCTATAATTGATTACCAGAAAAGGGAACGCCGGTTTGGGCTTACCAGTGAGCAAGTTTAAAAAATTACCTTTTAACAAAATTTAACAACTGATAGCCTTATTTTAGCAACGTCAAAAAACTAAATGAACAGATTCTTTTTAATAATATTTTTTCTGGGTGCAACTTCTGCTGCAATGGCTCAGATAGGCGGTCGTCAGCAGCCGGGTTTGCAACTGCGTTCTCAATCGGGTGATGATATTAGTTATCTCAATCCAAAGGAGTATATAGTAGGGGGCACGACTGTAACGGGTGCGAAATACCTGGATAAAGATATCCTCATCCAAATTTCGAAGCTTACCACGGGCGAACGTATTCAGGTGCCTGGTGATGCTACTTCGAATGCTGTTAAATTTCTCTGGGCGCAGGGTTTGTTTGACGATGTTCAGCTAAAAGGCGATGTTAAAGGAGATACTATCTTCTTTGATATTACTGTAGTAGAACGTCCCCGCCTGACGCGTATGGAGTTTACCGGGATGAAAAAGGGCGAAACCAAGGACATACAGGAAAAGCTTAAGGACAAAACGGGAAAGATTGTTAATGAGGCGTTGAAGAGTACTACTTCTGCGGTCATTAAAAAATTCTTCAATGAAAAAGGATACTTATTTACCGAGATCAGCTACCAGCAAAAACAGGATACCAGCGAAGCTAATAATGTGATCCTTGTGGTGAATGTTGACAAGAAGACAAAGACCAAGATCGATAAAATTTCCTTCGAAGGAAATAAGGATTTTAAACCCAAGCAATTAAAAAAATTCATGAAGAAGACCAAAGAGCGGTCTTCTTTTAATATCTTCAGATCAGGTAAATTCCTGCAGGATAAATATGACGAGGATAAGCATACTCTCGTTACTAAAATGCAGGCAAAAGGATACCGCGATGCTGAAATTGTCAGCGATTCTGTTATAAAGAAACCAACCGGCCGGGTAGATATCCGGATGAATATCCATGAAGGACCGAAGTATTATTTTGGAAATGTAACCTGGGCCGGAAATGCGGTTTATACTACCAAAGCATTGACGGAGATGCTGGCAATAGAAAAGGGAGATATATTTAGTGAGGAAAAGCTTCAGAAAAGGTTGAATGGTAATCCAAATGGAGAGGATATTTCTTCACTGTACCTTAATAATGGTTATCTGACCTTTAATGTTGACCCTGTGCAAACCAGAATTTATGGTGATACTATCGATGTGGAGTTGCGTGTTTACGAAGGGCCGCAGTATACTATTAATAAAGTTTCGCTTAAAGGGAACGATATTACCAATGATAAGGTTGTAATGCGTGAGATCCGCACAAAACCGGGTCAGAAATTTTCAAAGGAGCTGGTGGTACGTACAACGCGTGAAATTGCTCAACTGGGTAACTTTGATGAACAAAAAACTGATGTGCACCCTGTTCCGAATCCGGCAGACGGAACGGTTGATATCGAGTATACCGTAGCCGAAAAGCCATCCGACCAGATTGAACTTTCAGGTGGTTTTGGCGGCGGCCGTATTATCGGTACACTTGGTCTTACATTTAATAATTTCTCCGCGCGTAACCTGTTTAACCTGAAGGAGTGGAAACCCCTGCCGAAAGGCGACGGGCAGAAACTGAGTGTAAGAGGACAAACAAACGGTAAATCATACCAGTCGTACAGTTTCTCTTTCTCCGAGCCGTGGCTGGGTGGGAAAAAGCCGATATATTTCGGGATCAGCGCATTTACATCACTGAGCTCAAATGACGATTATGCAAGATATTATAATTATACCGAAGAGCAGAAATACCGGATCCGTTTGAATGGGGTTACTTTTACTCTGGGTAAACGTTTAAGATGGCCTGATGATTATTTTAATCTGAACCACTCGATTAATTTACAGCAATATAAACTGCATAATTATCCGGGCTTCCTGTTTTCAAACGGAACTTCGTATAACTTTAACTTTACTGAGGAGCTAAGCCGTAATTCGGTAGATGCGCCTATTTATCCTACTTCAGGGTCTAATATTAAATTTACAGTACAGGTGACCCCTCCTTATTCACTGCTGAACAATCTTAATTATAAGACAGCAGTAGATGAAGATAAGTACAGGTTCACTGAATATCATAAATGGAAATTTGAGGCCCAGTGGTATCAGCGCATAGTAGGCAAGCTGGTTCTTAAAACTCAGGCTCAGTTTGGTTTCCTTGGAATGTATAATAAGGATGTAGGGCAGTCGGCTTTCGAACGGTTTAAGCTGGGTGGCGACGGGATGCAGGGATTTGATTACCTGCAGGGCTCTGAAGTGATATCGATGAGGGGGTATGAGAATAATAATGTTACACCTTTGGGGTATGATCCTAATACTGCGCGTTATTCGGGGAGCCCTATCTTCAACAAGTATATTGTGGAAATGAGATATCCGCTAATGAACAGCCAGCAGGCAACTTTGTTCCTCCTGACCTTTGCTGAAGGCGGTAATACATGGAACAAGTTTAAGGATTTTGCTCCTTTTAATGTACGCCGTTCTGCGGGTGTAGGTGCAAGAATATTCTTACCGATATTTGGTTTACTGGGTATCGACTGGGGATATGGATTTGATAAAGTTTACGACACTACCGACAACAGGCTTAGAAGGTCTGGAGGAAGATTCCAGTTTAGTATCGCACAGCAGCTCGGCGGCGGATTCTAAATTTATTTGTGAATGTTCAGATTATAAGATAATTTGTGCCACGGTAGCGCCGTTTGATAAAAAAGATATTACAATGAAAAAGTTGCTGTTAATCATTTCGTTTATATGTGTTTCGGGCTTTTCAGCATTTGCTCAACGTTTTGCTTATGTTGACAGTGAGTATATCCTGAAGCATATTCCGGAGTATATCTCTGCCCAGAAACAACTGGATGCCCTGTCGCAACAGTGGCAGAAACAGGTTGATGACCGCCTGGCAGAAGTTGAAAAACTTTACAAAGCCTACCAGGCAGACCAGGTATTGTTAACACCCGAGATGCGTAAACGCAGGGAGGATGAAATTGTTGAAAAGGAGAAAACCGCCAAAGAGTATCAGAGACAGAAATTTGGCTTTGAGGGGGATCTTTATCAGCAGCGGATCAAATTAGTTAAACCTATTCAGGAACGGGTGGCTAAAGCAGTAGAAGCCGTGGCCGAAAGCAATCAGTTGGATATGATCATGGATAAAAACAGCCAGGTTATACTCTTATATGCGAGTTCGCGTTTAGATAAAAGTAATGAGGTAATTTCCAGGCTTGGTTATAAACCCGGAACATTAGCTCAATAAATAACGTATAAAACCAATCAAATAATTAATGTAACAAATGAAAAAAGTAGTTAAAGTAGCAGTAGTAGCGGTAGGATTATTTTTAACAGGAAGCGCGGTGCATGCTCAGCAAAGATTTGCACATATAAATTCAAATGAACTATTACAGGCTATGCCTGAAATGAAGACTGCGGATGATCAATTTCAGACTTTTCAAAAACAAAAGCAATCTGAATTGCAGCTTATGGATACTGAACGTCAGAAAAAGATAACGGCCTACCAGGATAAGGCGAAGACCAGAAGCGAAGCTAATAAAGATCAGGTGGATAAAGAGCTGGGAACGATGGCTAACGAAATCGACGATCTTGCTAAAAGAATGCAGGACGTTCAGCAAAAGGCTCAGCAGGATTTACAGCAGAAACAAGGTGAACTGTATCAGCCTGTTTACCTGAAAGCCGAAACAGCTGTAAAGGCGGTAGCAAAAGAAAAGGGTTTTGCCTATGTTTTTGATGTTTCACAGCCTGGAGTAGTCTATTTTGATGGCGGTGAAGATATTATTGCTGCGGTTAAAGCTAAATTGGGTATCTCTGCAACAACTGCAACCACGACTCCTAAGAAATAAGGAGCGCCAGGCAAAAATTTAAAGATTAAAAGCTCGAAGCTTTTATGAAGGTGAAGCGGTATGACTTCACCTTTTTTATTTAACAATTTTATCATATTTCTTTCATTAAATGTAAAATGCTTCAATTGTCGCCTGTATTTTTTAAGTTTGCAGCTATACAGCATTAAATTGAATTTCTATATACTTTATATACTAATAGCGGTACTGTTGTTTTCTTTTACAGCGGTATTTGCCCTCTTTGGTGTTTATGCCGAAAGAAAGGTGTCTGCTTTTATACAGGACAGGATAGGGCCTGCAGAAACCGGAAAGTACGGCAGCCTTCAAACTTTTGCGGATATTCTTAAAATGTTGCAAAAGGAATTTATTGTGCCCCAGGCTGCAGATAAGATCTTATTTGCTGCTGCTCCGGTGATCATCTTTCTTTCAGTATATATGGGATTTGCTGCACTGCCATGGGCTCCGGGAGTAGTTCCTGCTTCCCTGAATATTGGCGTGTTATACGTTTTTGCTATTGTTTCTATAGAATCTATAGGGATCCTGATGGCCGGTTGGGGATCTAATAATAAGTATTCGCTTCTTGGGGGACTGCGTTCAGTTGCCCAGGTGGTATCTTATGAAATCCCCTCGGGAATTGCTGTTATTTCGGTTGTAATGATTGCCCAGACCCTTGACCTGCAGCTTATAAGTATGAGGCAGGGTATTTCGGCCAGTGAAACTATAAAGTTTTTAGGTTTCTGGGACGTAAGTAAGACAGGCGGTTTTCTTGCCTGGCATATTTTTCAGGCGCCGCATCTGATCGTTGCCTATCTGATTTATTTTATTGCCTCTCTTGCGGAATGTAACAGGGCTCCTTTCGATATTCCTGAGGCGGAATCTGAGCTTGTGGCTGGTTTTCATACTGAGTATACGGGCTTACGTTTTGCTTTTGTCTTCCTGGGGGAATATTCTATGATGTTCCTGGTTGGGATGGTGGGGGTGCTTCTCTTTCTCGGAGGGTGGAATACTCCTTTACCCAACATTGGCTCCCTGAGGCTCGCCGACTGGACAACCGGTATTGCGTGGGGGATCTTATGGACATTATTAAAAGTGCTTCTGGTTGTAGGTGTGCAAATGTGGATCCGCTGGACCCTGCCCCGCCTGCGGATAGACCAGTTAATGGGCCTTTGCTGGAAAGTGCTTACTCCCCTGGCATTTCTTTGTATGCTGATTTCGGGGGTGTGGAGGCTGATGGTGATGGGTTGAGGGTTGCGGGTTGAAAGTTGAAAGTTGAAAGTTGAAAGTTGAAAGTTGAAAGTTGAAACGTGCAGATTGAAGATTATGGGTTGAAAAGGAGGATGGTGAGTGAAAAAATGGGTGGAAGCTTACTTTGATGGGTTAACGGATAAATGTGATAGCTGATTTCTGTAGCTTAAAAAGATTTTGATTATAAAGAAAACGATAAACGCGGTTAAAACTTCATGGAAGGGTCTTTTCCTTACCATGAAGCATATTTTTGCACTAAATAAACGCCGGAAAAGTATTGATATTAAGTCGGATAATTATTTTGAGCAGAAGGAAGGCACGGTTACCGTTCAGTATCCGGGGGAGAAACTGCCGGTACCTGAAGTGGGCCGTTATCAGCTTCATGTAGAGATAGACGACTGTATTGTTTGTGATCTTTGTGCGAAGATTTGTCCTGTTGATTGTATCGAAATAGAAAGTATCAAGGCTACAGGTGCTATAGGTCAGACTTCTGACGGGTCTACTAAACGTCTTTATGCACCGAAGTTTGATATAGATATGGCTAAGTGCCTTTACTGCGGTCTCTGTACTGTTGTTTGTCCTACAGAATGCATTACCATGACCAATCAGTACGATAGGAGTGTAACCAATATATCAGAACTTACCTATAGATTCTCAGATATGAGTCCTGAAGAAGCTGAAGAGAAAAGAAAGGAGCTGGCCCTGCAGCAGGCAGAGCGGCAGGCTGCTAAAGAAGCCGCAGCAAAGGCTGTACAACAAAAGAAACAGGAAGAATGACAACAGAACAACTTGTATTTTATGTTTTTGCTTCGTTTGTGCTGCTATCAGCATTGATGGTGGTGACCATTCAAAATATGGTGCGGTCGATATTCCTGTTCTTTGTGACGTTGTTTTCAATGTCGGCCCTTTTTGTGTTTGCCCTGGCTGACTTTGTTGCGATTACCCAGATTGTGATCTACGTGGGAGGGGTACTGGTACTGATGATATTTGCTTTTCTTTTGTCAGCCCGTGAAATTCTTAATGATCCGCCGCCCGGTAAACCGGGCCTTATCGGAATCCACCACTTGCCAGGGATAATTATTGCCGTTCTTTTTTTCGCCGTACTGGCCGTTCTTGTTTATCAGGCGAACCCCGAACAGATAGAATGGGTAAAGCAGAGCGGAAATGATGTTCTCAGGCCAACCGATAATACTATTCATTTCATCGGTATAAATATTATGACCCGTTATCTGATCCCCTTTGAAGTTGTTTCTGTATTACTGATGCTGGCCCTTATAGGAGCTGCGCATCTGGCAAGAAAGGAGCGTAAGGTATGATCCCGTTATCACATTTCATGTACATCAGCGGAGCTTTGTTTTGTATAGGTTTGTATGCTGTATTATCTAAACGAAATGCTATTATGATTCTGATAGGCATTGAATTTATGATCAATGCAGCCATACTTAATTTTGTAGCATTCAGCAGGTATGATAAATTTGCAGCCGGGGGACAAACATTTGCTTTGTTTGCAATTGTGCTTGCTGCCGCTGCTGTTGCTGTTGCTCTTGCTATCATTTTAAATGTTTACAAATATTATAAAACAATTGATCCCACACGTATTGACCAGTTGAGAGATTAGCATTGGATACACTGACACAGGAAAATTTAAGCTTACTGGCTTTGTTGGCGGCCTCACTGCCACTGCTTACTTTTTTTATAAGTATTCTGATCCCCGGGAAGATAAGCCGCGGGGGATATTTTGCGATTGCCAATACAGCGATCAGCCTTCTGATCTCTGTCCTGTTGTTCACTCAGGTTTGGAACAAACAGCAGATCCATCAGCAACTTGATTGGTTTACTGTCGGCGAATGGACCTTTCATGCCGGGATATTACTGAATAATATTTCAGTAATGATGATGACCCTTGTTTCGGGCATTGCCCTGCTGGTCCATATTTATTCAACGAAATATATGCAGGGTGATGCTTATATATCCCGGTATTGGGCATATCTGGGCCTGTTTTGTTTTGCGATGCTGGCGCTTGTAATTGCGGATAACCTTCTCCTGATGTACATGGGCTGGGAGCTTGTAGGTTTTTCCTCTTATCTTCTTATAGGCTTCTGGTTTACCAGGCAGGCTGCCGTAAAAGCAAATCTGAAAGCATTCATCATGAACCGGCTGGGTGATATCGGGTTCCTCATAGGGATTATGATTGTTCTCACACAGTTTCGTACCCTTGATATTGATGTCCTTTTTGGTTCACGCGGCCTTGTGCATGCTGCATTTGTTGAGAACGGGATCTGGATAAACGGACTGCATAAAATGCCCGGGATCTGGCTTACAATTGCCGGACTGGCTTTTTTTGCCGGTGCCGTAGCTAAATCAGCACAGTTTCCGCTTCACACCTGGCTTCCGGATGCTATGGAAGGGCCTGCATCTGTTTCATCATTGATCCATGCCGCTACAATGGTGGCTGCCGGGGTTTTCCTGCTGGCGCGTATTTATCCTATATTTAATCCGGCGGTATTAACGGTTATTGCTACCACCGGAACTTTTACTGCTTTCATGGCTGCTACCATAGCCCTTGTGCAGAATGATATTAAGCGGATCCTGGCATTTTCAACTATTTCCCAACTGGGTTTTATGATCCTGGCGATGGGAGTAGGCGCAGAGGCCTCTGCACTTTTTCACCTTGTTACCCATGCATTTTTTAAATGTTTGCTGTTTCTCTCCGCAGGAGCTGTTATTCATGAAATGGCCCATGTCAGGGATCAGCATAACATTCAGTTTGATACCCAGGATATCGGTCTTATGGGAGGGCTAAGAAAAAGAATGCCTGTAACGTTTATTACTATGCTGCTGGCATCATTGGCCTTAGCTGGTATTCCTCTTACGTCCGGCTACCTGTCTAAAGATTCTATACTGATCCATTCATTCGAGTGGGCGGAAGGCAGAGATACATGGTCGTCTCTTATTCCTTATGCGGCATTGATCACGTCATGGCTTACTACTTTTTATATTGCAAGGCTGATCTTTAAGGTCTTCTTTGGAAAATTACGTCTTGAGAAGCAGTTTGCAAAGAGCTTTTCTGTACATGATGCTCCTGCTGCAATGAGATATGTGCTGATCGTGCTTGCCGTTTTCTGCCTGTTCCCTGTATTTTCTTTCAATCCCCTTCTTTTCGAAGATGCATGGTTGCCTGCAGGCTTTCCGGTTACCGATACGATGACCCGTGTAAATATGTTTCATACCATCATTCCCGCTGCCGTTAATGTTATGTCGGTGGTTCTTATTTACCTGGCTTTCCGCTGGTATGCAAGGGAAAAGAAAATGCCCGGATTTAAGGCTTACATGGTGTATCGTTTTGCTGAGAATCAATGGTTCTTCGACAGATTTTACAATCGTATTATTGTTGGTGGGATCGTATCTTTATCTAAAATAATTTACGGCTTCGACCGGGTAGTGGTCGACGGGATCGTATTGCTGGTTGGGAAGACAGGAATTGTTCTTGCCGGTATCTCATCATTGACAGACCGTTATATTATTGACGGCCTCGTTAATGGAGCGGCTTCCCTGGCAGGCTGGACCGGCCGCTTTCTGAAACATTTTCAATCAGGCAGGCTTCAGCATTATTATGTAACCATGTTGTTGGTTATACTCGCATTTTTCATTTTTAAATATTACAGCGCAGCGATATGAATTGGCTTTCTATATTGATATTTCTTCCCCTGTTTGCAGGCTTACTGATACTTCTGATGCCTCCGGCAATGCAGAAGGGTTACAAATATGTCGCACTTGCGGCAATCTGCATTCAGGTTATATTGAGCGCTTTTATCTATTTTAATTTTAACCCGGGCTTATATCCCGGAATCCACGTGCAGGATAAATTTCAACTGGTAGAGCGGCTCCCCTGGATCCATATCGGGCTTGGTTCGCTGGGGAAACTTCAGATCGATTATTTCCTTGGAATAGATGGCTTATCTATGCCCTTTCTGGTACTTACATCTGTTGTAATGCTGGTGGCTGTTTTAGCTTCGTGGGAGATCAAGGCAAACCTGAAAGGGTATTTTGCCTTATTTCTGCTGCTTGATACGGCAGTAATGGGCGTATTCTCTTCCCTCGACTTTTTCCTTTTTTACATATTCTATGAACTGATGCTGCTTCCGTTATACTTTCTGATAGGGATGTGGGGCGGAGTAAGAAGAGAGTATGCCGCGATCAAATTCTTTTTATATACCCTGTTTGGTTCTGTTTTTATGTTGCTGGTGATCATCGGTCTTTACTTCTCGGTTACCGATCCTGAAACGGGCAGCCACACTTTTAATATGCTTGCTATGATGGACCCGGCAAATTATGGCGGGGATTCGATCTTCTCGGTATTGGCAAAGCAGCAATTATTTGGTGTCTCAGCAAGGTTGCTTGGCTTTATCGTATTGTTTGTTGCTTTTGCTATAAAAGTGCCGGTAGTTCCATTGCATACATGGTTGCCTGATGCGCACGTTGAAGCGCCTACTCCTGTTTCAATAATCCTTGCCGGGATCTTATTGAAAGTGGGAGGATATGGAATTTTGCGGATATGCCTGAGTATTTTTCCTGATGCTGCCCTGCAGAGTGCATGGTGGCTGGGATTAATAGGTGTAGTTTCTATTTTATACGGAGGGTTAAACGCATTGGCACAAACTGACCTGAAGCGATTGATCGCTTACTCTTCGGTCTCGCATATGGGTTTTGTACTGCTTGGAATTGCTTCTGTAACAACAGAGGGGATCAGCGGCGCCATGATGCAGATGATCAGTCACGGGTTTTTATCCTCAATGCTTTTTTTCCTGGTCGGCATATTGTACACCAGGGTACACGACAGGCAAATTCCTCATTTCAGGGGACTTGCGCTTATAATGCCCCGCTATACTGCGTTTATAATTATCGCTTTTTTTGCTTCCCTGGGTCTGCCCGGCTTTTCTGCCTTTATTGCTGAAGCTTTCAGTTTGATCGGGGCCTTTACTTCTGAAAATGTAAATGGATTGCTTCCGCACTGGATGGCCGTATGTGGTTCTGTGGGGATACTTTTAAGTGCTGCTTATTTGTTGTGGACACTGCAGCGTATGTTTTTTGGTGAGACCCGCCTGATGGGAGGTGAGGCCTGGAGAACAGCCCTTTCAGATATAAATCTGAGGGAAACCGTTGCTTTATCCACACTTGCCCTGTTTGCTCTTGTTCTGGGTATTATGCCTTCCCTCGCTTTTGAAAAAATGAACGTTTCAGTACTGGAGCTGATTCGCCTTGTAAATCATAAGTAGCTATGAACGATCTGTTACATACCATTCCGGGAGCATTGGAGGACATACAGTATGGCGTGCGTCATCTAATGCCCGAAATTGCTTTGATTGTTACGTTCATTATTGTTATCCTGGCCGATCTTTTTTTACCCGGACGCAGGTCGTCTCCGGCGTTCTGGCTCTGTCTGGCGGGTCTGTCTGTTTCTTTAATGCTTATTTTACTGCAATCCGCTCATGGGACGAAGGATATGGCCCTTTTTGGCCAAACACTTATTTCCGACCGTTTAAGCATTGTTTTTAAGGTAATATCGTTTGCAGTGGTAGCGCTTTTTGCCGTTTTTGTTCGGAATAATAACCAGTTTAAAAATGCGGGAAAGGGAACAGGTGATCTTTATATCCTTTTACCGGCCGTTCTTCTTGGATTGAACCTGATGGCGATGTCATCCAGCCTGCTGATGATCTATATTTCTATTGAAATGATCTCTATCTCGTCCTACCTGATGGTTGGATATGTGGCAGGGGATAGTAAACAGACAGAAGCTGCAATGAAATATGTATTATTTGGTTCTTTCTGTTCTGCAATGATGCTTTACGGAATGTCGTTATTGTATGCTTTTACAGGTACACTTAATCTTTATGACGCTGAATTCCTGGTGCGGTTAGGACAGATGCCTGCAACTGTCAGCGGAATTGCTATTGTACTGGTATTGGTTGGTATCGGGTTCAAACTTTCA
>JAATFW010000230.1 GCA_015654985.1 Sphingobacteriales bacterium | reverse complement strand
TCGCATAACCACTATGCCCTCCACCACATCAGGATCAGCATCGCGGCCTACCTGCCCCAGCCTCGGAAGATTTGATTCGGTCACTTCGGCAACGTTTTGCACGTATATGGGAGTGCCGTTGATATTATCGACTATAACATTACTGACCTCATCAATATTATTCAGCAGACCGATCCCGCGTACAACATATGACTGCCCGCTCTGCACGATCACATCCCCTCCAACATTAATATTGCTTTTCGATAAAGCCTCATACAACTCTGGCGGTGTAACACCGTATTGAACGGCTTTCTGGGGATCTATTGTTACCTGGTAAGTCTTCACCTCCCCTCCAAAGCTCACAACGTCTGCTATCCCGGGCACAGAAAGCAGTTCCCTTTGAATCACCCAATCCTGCAGCGTTTTAAGCTCGCGAACAGATTCCCTGTTACTGGTAAGAGTATAACGGTATATTTCTCCCGTCGGGCCGTAAGGAGGCTGAATTTCCGCCTTCAGTCCTTCAGGAAGATCGGCATCTTCGATGTGATTATTCACCTGGAAACGGGCAAAAGCATAATCCACATCATCTTCAAAAGTCACTTTAACCACCGAAAGTCCAAATAATGAAGAAGAGCGGATACTGGTCTTTTTCTCAGCGGGATTCATTGCAATCTCAACAGGACGGGTTACAAATTTTTCGACTTCTTCTGCGCTTCTTCCGGGCCACTGAGTGATGATGGTAACAGACGTGTTGGTTACATCGGGAAATGCCTCTATACTCAGTTTCCTGAAACTTGTATATCCTGCTATCGCAAGTAAGGCAGTAATAAAAAATACCAGGTACTTATTTTTTAAAGCAAAAGATATAACTGACTTAATAAACGCATTCATTTAGTGAAATTTATAAGATAATGAAACAGATCAGTTTTTCAGGCCTTCATAAAGGAATACCTGTCTGGAGGCGACAAGCTTATCCCCGGGTTTAATTCCGCTTCGTATATATGCTTTATCCTCAACTTTACGGGCGATATCTACCTCCTGGATACGCGCAGTTTTTTTTCCGTCTGTTACTATCACATAATTTTTGTTATTGTCGAAAATGAGGCATCGTGAATTAATAACCGGGTATGATTGTTGTGCTCTGGTATCTACCTTTACATTGGCAAACATTTCAGGTTTGAGGATCAGATCTGGATTATTAACTCTTACCCTGGCTTTCATCACTTTATCCTCCGGATCGAGCATATTATAGATCTTTTCAATGTTCCCGTTAAATATTTTATCGGGATAAGATAATGTAGTAATCTTTACAGCATCGCCGGCTTTGACATGAGAAATATCTGATTCATAAATATTAATCAATACCCACATCTTCGATAAGTCAGCTACGGTGAACAGATTTTCGGGATTGTCTACCCTGACCTGCATATGATTAGTCACCCTTTTTTCAACAATAAACCCCGAAACAGGCGATTTAATAATATAATCAAGATCTCCTCTGCCCGGATTAAGCTTAAGAACAGCCTTTGAGCGGTTACTTTCGGCCCTGGCTATTCTGAATCCGCTCCTGGCCTGCTCAAGTTCCCGTTCAGAAGCCAATCCGCTTTTATACAAGTCCCCGGTTACTTCCAGATTTCTTCCTGCCGCAGAAAGTTCGGCATCAGAGCTTGCCGCCTCCCTGGTATAAGCCGCCATTTCCGGACTTCCAAGCATAGCCAGCACATCTCCTTTTCTCACATAATCTCCTGAATGAACCTGTACGTCATGAACTACACCGCTTACCATCGGGTAAATATTTACCATATTGTCTTCTACCGGAACTATCTTTCCTGTAAAGGTTAATTCTGCTGCAGAGCTTGCATCCTCCACTGTATCTATCAGTAATTTTTTTAAAAGAGTATCTGTTACGACAAACGCTCTTTCTTTGACATGTTCCGGCTTTGATGAACATGAAGAAACAAAGAAACTAACCGCCATTAAAGCTGAAATCAGGAATGAATAAATTCGCATATTTTATTTTAATCAATAGAATTTTCGGATAAATAATTATTTCCTTTAGAAAAAGAGCTATGATCAATCGGAGCTAAAAACAGTTGTACCCGTTATATAATTAAGTTCTTCCAATGAACTGAGAATGCCCGCTCTCATCTCATTGAGCTGCAGCATATTCTCCCGGTAAGAATTATAGAAGTCGAGAAATTCAAGCAGACTGATATTTCTTTTCAGGTAATTTTTATTTACTTCGCTGATAAGGCGTTCCAGATCAGAACCAAATCCACTATCCAGGCCTGCATAAACATGTTCAAGTCTCAGTGCCGAATGGTAACTGTTTGACACCTGATTTTCGACTTCAGAAAGTTTACTTTGCATAAGCGTGTTGCCGGCTTCGAGGTCGATTTTCGCCTGTTTAACAGCCCCCTGGTTTCTGTTAAATAAGGGAAGCGGAAGAGTGACCCCCAGACCGGTATAATGTTTAACATAGCTACCCTGTAAATCATAACTACCTGAGATAGTAATGTCTGGAACAGCATTCGCTTTTTGTAAACTCAGATTGATTCCGGCGTAGTCCATCCCGGCACGTACCGCTTTAATATCAGGCCGGTTAGACAATGCAGCATCCAGTAGCTGCTGATAGGAGATCTGAGAAACAGGGGTTACATTTTCCGGATCTTTAACTCCCTCCGGTATGATCACAGCATCCGGATCAAGACGGAGGAGCATTTTCAATTCTGTCTGCTTATCCTCTATCTCATTCTGAAAAGCAGCAAACTCTGCCCTCAGAGAATATAACAGGCTCTTTATTCTGACAACCTCTTTTTCTGCAATGTTTCCTTTTTGATACTGTGCATTGAAAATATCAGCAGTCTGCTGTAAAGAGAGAATACCGTTTCCATATACCTTTGCAGATTGCTGTGAGTAATAAAGATCATAAAAATCAGTACGGAGAGTATAACGCAATGTCCGTAATAAATCAGCAAATTCATATTCAGTCAGCTTAACCCCGGTACCTGCCAGTTGTATATTTTTATTACGTTTTCCGGCAAGCCGTATCAACTGAGAGTATTGCGCCGTGAATTGACCCTGACCGTCGGCTGCTGATGTTTGAAAGAATTTTTTTGACGAGGGATTATACAATACATTTTCATAGCTGATCTCAGGATTTTCAAAAAGCCTGGCAGTGATTACCTCAGCTTTTGCTTTCTCTATGTCATACCGTTTAAGAATAAGATCATAGTTGTTTTTCAGGAAAAGTTCTTCAGATGTTTTAACAGAAAGCCTGATAGTATCCCTGCCTTTCTCCTGTGCCAGACAGGTAAAAGCGAAAGAAAAGCTAACTATTAAAGAGAAAGTACAATATAACTGAACCACTTTTGAATGCATAGTTTCATTATTTGCCACAAAACTAAGCCGGTTCAATTAGAACGGAATTAAGAATGGATTAGAATGGAATTAGACATTATAAGGTAAACAGATCATCAGCGTTGTTCCGGAAGCGGAACTTTCTTCCACATAAAGATTTCCTTTAAATGAACTTATAATTTTATTAGTGATGTACAAACCTACTCCGCTTCCCGCAAATTCAACTACAGACTCCGAACGGTAAAAAGGATCGAAGATCTTCAAAAACTCCTCCTGCCTGATCCCCGGACCTTTATCGGAAATCTTCACCATAATAAACCCTCCCTCTACCGTAAGGAAGCAACTTACACATTGCCCGCCCGAAAACTTAAAGGCATTTGCAATCACATTATTAAACGCAATATACAGCAATTGTTTATTGGAATATATAGCTAGGGAAGAATCGTCTTCTGGCATATTACCGGGAATAATTTCCAGGCTGTCTGAAGCAATCGCATTGTTCCAGTAGTCACGGAGCTCCCATAAAAGTTCATCAATTCTAACCGGCTGTAAGGTCGCACGGCTAAAATCACTGTCAATCTGGGTCAGCTCCAGAAACGCTGTAATCATTTCCTTCAGCCTTACTGAATCAGATAAAACAGATTGCAGGATCCGCTGATATTCTTCTTCTGACCTTTTCTGTTTAAGAGCTACCTCAACCTCGCCGATTATACTGGTTACAGGAGTTCTCAGTTCATGGGATACATTAGCCACAAATGTTCCCTGCTGAGTGAACGAGTTCTCAAGCCGCTGCAGAAGATCATTAAAATTCGCAGCCAGAATACTGATCTCATCTTTACGGGTACCCGTTTCCAGTCGCGTATGAAGGTTACTGGCCCGGATGAGCTGGATTTTTTCTATTAGTGAATCTATTGGAGAGAGAAGCCTTTCTGAAAGAAACCTCCCTGAGTAAAAACAGATCAGCATAACGGCAACGAATGTAACGGACATAATTCTTATTAAGAGGCTGAGCCGTTTATAAGTACCGTCGTCAACAGCCGAAGCCATAATAACAAAGGTACCCTGGTTGTCATGATATAAAATACCTGCAACCTGCCGCCTGCCCTCTTTATACTGAAGATACCCTTTCTCTCTCACTTTGTTGATGATCACACTGCTCCAGTATTGCTGACTATCGGGCACAAACACCCCTTCATTCCGGGAATTATAAATCCTGTAGACCTCTCCGGGTATCTTCTGCAGTAACTTTTCCCTGATCCTGGAAAGAACATCAAGTGAAACTTCATCCGCTTCGAGGTACAAATTTCCAGCTATTAAAGCACGCTCTTTAAGACGGCTATAAAAATCAGCCTCCATTGATTTCTTAAAAGCGAAGTAAATGGAGGCCATTACCAGCAGGAGAACACCGCTGCAAATGAGACTGAAGTACAAAGAAAGCCTGTCCTTAATCTTCATGGGCTTTCAAAATATATCCCATTCCTATAATAGTATGGATAAGCCTGCCGGAGAAGTTCTTATCAACTTTATTACGAAGATAATTTACATAGACATCAATTACATTCGTACCTGTATCAAAATTAATTCCCCAAACTTTCTCTGCTATATATTGCCTTGACAGCAATTTATTGGGGTTTTTTAGAAATAATTCAAGCAGTTCATATTCCCTGGCAGTCAGGGAGATTGGCTTATCTTCCCTGAATGCGGTTTTCGCCCATAAATCAAGTTTCAGATCATAGAATTGCAAAAACTGAATCTCATTGTTACCTGCATAACTTCTTCTCAGAAGAGCATCAATACGGGCCAGTAATTCGTCAAAATGAAAGGGTTTTACCAGATAATCATCAGCACCTGCTTTTAATCCGTTTACTTTATCGGCCGTTGTGCCAAGCGCTGTAAGCATGAGAACAGGCATCAAAGTATCTTCCAGCCTGATCTTCCGGCAAAATTCAATTCCATTCATACCAGGGATCATAACATCCAGGATCAGCAGATCAAACCGTCTGCTCTTTAAAAGAATTTCTCCTTCAGCACTGTTTCTGGCCGTGGCAACTGAATATCCCTGCTCCTGTAAACCCTTTTTTATAAAGGCTGCAACCCTCTCTTCATCTTCAATTAAACATATAGTGGTCATCGAAAATATTCTTTTGTATAAATCGCGTTTAACTGCTGCAGATGCGCTATTCTATCTCGCCTTTATCCAGCAGGAAAGAATACAAATCAAGAGAAAGATCTTCGAACTGTTTGAGTATTGACTGATCGGTCTTTTGCATTAATAAACCATCCCATCCCCTGAAATGAAATTTGATTGCGATCCACTCTTTACAATCCTCAAATGTAGCTACTTTTCGTCCGTCTACAGAAAAGAAATCGCCTCTGAACTCATCGAAATTTAAATTCATTTTAAGTATTTTGATCAAACTTAAAGAATTCATTACTACGAGCCGGTCAATATGTATAATTCTAATACGGTTTTAATCTCGTCATTATCATGAATACCCTGACTGCTCATATCCCTGCCCGCATTACCAATTGTTTAAGAAAAGTACGCCGGGCCGGTAAATAGTAGTACTAACGGCAGGAAGGCAGATTACAGCGTGCCCTTTCATGTCAAAAGATCAGGCCTGAATAAGTCTGATCTTTTAAGAATGATTTTACAGATGATAATCTATAATATAATTA
>JAATFW010000136.1 GCA_015654985.1 Sphingobacteriales bacterium | reverse complement strand
ATTTAGCAGCGCCATTGATTTAAAGGAAGAAAAATGAACGATATATCACGTACACGATCGGCGGAGCTTTATGAAAAAGCGCAAAAGTATTTTCCCGGAGGAGTAAATTCGCCGGTAAGGGCTTTTAAATCAGTTTATGGTACTCCCTTATTTATTGAGAGAGGGGATGGATGTTTCCTGTGGGATGCCGATGGAAATAAGTTTATTGATTTTTGCTGTTCCTGGGGGCCTTTAATCCTGGGCCACAACCACGCTGCTATAAGAGAAAATGTTATTGATGCGGTAGCCAGGGGAATGAGTTTCGGTGCACCGACGGTACTGGAAAATGAACTTGCCGGGTTAATTCTGAACAATAACAGGATGATTGAGAAGATCCGCTTTGTTAGTTCAGGAACAGAAGCTGTAATGAGTGCTCTGCGGCTGGCGCGCGGCTATACGAAACGTGATAAAATATTAAAGTTCGAAGGTTGTTATCATGGACATGTAGATTCGATGCTGGTTAAGGCGGGATCAGGACTTGTTACATTTGGCGAAACTTCGTCAGCGGGAGTTCCAAAAAGCTTTGCTGATGAAACCATTGTTGTTCCTTTAAACGATAGAAAGGCTGTTGAAGAAGCTTACAGGCAGTTTCCCGGGCAAATTGCAGCTGTCATTATAGAGGGGGTTCCTGCAAATAACGGATTGCTGATCCAGGATAAAGAGTATATCGGCTTTTTACGCGAAATTACCAGCACCAATAAAAGCCTTTTGATTTTTGATGAAGTAATAACAGGCTTCCGTCTTGGTTTTGAAGGAGCTGCAAAATATTATGAGATCAGGCCTGATATCATAACGTATGGTAAAATTATAGGCGGAGGCATGCCTGTTGGAGCGTATGGAGCTTCTGCTGAAATTATGAGCAGGATCTCTCCCGAAGGAGCGGTTTACCAGGCCGGTACCCTTTCTGGAAATCCCGTTGCAATGGCAGCAGGAATAGGGCAGTTAACAGAGTTGCTGCGACCGGGATTTTATGAGGAACTGAACCGTAAAACTGAAGCATTTGCACAATCTATCCGGGATTTTGCCGCGTCGAGGAATTATAAATTAAAAGTCTTTTCAATAGGCTCTATCTTCTGGTTCGCTTTTACCGGCAAAAATATCCAAAAAGCAGAAGATATAGATGTTTTAAGCATGGAACAGTTTAAAATGCTGCACCGCGAACTACTCAACAGGGGTATTTATCTGGGACCTTCAGGCTATGAGGTAGGATTTATCTCTGCCGCCCATACTAAAGAAGAACTTGAAACGGCAAAAAGAGCTATCTTTGATAGTCTGGATATCATAAAGCCAACGATCAGTTATGCATAAGTCGCTTGTAATATTTTATAGTCTGGTTATATACGCCCTGGCAGAATTGCTATGGTGGGGAATTCTTATTGTCCAGATACAGCCCGGGCGCAAGGGCATGATATTAGGAGAAGGCGCTGTATTTATCCTGCTTTTCTTTACCGGAGCTTATTTTCTGCAAAGATCGCTGAAGAAGGAACGTAAGCTGCATGAGCAGCAGAAGAATTTTCTGCTCTCTGTAACACACGAACTTAAATCACCCCTGGCTTCGATTAAACTATATCTTCAGACTATTCTGAAACGCAATCTTGATAAAGTCCAAACCCACGCTTTCCTCAATAATTCGCTAAAGGATATTGAAAGGCTTGATGATCTGGTAGAGAACATGCTGATAGCTACCCGCATAGAAAATCATTCCTATTCATTCCCTAAAGAGCGCTTTAACTTTTCTGAAATAATAGAGAAGGTTGCAGGCCGTCTTCAGATACATAGCTGCAGCTCCCAGATCATCAAAACTCAGGTTGAACCTGATATCTATATTACCGGCGATAAATTTGCCCTGACGCTGGTAGTTTCAAATCTTATTGAAAATGCTGTTAAATATTCTCCTCCCTGCGAAGAGATTAAAGCAGAATTGCACAATAAAAATGGTATTATTACTTTTTCTGTGGCTGATAAGGGAACAGGTATAAAGGATGAAGAAAAACTTCGCATATTTGAAAAGTTTTATCGTGTAGGCAGCGAAGATACCCGGAAGACTAAAGGTACAGGTTTAGGTTTATACATTGTAAAACAGGTGCTTGACAATCATCAGGCAAATATAAAAGTTAAAAATAACCGGCCGGCCGGAAGTATTTTTGAAGTAAGCTTTAGCACATATGGCAACTAAACAACGTATTTTATTAGTAGAAGATGAAGATCATCTTCTCGAAGCAATAAAGCTCAACCTTGAGCTCGAAGGATATAAAGTATCCACTGCAACAGACGGAAAAAAGGCCCTCCGTATTTTTAAGGAGGAACGCTTTAATCTGATCATTCTTGATGTGATGCTACCTGAAATTGACGGCTTTCAGGTAGCAGAGACTATCAGGCTCGAGAACACTGAGGTGCCTATCATGTTCCTGACAGCAAAAAACACCAGTGAAGACCGGGTGACCGGATTGAAGAAAGGCGCCGACGATTATCTTGTAAAGCCATTTAACCTTGAAGAACTCATTCTGAGAGTGAATAACCTCGTAAAACGGGGACTTTCAGGAGAAGAAAAAAAAGAACTGAATACGTATAAGATTGGTGAAAGGACGATCTATTTCAATTCTTTTGAACTGCGCAATGAAGATGGGTCTGTTACTCCGCTGACAAAGAAGGAAACAATGCTTCTTAAACTGCTGATCGAGCGCCGTAATGAAGCCGTATCGCGTGAGCAGATCCTTGAGACGGTGTGGAATTACGATGTCTACCCCTCAACCAGAACAATAGATAACTTTATCCTTACTTTCAGGAAATATTTTGAGCCTGATCAGAAAAACCCCATATATTTCCACTCAATACGGGGGGTTGGATATAAATTTACTGATAATCAGTAGGCCGGAATGATTACTGCCAGAACGCGTTTTGCAATTATCGCCGTTGGTGTAATTTTGTTATGCTATACCTTATTCCGTGGATCGTACGAAATTTCGTCGCTGGTTGCCCTTGGAATAGTGCTGCTTATAAGGGGATATTTCAGAGACGGTACTGTAGCTCTGGCGGCAAAGTCCTTTCGAAATAAGGATTATCCCAAAACCGAGGCCCTTTTAAAAGAAGTGAAGAATCCCGACAGGTTAAGAAGGGCCAGGAGGGGGTATTACGAATTTATTTATGGGAACATCGAGCTGCAGAAAGAAAATTATGATGAAGCAGAACTTCATTTCCAGATAGCCAGCCGCTTTCCCTTAGGTTCTGAAGGCGACAAAGGAATCGTGCTGGTACATCTTGCTAACTTAAACCTGCGTAAAAAAGAATATCAGCGGGCAAAAGCTTATGTTAACGTAGCTAAAGAGTTAAAGATAAGTTCAAGGATTCAAAGTGTTATTGATAAAATAGAAAAAGAGATACAGGACAATACAGAGCAAAGTGATCAATAAGCAAAAAGATTCTCTATTTATTAAAGCTGCATTATCGCAGCCTACAGAACGCCCCCCTGTCTGGATGATGCGTCAGGCAGGTCGTTTTATGAAAGAATACTGGAACATAAAAAACAGGTATTCTTTCCTCGAAATGTGTAAAACCCCTGAAATAGCAGCGGATGTAACCATGCTCCCTGTAGATTTGCTTGGAATAGATGCTGCCATTCTTTTTTCTGATATTCTGGTTACCGCCGAAGCAATGGGCGGTAAATTAAGCTTTACTCAGGGAGTGGGCCCAAGGTTTTCTAATCCTGTAAGGAACCTTCGCGACGTTGAGAGTCTTGAAACAGCGGTTACAGATAAACTGCAGTATGTAGCCGAAGCGATAAAAGTAATACAGCAAAGGCTTGATGGAAAACTTCCCCTGATCGGCTTTGCCGGGGCTCCGTTTACGGTGATGAGTTATCTTGTTGAAGGAGGGTCGTCGAAAGATTTTAAGCTCACTAAACTCATGCTTCATAATGAGCCGCAGCTTGCTCATCAGTTGCTATCTAAAATTGCAGAAGTTACCACTGCTTATCTTAACCTTCAGATCGAAGCAGGTGTTAATGCCGTCCAGATATTCGACAGTTGGGCAATGGCCCTGGCCTGGGACGATTATAAGGAGTTTTCTCATCAGTATATCTCTAAAATTATAGCAGGTTTAAACCGGCAGGATATTCCTGTAATTTCTTTCTGTAAAGGAAGCTCTGTATTTGCCACTTTAATGGCAGAAGCAAAACCTGATGTGATCTCTGTAGACTGGAATGCTGATCTTCTTACCGTTAAGAAAAGTCTCCCTGCAGGTATTGCCGTTCAGGGCAATCTCGACCCCCATATTCTATATGCGGATAAGAAGGTGATAAAGGAAAGAATTCTCAGACTTTACAGGAATATGAAGGAGGAGAATGGTTTTATCTTTAATTTAGGCCATGGTATTATGCCGGATCTTCCGTTCGGGAATGTAAAGTATGCGGTGGATGTGATCAAAAACGAACTTGAATAACATATAGAGATCAGTGCTGTACTTATACATTAAATCAATCCATATTATTTTTGTTGTCTGCTGGATGGCCGGCCTTTTTTATATAGTAAGGCTTTTTATTTATCACATTGAGGCAAACGAAAGACCTGAACAGGAGCGCCAGATCCTTCACCGGCAGTATGTGATTATGGAAAGCCGGCTATGGAATATTATTACAGTGCCGGCAATGGTACTGACCGTTCTTGCCGGCATTGCTATGCTGTATCTTAACCCTTATCTGCTTAAAGCAAACTGGATGCTTGTAAAACTCGGTTTTGTGGCCGGTTTGCTCATTTATCACTTTGGATGTCAGCATGTGATGTATCAGTTGAAACATGGAATATGCAGGCTGACATCCCTGCACCTGCGTTTGTGGAATGAAGTTGCTACTATTTTACTGGTTGCTATCGTTTTTGTAGTGGTTCTTAAAAATGCCCTCGACTGGATTTACGGGATCATTGGCCTGTTTGTATTTATTGCAGTAATTATGGCCGCCGTAAAAATTTATAAATATTACCGTTTGAAAAAATAGGCTTATGTTTCAATATCAGCTAACGATAATAGATTATGTACACGGAATATTCATTACAGATGATTGTTTTGCATCCATAAGGAAAATGAGAGACTGATGAACTTGTTTTTATGTGCCGCTTATGTGAACTTGCATATAAAAACAAGTTTATCTAAGTTTCTACTATAAATAATTCAAAGACCAACCCTGGTACTATTTTTATCCGTCTGTGTGAAGCTTAAAAAACTTCCTGTACATTTGTTCTATAGATCAGAATGAAAAAATACCTTCTGTTACTCGCATGCATCAGTGCAGCCTCTTTCGCGAAAGCTCAATTACCAAATGATAGTCTTGAATACCGTATCCGTCCAGACAGTGTAAAGACAGGGGAACTATATTTAAGTGTTCACAACTTCAACTTCCTGCGGAATTATGAGTTTTTCAACAACATTCAGGATGGATATACTTTATATGGAGCCCAATTAGAGCCTCAGTTGGTATATTATGCCCATCCCAGGCTTTCTTTAAGTGCGGGCATTCATCTCAGAAAAGACTTCGGCGGCAAAGGGATTTACAAAACCTACCCTTTATTCAGCATTAAATATCAAAGCGGAAGTACTGCCCTGATCAACGGAGCGCTTGAGGGTAATACGCAGCACCGTTTTATTGAGCCCTTGTTTGATGTTGAAAGAAAAATAACAAATCCGGTCGAGTATGGAACCCAGGTTGTAATTAATAAGCCCTCTTTGTTCCTCGACGCCTATGTAAACTGGAATAATATGATCTATAAGCCATCCGGTGAGCAGGAGCAGATCTTTGCCGGCGGTTCCTCAGACATCACCATAAAGCAAACCAGCAGGTTTAAGTTTTCTGTACCCCTGCAATTAATCATATTTCATCAGGGAGGCCAGATTGATACTCTGGACAAGCCATTGAAAACATTTTTTAATGCCGCCGCAGGTTTTAAACTGAAGTATAATACCAGTGGATTTATCAGTTCGGTGAATACGGAAAATTATCTGGTAGGCTTTAATGATCATTCCTCTACCAAAGAACAGGCATATACTAACGGAAGCGGCTTATTTCTGAATGCAGGAGTCCAAAGCAAGCTCGGGGCTCTGGTGGTATCTTACTGGAAAGGAAATAAATTTATTTCCTCAGCAGGAATGCCATTATATGAATCTGTATCTAATAAAATAGAGCACGAAGGATATACCGAAAAAGAGCGGCAGTTGATTTTCTTCCGTTATGCTTTTCAGAAAGAGCTTGTTCCCCATTTCTTCCTTGATTTTCGCGTAGAACCCGTTATCGACCTGAAAAGTCCGGAATCCGACTCATTCCAATTCTACCATTCATTCTTTCTTGTTTATAAGCAGGAGTTCAGGTTAATAAAAAAGAAATAATTTTTGAATTCCATGCAACCAAATGTCTATTAAGATCATCTTATCCCTGTACGCATATGAATTTAAGTCGTAAAGTGACTATTGATGATTTGCTTGAGGGCTGTAAACTTGGTGAACGCAGGACCCAGGAATTATTATATAAATTACTGTCATCAAAGATGCTTGGTATTTGTATGCGTTATGCAAAAGATCGCTATGAAGCAGAAGATATGTTACAGATTGGTTTTGTAAAAGTATTTCAAAAAGCAGGAGAGTTCAGGGGCGACGGTTCTTTTGAAGGGTGGATAAGGCGGATCATGGTAAATACAGCGATTGAAGTATACAGAAAGAACCAAAGAATGCTGAACATAGTTGATATTGATGAAGTATATGATACGCCGCAAACGATGTTTAATATGAACGATCTTGAAGTAAAGGATCTGCTTAGCTTAATCCAGCATCTGTCGGGCGGTTACAGGCTGGTATTTAACCTTTATGCTATCGAAGGCTATTCGCATAAAGAAATTGCAGAGCAGTTGGGGATTACCGAAGGTGCTTCAAAATCACAGTTGTCGAGGGCAAGGGCAATTTTAAAGGAGAAACTGATAAAAATGGAGGGGTCAAAACATGCAAACTATGCCGGATAAAGAATTTGATGAACTGTTCAGAAAGAAATTCGAGTCATATGAGGCTGAACCGTCTGCTGCCGTATGGACGGCAATATCTTCCGGGTTAAATAGCTCGGGACGCCGAAAGAGGCCTTTTTCTATAACATGGTCTGTTGCTGCAAGCATTGTTTTTATGGTGGGTGCAGGTTTATGGATCGCCCGCCCTTCAGAAACAATTAAGCTGCGCGGCAGAGGCCCCGAACAAATCGCTGAAATTCGCGAAAGCGTCCCTGAACAACACGTTGTCACAGAAGAACCGGTAAAAAAGGAAAGCTTTATTGAGAAACTGGCTTCTTTAAAGATTAAAGGAAAGCAGCATGTTGCTTCTTACAAAGCAGCCAGAAAGGATCGCTCAGATGATAATGAGCTTTACGATACTGCGGAAGAAACCGCAACCGTACATAAGATCTCCCCTGTTCATGAAGATCAGATACAGCCTGAGAAGTCTCTTGCCTTAGTTCCTTCTCCTGCTCCTGCAATGACGAATGTACCAGACCCCGGGAAACCCGTCATCGCATCGGCTGTTGCTGCTGTCAGGGCAGGTGGTATAGAAGATCCGGAAAGTTCAAGATCAGGGATTAGAACAGTGGGCGATCTGGTAAACTTTGTAGTTTCAAAAGTCGATCACAGGAAAGATAAGCTGATTGAGTTTTCAGACAGCGAGGAAGGTACATTAATATCAGGTATTAACCTGGGCGTGCTCAGACTTAAGACAAAAGCAAACCGGGATAAACAGAATTAGGAAAATATATATTATGAAACGGATACTTATTTTACTGGCAGCTCTTGCAGCTTTCAATACGGTGTATGCAGGTGATATTTCTTATACCCGGGCTGCAACAGATAGTGGAAACAAAGATACATCATCTGTAACTAACAGACGCCACAAATCGGAATTTAAGATTTCCATCGGCAAGGATGATAATTCTAAAGAAAGATATAACAGGGATTCGACAAAGAAGGTGTCTAAAGCCCCCGGAGTATCATTTGGACTTACCTTCTCCCGCTTTGACCTCGGTTTTTCTAAACTGATTGATAATGGCAGCTTTACATTGTCTCCGGAAAATGAATTTCTTGACTATAATGCATGGAAAACAAGCAATGTCGGATTCGATTTACTGCAATTTGGATACCGCTTTAACAGTAATTTTAAAATATATCTTTCAGGAGGTTTCGACTGGACGCTTATCCGCCTTCAAAAGGATATTACCATGAAGCGCGACTGGCCGGTACTGGCTTACGATACGTCGTCTGTTCATTTTGATAAAAACAGGTTTTCAGCTACCTATCTGCGGATTCCCCTGTCTTTTGAATTAAGGACCAACGACGATAATAACGGAAAGAAATTCAGGTTTGTTTTTGGGCCTGATCTTGGGTTTCTTCTCAATGGAAGGGTGAAGCAGAAGAGTGACGAAAACGGGAAACAGAAATTTGACGACGATTACCATTTTACCAAATTCAGATATGGCGGTTTTGCACGTATAGGCTATGGTTATGCCGGGCTTTACGTTAAATATTACTTCAATGATATGTTTGAAAACAGCCCGGAGCAGAAAGGTTTAAGAAATATGTCATTCGGCCTGACATTAGGATTTTAACACACATAATAACTGGTTAACCCTTCCCTGCTTTTCCCTTTGCGGAATTGCGGGGATTTTTTATGCAGCCAGGTCTCACCTTATTCATATGTTATCTGTAAATCTTTTCATCTGCCGTTCATTGACCATCGCTCTTACAAGGTATAAACATTACTTTTGCCCTGATGAATACTAATCACTTCATAGAACTTCAGGATGTAAGCAAGGTATATCAGGATATGCCATTTTCGGGAGTACAATCGGTAAACTTCGCAATAGAGCGGGGCTCAATTACCGTAATTGCCGGTGAAAGCGGAAGCGGAAAGAGTACGCTGCTGAGGCTGATCACAGGTTTGATGAGCCCCGACCGCGGAACGGTTTTGTATAAGGGAGAAGAAGTGCGGGGGCCTGAGCAAAGGCTCATTCCGGGGCATGATGCGATGAAACTGGTAGCACAGGACTTTGATTTGAATATTTATGCAAAAGTGTATGATAATATTGCCGCGCTATTATCCAATACCGATTTGAAGGGTAAAAAGCAAAAAACTTTTGAAGTAATGGAGTTTTTAAGGATTGATCATCTGGCGGAAAAGCGGGCGGTCGATCTGAGCGGCGGAGAACAGCAGCGGGTAGCCATTGCCAGGGCTATTATAACCGGCCCCGAAGTACTGCTCATGGACGAACCTTTCAGCCAGATCGATCCGATGCTGAAGAATGATTTAAGAGCGGATATTAAAAGGATGGCCCGGTATTTAGGAATTACCGTTATCCTGGTATCGCATGACCCGCTCGACGGACTGGCGCTTGCCGATAACATGATCATCCTTAAAGAGGGGACGGTCCTTGAAAAAGGATCGCCGGAGCACTTATATCATCATCCGGGTCATCTGTATACCGCACAGCTTCTTGCCAATTGCAATGTGCTTTCCCGGGAGGAAGCATGGGAAGCCGGGATTCCTGCGCAAAAAGACCATGTGGTAATCTACCCTGAATGGATCAGTCTTTACCCCGGTCCGGAAGCTGACGGGTTTTTATTCAGGGACCGTTTTTTTAAAGGCTTCTATGATGAATTCCTCCTGGAAAAGAACGGCGTGCAAATCAGGGCCATATATACGGGACTGAATGTTTATAAGAAATACGACAGAATCCCTGGAAAAATTAACAGGTATCTGGAGTTTTAAGCTCACAGTTCTTACACCAGATACTCAAACAATGTCTGGTCCCGGTTAATTGCTTTATAGTCAAAGCGGTGGGCTTCCATCCTTTGTATCAGGGCCGCATACTCATCCGCCGACCGGAGTTCAATGCCTACCAGGGCGGGGCCGCTTTCCCGTTCTGTTTTCTTTATAAATTCAAATCTTGTGATATCATCAGTAGGGCCAAGAACGTTATTTACAAACAGCTTTAACGAGCCCGGGCGCTGGGGAAAACGGATCACGAAATAATGTTTCAGTCCCTCATACAATAAAGACAGCTCTTTGATCTCCTGCATCCGCTCAATATCATTATTGCCGCCGCTAACGATGCAGACAACCTTTTTGCCCCTGATCTGATCAGCGCAGAAGTCCAGCGCTGCTACAGACAGCGCTCCTGCAGGTTCAGCTACAATGGCGTCCTGATTATAGAGGCTCAGGATGGTGGTGCAAACTTTTCCCTCCGGAACCAGGATAATTTCATCCAGAACGTCCCGGCATATCGGGTAGGTTAGTTCTCCAACCCGTTTTACCGATGCGCCATCCACAAAGTGATTAATGGTTTCCAGCGTTTCAGGCCCCCCGGCCTCAAAAGCCCTGAACATGGAAGGCGCCCCTTCGGGTTCAACACCCAGGATCCTGATGGCAGGGCTTGTACGCTTCAGGTAACTTCCGGCTCCGGCAGCCAAACCGCCGCCGCCCACAGGCACGACAACAATATCTGTATCCGGAAGGTCTTCCAGGATCTCCACGCCCACGGTGCCCTGCCCCTCTATGATCTTATAATTATCAAACGGAGGTACAAACGTCATTTTGTTGGCATCGGTATAGGCCAGTGCTTCTTTAAGACAGTCATCAAAGGTATCGCCCACCAGAATTATTTCAACCATTCCGTTGCCGAACATCCGGGTCTGATCTATTTTCTGCTTGGGCGTGATCTCCGGCATGAAAATCACTCCGCGTGTATTTAATTTTTTGCATGAAAAGGCCACGCCCTGCGCATGATTACCGGCGCTTGCACATACTATTCCTTTTGCCAGCTGCTCTTCGCTAAGCTGGCAGATCATATTGTAAGCCCCGCGCAGCTTGTATGATCGTACCACCTGGAGGTCTTCCCTTTTAAGGTATACCATGCATTCATATTTTTCGGAAAGCCTGGCATTATACAGTAACGAAGTGCGGTTGATAACAGGTTTTAAACGTTCTAAAGCGCTTATGGAATTAAGTTCAGAGAGATAATTACTCATTTGGAGATTTCATTGAGAGTACGAAGGTAGGGATCATTGAAGACAGTTACAAT
>JAATFW010000248.1 GCA_015654985.1 Sphingobacteriales bacterium | reverse complement strand
GTTTATTTTTAAAGTCAAGACACTCTCCCTTCACCTTAAATCAGGTGATTTTAACCGGGATGATCAGCTATACAAGGTTGATCAAATTTTGATTTACTCTGATTTAGTTGTGATTTATAACATATACCGATTTTTTAGTTGATTAATTAAACTGGTTAGTTTCTTATATTGGTTAAACATTTTGAGAAAACTGTAGAACGAACACTTTTAATATTTCAGAAACCTTTCTAATAAATTTTTTAAAATACTTTAGGCTATTTAATATCCTGGTTCAGAAAATTAACAAATCAAAAATATACATACATCATCCGGTTTTCCTGTAGCATTTTTTCAATGTTTTGTACAATATTATCATACCGTCCCAACATCATATAGAGCACTCCTGTTGTTATGAATGCCATATCTTAATAGCCATTATTTACCCCCCTGCTCCTCTTTTAACTTCTTTTCCCACTCCTCTCTTGCCTTTTTCGTTTCAACACCCTCTGCTGAGAGATAATTATTAATTCTTCCCTTATATTTTCCAAACCACCAGTGCTTCTTCTCTGATGATCCGGCATCGATTGCATGTTCCCTTGCTTCGGTAAGATATGCAAGTATTTGCGACTTTTGTTTCTCCGTCAGATCGGGAAGCATTTCCAAATATCCTTTATAGGTAACAGGAAGAACATTATAAGTCATTCCATCCTTTATCTTTTCGATCTGAGCAGGGTTAATTTCTTTTGAAAGCTTTGAAAGATATTCTGTATGGTATTTCCCAACTTTAATATCTGCAGCAGCATCCAGATCCTTCACTTTTGCCTCCAGGGCAAGCTTATCATCTCCTGCCTGTTCCTTAATCTTTTTTACCTGTTCATCACGTTCAGCCTGAACAGAATTAAGATTACGGTACTGCTGAACTATGATATCACGTACCCGGTTCGCCTTTGCCGGATCGGTAATTCCGAGAGTTACTACTATTTTGTCAGCACGCTGAGTAATAGCTTTGGTATACTCTGCTTCTTTATCCTCCGGCTTTTGCTGGTCCTGGGCTAAAGAAGTCCCTGCCGCCAAAGCAAACACGAGAAAAAAGAAAGAAAATTTTTTTATATAGTTGTTCATTTCTTAATTATAAATTAGTGTTAAGTTATACGTAATAAGCCGTAAGTTATAAGTATAAAACGCCTAACATTAGTAGGTTACGAATTATATGTTAGCTCCACGTCTCCGCAAAAATAGACTTCCAATCCCAGTTCCGCTAACGCCGCCGCTTTAATCCGGCAGGCTTTATGTGCGCTTGCTTCATCAGGAGTATAGACAACCTGTATGTGGTTCGCTTTATGACGCGCCATCATCTGATCCATGCTCACCCCTTTTAATACTCCATGCATAATAGGCCATTCGGGATTGGTATCATCCCATCTTCTCCGGGTTTCATCCTCAGGCAAAAATACAGCTTCTCCAACACCCAGATCGCAATGCAGTTTATTATTCATTACATAAACACGGCTCCATACAATTGGTCCCGGCTTGCTGATCCCTTTAAGGGTTCCTCCCCCAAACGGAAAGAACATAGGAGGCTGCCTGTCGCTTTCGGCTCCTTTATACCCATCAATAAAATGAGCGGCGGGAGCCGCACCTGAGATCAGGAAAACCCACACGAAATCGTCAATGCCATCTCCTTTATAATACTCACCCCATCTCAGGTCGTGTAACGTATTTTCTCCCTGCATCCCCAGCTCTTCCCAGAGTTTATAAGTAACCAAGCCATCCAAACCGGCACATTCATCTACCTCATTAAAATGTGGCAGTGCATTCCCGGCATAAAGTTCCTCTCCTGATTCAGAAAACACCGGGGGCCTTAACTTATTGTTTAATAACCCTTCCGTTAGATCACTGGCAGCAGTGAGATCTTTCAGTCCCTGCTGGTACTGAATTCCGATTGTATCACAACCGAAATCTGCAGCAATGCGGGTTGCAGCAATATACATTTTACATTGCTCAAGAGTCTGCTCTTTTGTAAGCTGAACAGCCGGATCATTCCCCCAGTTAAATTTCATTCCCTGATCAAGCAGCCAGTTTAAAGCATCGCCGGCTTCTGCGTCCTTAACTTTCTGCATTGCTGCATACAAAGCCGACTGGCTCAGGCGTTCTTTAAAAATGCCGGTTTGATGAAGCAGGTCATCCGGAACGATAGCATTATACATGCCCATACACCCTTCATCAAAAATACCCATAATTGCCTTCTTCTGCCTGAACCGTTTTGCAAACTCACGTCCTGTTATTTCATCCTGCACCGGAATTTTCACCAGATCAAAACTCTTGACATGGCTTTGATCATGTGCTATTTTTCCGGTTTCAAACCACTCTTTTAAGCTTTCTACGAAGTATGTATCGTCAAAGTTACCGCTCCATAATGTACTGTATTTTACTCCAGCCTTTGTTAAAGAGCCATTGAGATTCAGCATGCCTACAAGCCCGGGCCACATACCGCTCCAGTTTGCTACTGTAAGGATTGGCCCCCTGTGAGTTGTAAGTCCGGCCAGCACATGATGGGTATACTGCCATACGCTTTCTGCTACGATCAGAGGCGTTTCAGGGTCCAGACTGCGAAAAACTTCCATGCCCATTTTTTGAGAATCAATAAAGCCATGCTTCTTTTCTTCATTACAGGCATGTGCCCTGCGGACTGACCATCCCAGATCAGTAATGGCGGCAGTCAATGCTTTTTCCATTGACTCCTGTGCCTCCCAGCATTTCTGATTAGCAGAAAGCCGCAAATCACCACTTGCAACAAGAAATACTTCTTTCTTTTCTCCTTTCAACATTGTATAATAATTAAACAATTGTTTATAATACATTTATTAACTACAGCAAGAGAATGATAAGAGTGATTGAAAACCCGATACTTTTACTATTATCTTCCTTTTATTATAATAATCAGCAGTCCTTAAGTTTATAAATACCATTGCGTAAATGAAACAGCGCAACAAGACAAATATCTATTTCAATGTAATACTATTGTTGCAATTTGTTATCCTATTTATGTAGGATATTACCATTGACATTCATAAAAAATGCCTACTATTGCAGGGGGGTAAAATAAGCAGGCTGCTTAATAATTTAACAGATATGAAAGCATTATTTCATAAAGTTCCGCTCAGGCTTGAGAACTCATTTAGTATCAGGCACGATAAAGCGCCAAACTTTGGTACTATCTGGCACTATCATCCCGAACTTGAAATCCAGTATGTAATTAAAGGCGAAGGGGTACGGTTCATTGGAGATAATATCAGCAATTTTTCATCCGGCGAACTCATTCTCCTTGGAGAAAACCTTCCTCATACCTGGAGATGCAACGAAGCCTACTTCCATCCAAATTCGGAGCTGGAAGTTGAGGCCATAGTCATCCATTTTTTACCCGTATGCCTGGGAAAAGACTTGCTAAATCTTCCTGAGGCTTACCTGATCCCGAAATTATTTGAAAAGGCAAAAAAGGGAATGGTCATTCATGGTAAAGCGCGGGAGAAAATGGACAAATTGCTCTTTTCTGCGATTAAAGCTACCAATCTTGACCGCATTATTATTCTCCTGTCGATTTTAAAAACACTGGCTGAAACAGATGAATATACCACCATTGCAACCAGCCAGCATTCCTTTAACCAATCAACTGAAACCGATACCATCCGGCTCAATAAAGTATATAACTACACGCTGTCTAATTATAAAAAAGAAATCAGCCTTAACGAAATTTCATCTATAAGCAATCTCAGCGTTACTTCCTTCTGCCGTTACTTCAAACTGATGACGAAGAAAACGTATTATGATTTCCTGATAGAGATCCGCGTCAGTCATGCCTGCCGGGCCCTGATAGAAGATAAGTTACCTACAGAAGTCATTTGCTTTGAATGCGGCTTTAATAATGTTTCCAACTTTTACCGTCACTTTAAAAAAGTGACCGGAATGACACCGCTGGATTATAAAAGAACGTATCTGAATAAGCCGTAAGGGGGTTATGGGTTATGAATTATGGGTTATGAGTTGTAAACAGCATAATTCATCACTCATAACCCATAACTCATAACTCATAACCCATAATTCATAACTCCCCTAAATCTCGTATTTCAAATCCAGTTCTTCCTGGAGCTTATTATAATTTTTGTAGAGTGATTCGATTTCATGGGTAATAGAATTGGTGAAGATCCCTACTTTCCGGCGGGTAAAGGTAGAGATGTTAAGTCCGCGTTTTTGAAGAAAGTATTTTGATACTATGGGGTAGACATTATGCATTACGTCCATATTATCATTTAAAAATTGCTGCACGCGCTGCACTTCGGGTTTCAAAGAAGGAACATTGTAATTGTTGCATAACCAGACAATTAATTCAGGAAAGTAATTCCCCTGGATGCAGGAAAGGCCAGCGGAGCCTGCTTCCAGCGATTCCACGGCATGCACCATATAGGCATCATACAAGCCAAAGGCAGGAAAACCCTCTGTTGCTTTAAGCTTTTCTCTTACCTGATTAATGTCCAGGCAGGTATCTTTATGATATATTACTCGTCCGGTTTCTACAAAAGACTTAAGCTGACCGGCAGAAAGAACTCTCTTGAAGGGCTCAGGACATTCGTAAAATCCAAGCGGGATACCGGGAGTCTGGTCAAGAAGGCTGAATACCCTCTCATTAAACACCTCTTCCGGCTCTTTTTCACCGGCAAGAAGGCTGGTGATAAGAATCACGGCATGAGTGCCTGTATCGTTTACTCTCTTTACAAAATCGGCTTGCTTTGATATCTCTCCTCCAAAAGTTCCGGTGGCAACTACCGGAACTTTGTTATTGACCACTTTAATCACATGTTTGATGGCCTGAATCCGCTCCTCATCAGTCAGCTCAAACATTTCGCTTGACAAACAATTGGCAAAAAGGCCGGATGCTCCTGCTTCAAGGTATACTTCCGTTAATTGTGTTAAAATATTATAATCTATTTCTCCATTACTTTTAAATGGGGTAAGCATTACCGGAATAAATCCCTTCTTCGTATTTTCCATTTTATATTATATAATTCAATCTCTGTTCCGGCAATGCATTTTAAAGCAAAACATCAGCTTCTTAAGTTCCTCTTTAGCTTTGTGAGAATTATCCCCGCAAGAAAAATTGTAAGGGTACCTATCACAATAATCATATTGATATGAAAGGGGCTCCTGAGAAAGCTGTACTCCGCAGGGATACTGCCTGAAAATGTCATCCATACTATTACAAGTATTCCTATCATCGTTGCCAGCAGGGCTTCATGATTTTTGCTTTGCCTGCTTGCAATTCCCAAAAGGAATAAACCCAGCATACCTGCGGCAAATATTCCCGAAAGCTGCCACCATACATCAAGGATACTCTTAACTCCTATCATCGCAATACCGGTTCCCATCCCCAGCAGTCCAAAAACAACCGTAGCAATATGCAGCAGACGCAGCGTTTGTTTATCATTGATTCCCGGTTTAAAGTATCTTTTGAAGATATCAACAGAAAATACAGTCGCCGAAGCATTCATTCCCGAGCTGATCGTACTCATTGCAGCAGAAAGAATGGCCGAAACAATTAATCCCACAAGGCCAACAGGGATCCGGTTCACCATAAAATGCGGCATAACCTTATCACCGTAATCTGCGGGCTGAAGTGTTGCCGCAAGTTTGGAGATCATCCCGCTTGTCGCCGAACCGGGCAAACGTTCTGCCGCAACCTGGTATTTTATCGCTTCAGTCAATTCGGGATGCACATGGTACCACGCAAAAAGGCATGAGCCGATAATGAAAAACATTAATGAGGCCGGTACATACATCCATACACATAGCCAGATAGATCTGGAGGCCTGTTCGGATGATCTTGCAGTATGATAACGTTGTATATAATTCTGGTCCATGCCAAAATTATTCAGGTTTATAAAAAACCCGTATAAAAGGATCACCCAGAACGACGACTCCCTGAAATTCAGGGCGAAACTGCCTAAACTGAATTTATCGTTATGCTGCCCGATCTCTATGATCTTAGAAACACCTCCGGGCATACTGGTAATGATCAGATAAAGTATTAACGCTGCGCCCAGTGTTTTAACAACAGCCTGAACCACTTCGGTCCATATTACAGCTTCAATACCGCCCAATACCGTATAGATAATAATGCAAACGCCCATTACCAGCATGATCGACGACATCGAATAGCCGGTAAGCGCCTGTAAGCTGAGCGCAATGCCGAAAAAGACAGAACCCATCCGCGCTAACTGGGTCAGCAGAAAACAGACTACGGCATACGTTCGCGCCCATGAACCAAAACGCTTTTCAAGATGTGTATAGGCCGAAATTTCGCCCGTACCACGATAAAAAGGCACAAAATACTTTGATGCTACCCAGGCAGCAAATGGCATGGATATACTGAAAACAAATGCGTTCCAGTTGGAGCCGAATGCTTTCCCCGGTACTCCCAGGAAAGTATTACTGCTTAGAAAGGTCGCATAAATTGACATCCCTATTGCCCAGCCGGGAATTAAACCTGAAGCTTTGGTGAACTGATCGGAACTTTTATTTTTCCTTGAAAAATAAAATCCGACAAGGATCATCCCTAAAAGATAAATTGCTATAACAGCAAGGTCGAAAATTGGAAGGCTCTTCATATTAATCATCAAATAAATCAGATTTATTTGATCTGTTCAAATCCGCTGGTTTTTTTAGTTATAGCATTTGTTATTGTTTACAAAACTACTTTTGCCGGGAGGTAGATTCATGTAGCATTTTTTCCAGGTATTGTAGGATATTATCCAGGGAAAGCTGAAAGGGTAAAGCATAAAGCCGAAAGCTTACTGAATATCCAACCCGGAAATACTCAGGCCTTCAGCATTCAGCGCTGTTAACCTTACTTTATAGTTTCCGGCATTGATCATCGTTCCGGTAGTAGTGCTCAGGTAGTTCCATTTACCGGGTTTGCTCTGAACGAATTCTACTGCTTCTGTTTTCATTAAGGTGCCGGCGGCGGCCAGCAATTCAAGTTTTGCAGTAAGTTTCCTGGCAAGTGTACTGGCATATCTGATAGTAAGGGAATAGGTGTCTGCTGCTCCAACAGAAATATTCCATTCCAGGCCCGGGCCCGAAGCTTTCTTAAAGGTTACAGCATCCTTCTCGTTCACTGTTTCCCTAACAGCACCATCGGTCAGCTCCGCATTCAATACTTTATAACTGTTTACGGGCTTGAGGTCATAGGCCGGTTGTAAGGTACCGGCGGGTAAAACTGCTATGGTATACATTGCGGATGCAACCTCCCCGTTTTCCCCGGTCTTTATCACTGCACCTTTATTAAAACGTTTACGGTATACCTCAAACCGGCGCCCCTGATTATCTTCAGAAAAAGTCTTTGTATCCTCATATCCTTCCATCCATGGAAGCGGCTGCGACTGGTTCGCTAACCCGATAAACACGTCTGCATCGGCACTAAGGCTAAATTCTGCTATTGAGGTACCTTTTTTTGTGCTAACGGCAGGAGTCCTGATCCATTCAGCCCCATATAGATTTGAAGGAAGCGTTTTATAAGAAGCATCAGCACCGGAGTATAGCCGGTCGCCTGTATCCAGCCAGGTTTGCAACGTCCACCGGGTGCTGTCATTTCCGTCAACCTTCAGGTCTTTTATTAAGGACGGAGACCCGGGAGCAGGTTTAAGCATTGTATTTAACGAAGCAATAGCGATAGCAGAAATGACCGCCTGCCCTGAAGCTACCCGTGGAAAGGAAACTATAAGCTGTCCTCCTGATACTTTCACTTTAAACGATCTCTTTAATGCGGCATCATGCCCTGCTTCCTTCCAGAGATCCAGATCCTTTACAAGAATCTTCCCATTTACCGCAACATCAAACAAGCGCCAGCCGCTGCAATCCATTCCTCCTCCTGTACCAAACCAGGGTTCTGAAAAATATAATTCCACCAGGTATTCTCCATCCGGAACGGGAAATTCATACGTTAACTTATCTCTGCCATATCTGAAGGTTTGAAAAAGAGGCCAGTCATAAGAACCTTTTATAGGGTCGTTTGTCCGCCGCTGACTTGCAAAAAAAACCGGCATGCCCGGAAAGTCGTCCGTCCACGATTTCGATCCCCAGGTTTTATCATCAGTTCTATGCCGGTCTGCCATCCACGTATTTCCGTCTTTATCTTTATAATCAGGGCCGCCGCAATTTACCCGGTATAAATAATTATAATTGTTCTGAGGGGCGGTCAGTGGCCGGGCCTCTTTATAAAAGAGATTAAAATGAGGAGCTTCCGGCAAATGATGCAATACAATATAATCCCTGGCAGCTTCTTTTCCGTTTACATATCCAACCGCATAGAGCACATTATATTTTATATCGGCGCTATCCCACTGAAAATGAGAGCCAATACCTTTACTGGTCCTTTTACCTAAAGACAATTGGTTTACATCGTTAAAGAGTTCCACCTCATCGCAATTGGAATAAACGGTAATGCTGTCTTTTCTCCCCGGAGCCGCCCAGCGGCCGGGCCATGTGTGCGAAACAATATACACCATCGGCTCCTTATCTTTGGGAGCATAATTTGCCCTGAACATATAATAAACGTCGAGGGGTTCTTCCCAGGGAGTCAATAATCCTTTATAGTTTACGGGGCCTACCCTGTCAATCTCCCTCAGTCCTTCTCCCCCCTGCACTCTTCCCGGGTTATCATGGGATGAAAGCAGCCAGAAGAAATGTCCGCTGGTCTTATCTTTAACAGACTCTGCCAACCGTACTTTTGTTTCCATAAGCTGAGCCATCCGGTCTTCACTTAAAGCACCATTCTGGTTAAAAGGCCCTTCTGTATGAAGATCAAGTGTTCTCCAGGCACCGTACTCACCTATCAATACCTGGCGCTGCACATCGTCCGCATAAGTTTCCGGATTTCCGCCATAAGTACCGGTCCAGTTTTGCGGCACATCCCAGTCGGTACCTTTACCTCCGTTACAGGTAGTAATTTTACGCTGCGAGGATGCTGTCGGATCAAGGTCACGAATCAGGGCGGAACACTCCCGTGCAAAATCTTCCGGAAGGGTGCTTTCATTCTCCAAACCCCAGAGAATTACAGAAGGACTGTTTCTCCTTTCCTTCACCCAGTCTTTTAAAAGAACTTTGAAGTTCGTCCTGAACTCAGGAGTATCAAACCAGATATGTGCGGCCATCTGCGGCCACCATAATATTCCAAGCTTATCCCAGTAATCCTGATAACGCAGGTTATGTGGCTGATGTGCATCCCTGAAAGCATTAAAACCAGCTTCTTTAACCTGCATCACCCGCGAATGGATCTGCTCTGCACTGAATGCATGGCTCTGCCCTATAAGATGCTCATATTCGGCTATGCCATTAATAAAAACGGGCTTACCGTTGAGGTAAAAGCGTTTATCGTCTGTTCCTCTTCCCACTGGCCAGCTTATCCACCTGATCCCATAAGGGGTAGAAATACGGTCGGTTACCTTGCCGTTCTCTAAAATCTCCGATACCATAGTATACAGATAAGGGTCTTCCAGCGACCACAGATGCGGATTTAGAATCACGGGAGTTTTCTGAGAGATAAGGGCAGTTTCCCCCGGCTGAACCGTTCTCGCTGTACTTAATTCGGCAACAGCAATGCCTTCCCGGCTTATCAGCCTGTTTAAAACAGTTACAGAGCGTATTTTATTGCTGTAATTCTTTATCTCTGTTTCAAGATGAAGCGCTGCCGATTTTTCTGAGACCGTAGTATCATTCCAGATATGTACGCCAAAAGGTTCAATCCTCACAGGATTTGTTATTATTAGCTGAACCGGCCTGAATATTCCCATCGGCTGTGAACCTTCAGAAAAACCACGTTCTTCTGAGCAGCCGCCACATACCCAGGGAAGGTCCCTGATAGCTGCAGGGTGATCAGCACGAACCGCAAGCAAATTACTTTTGCCATTGCCGTTAATCAATTCTGTTACGTCGATAGTAAAAGACGTTCTTCCCCCGGCATGAGATCCTGCCCTCTTTCCATTTAGCCAAACGGTGGCATAGGATCCGACTCCTTCAAACCATAGAAAATAACGCTGATCGTTCTTTTTACCTGTGATCTTAAATGTTTTACGATACCATGCAGATCCATGGCGGTTACCATGCATCATCCTGCGATATCCTTCGTAGGCATCCCAATTATGGGGAACGTCGACCTTCTTCCATGTCCTGTCATTAAACGCAGGCTCTTCAAAACCCGCATTTACGTCCTTGCTTGTATCGTTTACAGTGGTATTCCACCCCTCATCAAGAGAAATCGTCCTGCGGGTATTCCCCTGGGCAAAGCCATCTTCCGTAAACAAACCAACAGAAAGAAAAAGAAGTATAAAATATATGTACCGCATAAGAAGCTTTCAGCTTTAAAGACAAGGCTTTTGGCGGGTCTAAGTAAAACTTAAACCCGCCGCAGCCATCGTCAGTCAACTAACCAATCAACCATTTTTTAATGTTTTTTATAAAGTCTTCGTCTCTTATTCAGTTTCTAATCTGCCGTTTAACCTATATCTTTCCCCCTTAACCGTCGGAAAACTCACTTCTTTCCCTGCATAGCGCAGCGAACACTCACTACCCGCTTTTGAAATCACTTCCACCTCCTGAAGCTTTCCTTTTTTCCACTTATAGTTTAGTTCAAAGCCTCCCCTCGCACAAATTCCACGAATCTCTCCTTCAGGCAAAGCGTCCGGCAATGCAGGCAGCAGATCGATATATTTCCCCTGGCTTTGAAGCAGCATCTCTGCAATGCCGGCCGAACCGCCAAAATTTCCGTCAATCTGGAACGGCGGATGAGCATCGAACAGATTTACATACGAGCCGCCTCCTTTTGCAGCGGGACTGATCAGCATATCAACCATCTTATAGGCATGATCTCCTTCCAGGAACCTCGACCAGAGGTTGATCTTCCAGGCCAGGCTCCATCCGGTACCAGCATCCCCGCGGTATATAAGCGACTGCCTTGCCGCTTTCATCAGGCCGGGCGTTCCTTCGGGATTAATCTCATTCCCCGGATAAACTCCCCATAAGTGCGATACATGCCGGTGTTTGTTCGTTGTATCATCTTTGTCTTCCATCCATTCCTGCAGTTGACCGTATCTCCCGATCTGGTTGGGAGCTATCAGTTTATACTTTTTCTGAAGCGTATCGCTGAATGACTGATCTGTTTGAAGGATCGCAGCAGCAGCGATACAATTCTTAAACAGGTCGCGAATGATCTGGTGGTCCATCGCCGGTCCTGCAACCAAACCTCCCTGTTCCGGAGAGTTTGAAGGAGTGCTGATCAGCCAGCCGGTTTTCGGGTCCCTGATCAGGAAGGAATTGAAGAATAAGGCGGCATCCCGCATTACGGGGTAGGCCCTGTTTTTAAGAAAATCTTTGTCCTGGCTATACAGGTAATGTTCCCATAAATGATGACAAAGCCAGGCAGCACCGCTCACCCAAATACCATGTGTCGGGGAATTGATCGGAGCAGTGCCTCTCCATAGATCCGTATTATGGTGCAGTACCCACCCGGGTGCATCATAGTGCAATCCCGCTGTCTGTTTACCGCTTTCCCTGAGCTCATCGATCATGTTAAACAATGGCTGCGTTAAGGGCGAAAGATTTAACGCCTCGACAGGCCAGTAGTTCATTTCCAGGTTAATATTGGTAGTATATTTACTGCCCCAGGGAGGAGTGAGCAGGTCATTCCAGATTCCCTGTAAATTAGCAGGCCTTGTGCCCGGCCTGGAGCTGGAGATCAGCAAATACCTTCCGTACTGAATATATAAAGCTGCAAATGCGGGATCCCCTGAAGAAGCAAAACGATCAATCCGTTCATCAGTAGGGAATTTCTCATTCTCATTGCTTCCCAGGCTGATCGAAAAGGTATTGAAATATTCCTGGTACTCTTTAATATGAGCATTTTTTATTTCACCGTAACTTTTATTTGCAAGAGATGCCAGCGCACTTTTACAGGCGGCTGCGGGATCTCCTGATACATCTTTATAGTTTTTATAGTTCGTACCTGCGGTAAGATAAAGGGTCACTTCGTTGGCCCCGCTCACGGTGATCCGGTCTCCGGTCGTAATCGTTTTTCCTTTCAGGGCAACAACCTTTAAATAGCTTTCTCCTCTCAGGGCTCCGTTCTTCACCCGCAGGGAAAGCGCAAGGGTTTGATTATCTATCTTGCGGACTGAAGAATATTTATGAGGACTGTTTAAGCGGCTTTCAAAACTGATACTGCCCGGCTTATCTGCAGTGATGTGAACAATAATTGCCTGGTTTGGCTGGCTTACGAAATACTCCCTGGTGTAAGTTACCCCATTGACGGTATAAACCGTTCTTGAAACAGCATTGCTGATGTCGAGCTCCCGCCTGTAAGTTTGCGGATGATCATGGCCCGAAAAGCTTAGCAAAAGATCGCCGAAAGGCTGATAATCTGCCTGGTATCTCGGAACAGGAGGCGGTTCGTCATTCTGAATGAGATATTTCCATACCTTACTCAATGAAATACCCGAAGTTTCGGGTTCTCCCTCAGGATAAATTAGCAGATGTCTTGAAGGATCCTTGTATCCCACCAGTCCGCCCTTGTCAAAATAGTTTAAAACCTGTATGGCAATATAGTTTTTCCCCTTACGCAGATCATTGGCGGATATGGTATACTTACGGCCTTCAGTAGCCTCGTTCATGGACCCAATCTGCTTCCCGTTCAGGTATGTAAAATCCTGGTCCCTTATCTTTCCGAGATCCAGTATTAGGTTTTTCCCTTCCCACTTCTGAGGAAGCTCAAACGTAGTCCTTAACCATACGGCACCGTCGAGTCCCTGCCACCCGGCAGCTTCCCATCCTTCAGAAGTAGGTACCTTCATTTCTTTCCACCTGCTGTCGTCATAAGCAGCAGCAGCCGGATTACCGGATAATCCCTTCAGGGCCCTCATCTCTCTGAACCAGATTTCCCTGTTCCCCTCAGATGACATCACTCCCATAAATTTTTCACCAGCCAGTTTCTCTGCTTCATCCTGTTTGCCTTCAAAGAGCAGTTTCCTGATCTCAGGAAGATAAGCAGCAGCACCCTCCCTGCTATATTGTCTTGGCTCCCCCGTCCAGAGAGTCTCCTCATTAAACTGGATCCGCTCCTGAGCAGTTCCGGCAAATACCATCGCACCCAAACGCCCGTTACCTATTGGCAATGCGTCGGTCCATTTCTCAGCCGGTTTTTTATACCATAGTTTCAGATCCTGCGCGTTAACAGAACCTGCGGCTAAACCGGCAAGCCCGAAAAGAAGAAATAACTTTAAATAAAGATCTTTCACGTTTTATCTATTTATTAAGCCCTCCATTAAGCGGAAAGCTGAAAGTCCAAAGCAGAAAGCTTCCCGCTTTACGCCCAATTAAGTTTAAAGCTGAAAGTTTAAAGTTTAAAGCTTCCCGCTTTACGCCCAATTAAGTTTAAAGTTTAAAGTTTAAAGCTTCCCGCTTTACGCCCAATTAAGCTTAAAGCTGAAAGTCCAAAGCTTAAAGCTTCCCGCTTTACGCCCAATTAAGCTTAAAGCTGAAAGTCCAAAGCTTAAAGCTTCCCGCTTTACGTCTTAGTTTAATGCGTATATCAGTCACTCTCAACTCTCAACTTTTAACTTTTAACTCCTATATCAGTCGCTTTCTGCTTTCACCTTTCTGCTTTCACCTTTTTTAACCCGCATTTCAGTCGCTTTCTGCTTTTACCTTTCTGCTTTCACCTCTGCCTCTTTCACCGAAGCATCCTGCACAACGGGCATTTTCATATTCCCGAAGTTATTGCTTTTCAGGGTTATATTCTTTGTGCTCTCTCCGTTAAGCTTCAGAAAAACGTCTGTCCCTTTAACAGGGAAGGAATTATAAATAAAGGCATCCTGCGTATTCATAAGATCAGCCACTGCAATGCCAGGCAGAGGGCTGAGTGTTTTCAGTCCGTCCAGAGTAAGCATTTTTACGTTTTCTGCCTTAACTGAAGGGCCGGCTGCCGTATTCACCTGAACATTGTGCAATTCAATATTCCGGGCCTCTTTAATAAAGAACCCCGTCTGTGCATCTATATTGATATCATTGAACGTAATATTTTCAACCGGCATTTCCTCCAGGCCATTAATAAAACAAGCCTGCTTAACACCGGTAGCGGTAATATTGCTCAGGTGGATATTTCTAAACCGCGGAGTTCTTTCTGAGACAGGTTCCGGTTGTGTTTTCGCATACTGCATATCCAGAACGATCGCCTGTTCCTTAATATTCTTCATAATGATATTATCCACCCTGATCTCCTCAACGATGCCGCCCCGTCCCCTGGCAGTCTTGATACGGATACCACGGTCCGTTCCGTCGAATACACAATTGGAAATAGTGATCTTTCTGACATCTCCCGACATTTCGCTGCCAATCACCACGCCACCATGGCCTGACAACATCGTACAATTGGTAATCGTATAATTCTCTGCCGGAGCAGCCATCTTCCTTCCGGCTCTATCTTTACCCGATTTGATCGTAATACAATCGTCCCCTACACTGATGTGGCAATTAGAAATATGAACATATTTACAGGATTCGGGGTTAATGCCGTCGGTATTTGGAGAATGGGGATTGTTGATGGTCACCGCATTCACCGTAACATTCTCACAGAACTCCGGATTTACCGTCCAGAAAGGAGAATTGCGGATAGTGATCCCTTCTATCAGGACGTTTTTACAATACATCGGCTGAATAAAGGGCGGCCTCAGAAATCCTCTTTCTATCCAGCCCTTCAGATCCGGACGAACAATATCCTTATTAAGCCTGTCGAACTCAAGCTGCCATTTCGTTCTGGGCCACTTTTCGTCATAACCTTCTGAGAAATTCCACCACTTTCTGCCATGGCCGTCTATGATCCCCCGGCCAACAATAGCAATATTTTCTGCTTTATAAGCGTAAAACAAGGGAGAAAAGTTCGTTACATCTGTACCTTCCCAGCGACTGGCAACCATTGGCAGATAGTCATCAAAATTATCGGAGAAATGAAGCTCTGCCCCTGCATCAATAAAAACAGTGATATTACTTTTGAGATGGATAGGACCCGTTAAATACTTTCCCGCAGGAAAATAAACGGTACCCCCGCCAGCTTTCGAAGCCTCGTCTATCGCCTTACTGATCGCTGCGGTAGCCAGCCTGCTGCTGTCATTCTTCGCCCCATATTTCAGAACATTATAATAATTCTGCTGCGCAGACGCCAGCACGCTGCAAAACAACAGACTTAAACAAAAAACAAATTTTATACGCATATTCAATTAATTTGGTTGAAGGGGAGTTATGGGTTATGAATTATGAATTATGAGTTATGAGTGAAATCGCCTGAAAAAGAAGAACGCAAACTATATTACCATCATTCACCCTTATCCTTCTTCATTCCCGCAATCCTCAACCAGAATCTTTCAACCTAAAACCGAACCATTCCGCTCACAACTTAACTTTCAATCTACAACTTTCAACCTGTAACTTTCAACTTTTTAATTCATAACCCATCATTCATAATTCAACTCATAACCCATAACCTATAACTCATAACTCATAACTCATATCCCCCCCTTCGCCGCCTTCAGCTTATCAGAATGAAGAACTTCCTTCCCGTCTGCAAAAACACGCAGGCCTTTTCCCTTTCCGTACTTTTTACCATCTTTATCCCATAGAATTGTGAGGTTTTTACCATGATAAAGCACATTATCGAGGCAAAACCAATCCCATTGGCCTTCCGGGATCAGGGGGTGCAATTCCAGCACATCGTCGGCACGGGGTTTCAGCCCGATAAGATCACTGATCACCAGGTCACAAAATCCTGAATGATTGTAAAAACAGCTTCGAGGATCATCGCCCTTCAGCCACGCGCCGTTTTTCTCATCCTGATATTCACCTATATAGGTTCTTCCATTCATTACGTGCGACATGGCATATTTATGAAGCTCGTCATAAAACACCTTCGCATTCATATTTCCACGATTCCTGTAATTGCAAAGCAGGTTAGATAAGCCTTTCAGCGTTTGTGTGGTAGCAAAGGGCCAGATGGCACCGTCCCACTCGCAGCTATGGCCTGAGCCACGGGTTCTGAATGTGGGTTCCCGTCTTTCTGCAGTCGTTATTCCCCATGGGGCATTAAATCCGGCAGTATCGGTCAACTGATTCCAGGCTTTGGCATAATTTGCTTTATCATCCGGCAGGTTAAAATACCAGGGGATAAACCCGATAGCTTCCCTGGGCGCCAGCGTTCCATCCTCTTTCAATGTTTCAAAAAACGCCGCATCATTATTCCACAAGCTGTCGTTTATCTGCTTTTTCAGCCGTATGGCTTTCTGATTATATACCTTTTGCAGGCTGTCGTTTTTAAACACAGCAGCCATTTTTGTAAGCGCTACAGCATTTCCATACATATAACTGTTAATAGAAGGTCTTTTGTTCTTTACTTTCCGGCCGCCGCTCACAGACTCTTCCATTCCATCTTTTACGTCAAACTGCCAGAACATTCCTCCCGGCAGCTGCCTTTCCTCTTCCCACTTCCGGTAATCGGCATCCAGGGCAGGAAGCAGACCGCCTATAAACTTCTTATCCTGATTTACCAGATAGCGGTTATAAACGGCATTATCTACCCAGCTGCTGAAAGAATGAAATCTCGGCGCCGGGAAAGTTTTATCCTTAAACACCCAGAAGTTGATATACTGATCGATGTATTGCTGATCGCGCAGCCACCGTCCTTCATAAATATGATGGCCCAGGGCACAGCTTATTCCATTATATTTCCCGGCATGTTTTACCGGGGTTATAAACTCATCAAAAATAAATCCTGCGGGTGTCTGCTTCAGGTGTTTCCTGAATGTCCACCAGCGGTAATAATAGATCTTCTCAATAGCAGAATCGGGGCATTCAAACAGCGGAACGTTTGCAGCCATCCAATCCACAGCCTGAGCATTAGAAACATAATTCTTCACATCCTCACTGTCCAGCGAATTAAAATATTCAGTATAGCCTTTCAACTTTTTGGTACCCACAATTCCTTTGCCCTTTTGAGCAAAGATCCCGGTAACTGTCATCAGCAATGCCAGCAGCATAATTCCGGAAAGGCGCACACCCGGGATCGAATACGCGGAAGTTTGGCATCGAAAAGCATTGTTCAGCAACCTAAGACCGGAAGCGGGCATCAAGTTGTTAAATTGTTTACATTTAAATTTCTTCATTGTTAAAGCAATCATTCTTTTTCGTTTATATCTTCCGGCATCAAACCTGGCCATGCTTTATCGTTTCTATCCATCCTCCTACTCAAACAACCAGTCGATATCCCTTTGACTATCAGGAACACCTATTCCTGCATCATACAGACGGATCGCCTGTTTATCATCTATAAATCCAAGTATCACACAAGCCCCTTTAGCCAGAACAAGCGTATTAGTGCCGGCCTCAAAAGAATAACTATGAACGTTTACCGGCGGCATTCCGTCAAAAGAAACGGCATTGGCTATTTTAATTTCCGACTGCCCAAAATCATTGGCGCTGGCGTCATGCTCAAGGTCAGGAGGCGTTAAAAAGCCCGGAACCTTTCCATTGAAAAAGCCAACCAGCACTTTAACAGGTTTTGATGCAGAAAACTTTATCGTCGAGCCGGAAGCTATTTGCACTGACTTAGACATCCTGATCCCATTCAGTCCCTTCAATTGCTTTGCAAAACCGGTTATCCTGACTGTTGTATCGGCAAAAACCTGCTGACCGGTATTTACGGTATAACCGTCCGTTTTCCCAATTATTTTCACATCTTCATTCTTAAAAGGGACCACCTGAACAACCTTTCCGGGTGTTGCATCAGATTTTAAAGAATCAATGCTCCTTTTAAAATGCTCCAGTTCCTTTTCAAAAAGAGGCAATACCTCAACCCATGTTTTATAAGTAGCATTTACCCCTCTTACCGGTATTTTCCGTTGCTGGGTCTGCATACTGTTGGCATAGAGATAAGCATCTTTAGTCAGCGAAGCCAGTTTCCTGTAATAATTTACACTGCTCTGCAGGTAAGGAAGCGCTTTTTCAAGATCCGTTATATCATTGGAATATTTATATCTTAAGATCAGGAGTGCCGCCCTCACTTTTTCAGCATAAAAATTGGCCAGGGCATCATAACAATACACATCATTTTTCAGGCGCTGAAATTCTTCCCTGTCTTTGGTAATGGTCCCGTCAGCCTTCTCTATAGCTTCTACAGCTTTTCTGCCATGCTCTGTTACTTCAGATGCAATCTGCACCGGAGTTTCGCCAATATGGCCCTGTTTCTTCCATTCTTTTTCAGCATATTCAATGATCATCTCACCTTCAGGGGCTTCCGATTCATACATCAGCTTAAAAAGGCCGTAACGGGTGGGATTGATCAACTGGGTCATAAACATCCCAAGCGTCAATGTCTGCCGGTTCCCGTCAGTGATACCATACCTGCGAAGCAGTTTTGGAGCTATTTCCCCGGCCTCATCATAAGACGCAGCAATATCTTTTCCCTTTTCGGGATCAGTACCATATTTTTCCGCCAGCAACCTGCCCCAGTAATTCTTTTCTTCCTCCCTGTTGCGGCGACAGTTCCATGCGTACCTCGCCCAGGTTTTGTACCAGATCCAGTCGCGGTCCATTTCAAGCAACCGGCCCTTTACATTATCAGCAGCATAAGGCCAATCCCAGTAGGAAGCCTGCGGATATAAATGCAATCCGTTTGCTTCATATATATCGTGCATGGCCTGTACGCTTTTTTGAATAAAGTTAGCAGAACCATAACGGAAAGGCTCCAGGTTAGCAAGGATATGCACATTTTCAACATGGACAGTACCTATCCTGCTCAGGCTTCTGTGAAGGTCGGCCCATGAACCACGCGGAGTATAGGTAGTTAAAGCTTCGCCGTTATATTTAGCCATCGTATACAGGTTCTTATACAAGGGCAAGGCCGCTTTCATCACCCTCGGGGCATCGGTATCGTGCGCCCTGAGTACAATAGGAGGCTCTTTAGTCTGGCCCAGGGCCTTCATGCCATCCTGAACACCCGGAATGATCGTCTTTGTAAACCAGTCAACATCATCCTGGCCAACACCTTCCATTGCTTCCCCCAGCGTGATCAGCAAACCTACATTGGGGTATTTCTCCACGAAAGCGGCAATCGACTTACGGGTATAATCAGCAATAAGCGGTATAATCGGACGGTTCCTGTCCTGCGTTTTCAAATGGTTCTTTTCTGCAAAAGGCTTTGAGACGATAATATTATAGAACATCTGGATCACCCAGATCCCCCGTTTATCGGCTTCTTCCGTCAGGAACCTGAACATTTCCTCGTTCTTCTTAAAGGTAGCATCATCTACTTCCACCGCATAAGGATAATCCTTAAGTCTTACCAGGGAAGCAAAAGGGTGCCCGTTCCACAGATACAACGAATTATACCTGTTTTCGGCCATCATATCCAGGTATTTTATCCAAAGGGCCTTATCATAAAACCATGGAAAGCTCTCAGGAGTATAGGGATACTCATATACCCCCCTGCCGGGAAGCAAAGCCGGCTTCTGCACGCCAATACAGGTACCCCGTAAAACCATCTCCGGTTTATCAGAAAAAGAAATGCTTTCGGGTAATTTACCGGCAGATTTAATACGTTCTCCAAGCTCAAGACAGCCATACAGAACGCCCGAAGCATCTGTCCCGGCAATGATGATCCGGCCATTCCCGTCTGAAGATATCTTAAAGCCTTCCTTGCCGCTTACTCCGGCTCCTCCGGAGATCTTTTTGATCAGGTCACTTTCAGTCTTACCTATTATGATTGAGTTATTGGTTTTTACCGGCTTATCCTGCTGAATGATTGCAGCAGGATACCCGGCCTCAGATAACGTTTTTAACAGCTTTTCAGCTCCAAACTTTACCCTTGGTTCGCTTACAGCAGGAATCACCAGGGTCAGTTTTTTAGTGCCGGGCGCGCTTTGTAATGCATCTGCCCTGTCAATACAGAAAAACAAAATACAGTAAAGTGCTAAAAATAATCGCAGGAAGCCTTTCATTTAATTATTTCTTTTCGTTTGTGTGTGTCTGGTCTAAACTAAAACTCTGGTTAGAATAGTTTATTTCACAAAGCTATATTAAGGGAATAAACCTTTCTTATACCATTTTCCCAACATATTGTATCATCTTATCCTGAGATAAAAACAAGCTGTAAGGCAATAACTATCAGAACGAATAAATAATAAACGGGGCTTAGTTAATTCTCCGTTTATTATTTATTCATCAGCATGAAGGCTACTGATAGCCCGGATTCTGACCAAATTCAGCTCCGTTAAGTAAAGCATCCAGTTCTTCCTGACGTATAGGCCTGAGGCGGTGAAAAGGCTGAACCTGTGTAATATCAGGGTTTTTTATTTTAATATAATTAACAAAGTCATCCCCGTTAAAGACCCTTTTCAGATCAAACCAGCGGATGTTCTCTCCGCATAATTCCCTGGCTCTCTCCGCAAGGATAAATTCCATATTAATATCTGATGCACTTACCTGCATGACCTGGGTATAATCCACAGGAGATTTTATTGCAGCACGGGTCCTGAGCACATTGATCATTTCTGCTGCCTTTTCCGGATTTCCCAACTGAAACTCAGCCTCTGCAGAAATAAGATACATTTCTGCCAGACGCATTACAATAACATCCTTAAAACCAGCCTGCGAATTGGCTGCAGTTCTGTCTGGGTCCATAAACTTCCTGAGAGTAACAAAGTTATTTCCCGTTTTAATCTTTTTATCACTGCCATACACATCATCCCGGTCAAAAACAACGTAAGGAAGCATTCTTTTATCAGGGATAATCTTCTTTGATATGATCATTGCCGTATCTATACCCGACCGTATCTGTTTACCCACAACGCTTGCATCCTTTGAATAGGTCTGGACATCGGTTGTTGTCCAGGTATAATTTTTATTGGCAATCCACACTTCCTGAAATGATACATTATAACGGCTATCCCTGCCCTCATCAAAATAGTCGAGCAGGGTTGCTGTCGGCATCAGCCGCCTGTTACTCTCAAACCCGTAGGCAAGGCTTTGTTCGAGACCAGGCTTCCCATTATAGGGGGTTTGAAATACCTGAAACAGCCGGTTGCCATTATCATCATAATTCAGTCCGCTGTTGGTTGAATTGCTCACTGTATACAAGGCCTCTTTATTTTGCTTATTATTGGCAGGATTCCATAAATCAGCATAACTGGCCCACAGATCAATACCAAATTCGGCTTTTCTGCTAATGAGGTCATTGGCAACATCCCTTGCTTTGGTAAAAAACGTTGTTCTGTCGGCACCGCTTGCATAATATGCCCTTGACAAATAAGCACGGGCTAAAAATCCCATGGCAGATTTCTTACTTGCACGGCTGTACTCATTGCCCCAGTCTTTTTGTAAAGGCAGGTTCGCTGCGGCAAATTCCAGATCGGAAATAATAAGGTTATAAAACTCCTCTACCGTACTTCTTACTGCAGTAAGTTCCGGAGCTTTTGTTTCTTCCGTCCTGAGCATCACCCCTCCCCAGGTTTCAACTACATGCCAGTAATAAAAGGCACGCAGAAAACGCAGTTCTCCTTCCCGCCTGTTACGTTCGTTCATATCCACAAAACCAGCATCGTTTATCCGGTTTATACCGGCATTGCAAAGGTTGATCGATTTCCAGAGCAGTGTCCACGCCGCTTTATTAGGATTTCCTGTAGTTGGCCCGAAACCTGCATATTGAGTCAGTTGAGCAGCATACGTATTTTTATCTCTGTTATACCAAAGGTCTGTGCCGCTTTCAGACATAAAGATGCCATCTTCCTTTCCGTACCACGAGCGTTGTTCGGAATAGGCGGCGTTAACATTAGTTACAAAGCCCTGAGGGGTATTCCATACTGCATCGGCAGAAGGATTCGAGGGATTATATTCATCAAGGTTTTTACAGGAAAACATACAGGAGACAAACATGAGAGCCAGCCCTGTGCATACGCTATTATTAATTCTTTTCATAATCATGATATCTTTTATCAGAAAAAATCCAATTACAAATCAAGGTTAACACCAAAAACAATTTGTCTGCTTAAAGGAGATGATTCGCTTCCTCCCCGTTCAGGATCATAATCCTTTATTAAATGGCTCTTAGCGATAGTAAGAACATTGGATGCCGTGGCATAGATCCTTAATCTGTTTACTGAAACTCTGTTCAGCAGCTTCTGAGGCAGGGTATATCCTACAGAAATATTCCGTATTTTAAAATAGGAGCCGTCAACAAAATTGAGCGTCTGATATCCCGCATAATTTGTTAACGGACTACCAAACATGGGGCGGGGGAAATCATTCGTGGGATTTTCGGGAGTCCAGTAATTTATTATTGCAGGACTATTTGCCTTCCCTTCGGGGTTATACCTGCCTAAAAATTCGGCATCCAGCATTTGTCCGTAACGGGCAAATACGTACACGCTTAAATCAAAATTTTTGTAAGTAAAGTTATTTTGCAGTCCGCCTATCCATTTGGGTACGGTAGAACCAATATAGGTCATATCATCTCCTGCGGTAATAATATGGTCGCCATTCAAATCTGCCAGCTTAATATCGCCCGGTTTAAACGGCGTATTATTAAATGTATAGGTTGCTGCTTCTTCAGCTTCCGGCTGCTGCCATATACCGAGTTTCCTGAAAGTATAAAAAGAGGAGATTGGATGGCCGAGGAGCAGCGAATTTCTCTCCACTCCTGTGGTAGACAAGATATTCTTACCATCAATCAGCTTAGTAATTTTCTCCCTGTTCCTTGAAAAGGTGAAGGTCGACGACCATTTAAAATTCTTACCCTGTATATTTTGAGAGGAGAGTGAAAGTTCTATCGCTTTATTCTGTGTTTCGCCGATATTCTCATACACATCAGTTACTCCCGAAGATATCGGCAACTGTCGCGGTAGAAGAATATCAGAAGTTACCGTTTTATACGCATCAATAGTTGCTGTAACACGGTCTCTGAACATTCCTATATCCAGCCCTATGTCGTAAGAAGCCGACTTTTCCCAGCCAAGATCAGGATTTCCAACTCTTCCGCTAAACTGATATCCCGGTGCTGATACATCTCCAAACCCAATCCTGGGATTATAAACAAGGAAACTTTGAGTGCCGTAAACATCAATAGAGTAATTTCCCGATACACCATAGCTGGCCCTCAGTTTAAGATTGCTCAGCGCCTGCAGATTATCCATGAATTTTTCCTCACTGATATTCCATCCAACTGCGGCAGAAGGGAAAAAATCCCATTTATTGCCCTCTGCAAGGCGCGACGCTCCGTCGAACCTGCCGGAAAGAGTTAGCAGATATTTCCCTTTATAACTATAATTCAACCTGCCGGCATACGCCATATTATTCCATCCCTCATACCTTGAATCAATGGTACGGGCACCCGCTTCGCCGCTGGTGCCTCCTATGTTATAAAATAATTGAGAAGAAAGCAACTGGTTAATCCCCTGCGCAAAGGTCCTGTCCGCATCACTCTGAATATAGCTGGTGATACCGGTAAGCGTAACAGAGTGCGGGCCTGCTTCTTTGTTATAAGTCAGAATATTATCCCAGTTAAAGAACCGGTTATAGTTCTGATCGGAAGACGCCAGAGAACTGCCTACTGTATACCGGGCAAGAGATTCCTTATCATTATAGATCCCCTGCCTGCTGGAATTTAAATTTGTTCCAAGGTTGGACCTGAAAGTAAGGCCCTTAACAGGAGTAAGTTCCAGGTATCCGTTGGCAATCACTTTTGTTGCCAGTGTATTATTTCTGGCAATATAATCGCTTCTTTCATCTGCAAGGGGACTTACTTTACTTTTGTCAACATCTATAGGATATAATTTAATCAGGCCATTCGCATCGAAAGCCTGCCCCAAAGGGCTCATGGTAGCAGCCTGAGCAAGAGGATTTGTTCGCTGATTCTGCTTTGAATACGTAACCTGGCTTAAAATTCCAACCTTTGCCCATTTGCTGAGAATCTGATCTACGTTGAAACGTGCACTATAACGCTTATAGTCGCTGTTTCTTAACATCCCCTCTTCGCTAAAATACCCTACGGAGGCAAACACTTTCGTTTTATCAGATCCGGCAGTTACAGATACCGCGTGATTTTGCTGTGTACCGTCTCTTTTTAAGAGGTCCACCCAATCGTTCCAGTGGTTTGCCCTGACTGAATCAAGTTCGCCGGTAAATACATTAAAAATTTGGGCATCGTCATCCGGACTGCTCCAAACTCCCGCCGCTCTTCCTGCCTCCCTTCTTAATTGAATATAATCGTCACCCGTCCTTGATTCAGGGAAGCTGTAATTGCTAACACCATAATATCCGTTGTACGATACTTTTACTTTTCCCTCCGCTCCCTTTTTAGTAGTAACGATGATTACGCCGTTCGCTCCCTGGGCTCCGTAAATGGCGGTAGATGAAGCATCCTTCAACACATCTATTGAGGCGATGTCATTGGGGTTAATAGTATTAATATCACCTCCCTGGAAGCCGTCAATAATATATAGGGGTCCGTTTCTGTCGGCAAGCTTATCCCTGGTAGTAATCGATTTATTACCCCTTATTACAATGGTGGACCCCGCTCCCGGGTCGCCAGAACTCCTGGTAATATCAGCACCCGGTACACGTCCCTGGATGGCTTCCATCGCATTATGAGTTGGAATCCGAACGATGTCTTCCGACCTTACAGAAGCTACAGATCCGGTCAGGTCTCTTTTTTTAACCGTACCGTATCCTATCACCACAACTTCATTAAGGGCCGCAGCATCAGACAATAAAGCAACACGGATTCCTGTTTGTCCGGGTTTGGCAGAGATCTCCTGCTGCTTAAATCCGATGTATTTAACAACCAGCGTTACATTCTGAGTACCGGCAATCTGTATTACAAATCTTCCGGCAAAATCCGTAGAAACACCATTTGCCGTTCCCTTTACAATCACACTGGCGCCGATCAAAGGCTCCCCCCTGTCGTCTGTTACGGAACCGCTTATAGCGCCGGGCTGGGCGCTGTCGCTAACCAGAGGCTTAATGATCACCATGTTATTCAGAACCTCAAAAGTCAGCGGCTGGCCCTTAAGCACCTGTTTCATCACCGCCTCTATCGGAGCATTCTCTGAAAGGACCGTAACGGGCTTTGTCAGGTTCACCTGATCCTGCCTGTAAAAAATAGTATAATTACTATTGTTCTCAATTTTCCTGAACATCTCTTTAACAGTTGTTTTCGGCTCATTGAGAGTAAATCTGTTCTGAGAATAGCCCGCAGCATGTATTTGCATTATTCCAGAAAAAACCAGAAAGGTAAGAAGCTTCATAGCTCTAAAGATTTTTTGCCTCACAGATTTCTGAGGCAATAGATTTCCAAGTAGAAAAATCATAAATTTGGATAGTTAATATATTTAACGATGAGGCTGTCCCATTTTAGCAGGTGGAAAACAGCCCATTAATTCACTACCGGGATGTTAGCGCATCCCGGTTTAATAAAAATTGAATAAGTCTTTCTTTTATTTCATATAAACTTTTTTTAGGTTAATTCTTATTAGTCTTTGGTTAATTGGCCTTTCCTATGGTAATTTCGGTCCCTTTTATTGTATAATCTATAGGTGTTGTTTTTTTAATAATCTCCAGTACCGTATTGATATCTTTAATATCCCTGAAACTTCCTGAATATTTGTAATCCTGCAATTCACTGCTTTTAAAAGCAATTTTAACATCATATCTCCTTTCAAGGTCACGGGCGATCTGCTGAAATGTATCGCCGTCGAAGACCAGGAAGTTATCTTTCCAGCCTTTATATTCGTCAATCTGGGAGGGAGTAACTTCTACTACCTTCACTAACTCATTTATATTTGATTTAACATCCTGGCTCCCGGCTCTTTTTCCTGATTTTCCGGCCAGCTTGTCTGTGTTGATCCTGATCACCTGTTTTTCACTCAGAAAAACCTTGCTTTTCTCTTCCGGATCTCCTCCGAACCTGCCCTCTACAGACACCTTACCCTCAAATACCGCTGCTTCAAATAAAGAACCATCGGGATATGCCTTTATATTAAAGACAGTTCCAATATCATGTATTACAAAGTGGTCTGTCTGCACCAGGAACGGGATGTTTTTCTTCGAAGGGGCAATATCAAAATAGGCTTCACCACTCAGATAAACATCTCTGGAAATCAGGTTAAAGTCCTTTTTGTATTTTAAGCTGCTCCCTGCATTGATCCAAACTATGCTTCCGTCCGGTAATATTATCTTTCTTGTTTTACCATTTGCTACTTTGACAATCAGCCATTTTGCCTGGCTATCATCGTTCCGGCTGTTGTAATAGTATACGCCAAGGGTGCATATAAATACCACAAGGGCCGCTGCCGCAATTTTCACCCATTTGTTGTTTAGACTTCTGTAAACAAGTCTTCCAGGTTCCACTTTTGAAATAAATTTACGGTAGGCAAGATCCGTATCAATCAGATCAGGGCGGGCATGCATACTGTCCTGCCAGGTTTCATAAAGCTGCACATAGTATGCTTCATTTTCCGGACTTTCCCGTATCCACTGCTTTACCAGTCTCTTTTCCTCTTCCGAAGCCTGTCCGGTAATATACTTCCCTGCTAATATTTTTATATCATTATTCATTTGAATGGTACTTAGACAACTAATAAGGCCCTTACCCCCAAAGGCAGGAAAAAAAATTCAGAAAACCAGAAGAAACACAAAGAATAAGATAAGGAGATACCGGATACTGTTTCTTAATTTTTCAAGTGCAATAGTAATTTGCCGTTCCACCGTTTTAGGCGAGAGGTTCAATTTTACGGCTATTTCTTTATTCTTAAGATGATCAAAGCGGCTCATCTTAAATATTCTTTTACATTTATCAGGCAGATTTTCAATTGCCTTATAAATCTGATCTTCCAGCTCCCTTTCATCACATTCACCACCGCCACCATAGGTATAGGCTGTTAAAAGATTATTCCTGATCAGATAACTTACATATTCATTTTCAATCTTTTTATGCTTTATATAATTCAAACTCCGGTTCTGAACCATTTTATATAAATAGGCCTTAACCGAACTTGTAACTCTGATATCACTACGTTTTTCCCATAAAAAAGTGAACGTTTCGGAAACGATTTCTTCTGAAAGGGAAAGATCATTTAAAAATCTGTTTGCGAATAACGTAAGAGAAGTATAATGAAGTTTAAAGATTCTCTCAAACACCTTTGAATCACCAAGGTCAATCTCCTCACTAAACAGCTCCTTATCAAACATTATACATCCAGGTGATGGCAGGTTAATAATCCTGTAAAAATGCAAGTTACAGCCTTGTCTGAATCATACAATAATAGAATAATTTTTCCTTTTACAGATAAAATTACAGGTTTCCCATCTTCTTTTGAAGAACAGTTTTACAGATGAAAATTAAAAATTCAATAAACATGAAAAACAAACAATTGTTTTCCTCCAAAGCTAACAAAGGATTCATTTGGTTTCATATATTATATATTCAAAATCTTGTATCATATTACCTACCGGTAAATCACTCATCAGTTGAATATATATGTATATGAGAACGATATAAAGTTCAGAAGTTATTTTTGCACAAAGTCTAAACCACTCCCTTTCATGTATGTTAAAAGGTAAAAACAAATATTATGAACCAGAAACCAAGCTTCTCAGACATTATATACTCAGAAAAGCCTACCCTGGTAGACTTCTCTGCCGAATGGTGCGGCCCATGCAAAGCAATGGCCCCTATCCTTTCAGAGCTTAAAGAAAAAATGTACAATGATATTACTATCCTTAAAATAGATATAGACAAGAATCCCGCAGCAGCACGCACTTACCAGATCCAGGGAGTACCTACATTAATTCTTTTTAAAAAGGGTGAAATAAAATGGCGGCAATCAGGAGTGGTAAGCAGCGGACAATTGCAGCAGGTTATTAATATGTATTCCTGAAAAACTTTTTAAGGGATTCGGTATTATATTATCATTAGAAGACATATGGATCAATCGGTTTTTCTTTTGGTAAAAGATTCCCACAATGCATGCCGCGATGTTATCTGGCACAGAGACGGCACCCTCCGGATCAGGGTTTGCTGCCTCGGGGATGACAAGTTCGAACCGAATCCGGATGAGCTTCAGTTCTATGGAAATGACAATGGCAACCTGCTGGCTTTTGAGACCTCCGGATACGATGGCTCAGATCCTCTTTTAGTGATTGAGGCCATCAGATGGTATGCCGATTATATTGAAAATCCCCGAATGGAAATACTGGCTGAAGATCCGCGTATATCCGATACTGATACAGGCTATTGAAATTTATATACTTTACACTATGTTCTCAACCTGAATTGCACACCTGTCTTATTCTTGTCTTTTTAACAATTAACCCAAAAATCGCCTTTTTTGAACAAAATTTAAATATATGACAACCCTATAATACATTATTTAACTGAAAATATATTGATTGGCAAGACTGATCTCTTCGGCCAAAATTGTATGAGGCCGCTCCTGATATACTTTTGAATGAACGTTTGCATGAAGCGACTTAAGCAAACTTATGCTTTCTTCAACACGACTAAGCGGCACATGAGGATCGGGATTACCTGTAGAAATAAAAACCGGCGAATTGTTAAAATCGCCTTTATAATTATCCATTTGCAATACTTTTCCTATTAAACCGCCTGTAAACGCCGCTATTCCGCCATATTGCCGGGGATTCCTGGCAATATATTCGAGCACCAGACACGCCCCCTGCGAAAACCCTGAAAAATATATCTTTTCAGCAGGGATACCAGTTCCTTCGATTTCCTTCACCAGCGTCCCAAGCACTTCAAGGGCTGAATCTAATGCAGGCTGGTTGGCTTCCACCTGTTCCATAAAGCTATAGGGATACCAGCTATGATTGGTAGCCTGCGGCGCATAAACGGCCATACTTCCTGCATTAAGATGTTTGGCAAGATCCATGGCCCCCAATGCTGTGGCCCCCCTGCCATGAACCATGATCAGTGCCCCCTTTGCTTCAGAGGGAGAGACTCCTGATGTTATTACGTGATATTGATGTGTATACATTTCTGTACTTGATTATTGAAATGAATATCCGTCTGTCAGAAATTCATAACACCTTATTCCTGTCAACCTAACTCTGGCAAAACCTCCTCTATTTCTTTTCTCCGGCTCTCATACTGTACCGGTAATTTTAAATGGGTACCGAGTTCTTCCTCTGGTTCATCCACTGAAAATCCCGGATTATCGGTAGCCAGTTCAAACAATACACCTCCCGGTTCGCGGAAATAAAGGGAATAAAAATAATTACGGTCGATCTTTTCGGTAATATGCAATCCCAGCGATGCGATCTTTTCGCGGTACGCCATTAATGTTTCCTCATCCCTCACACGGAAAGCAACATGATGAACAGAGCCACCGGCTACATGACCCGCTTTTTCGCCCGGCACCTCTGCCATGTCAACAATTGCAGCGTTATCAGCAGAATTGGTTATAAAGCGATAACGGTTTACCTCCTGCTCCATCAGTTGATAACCAAATATCTCAGTCAGAATATATGCCGTAGGTTTTATATCTGCTGTTGTAATGGTAATATTATGAAAGCCCCTTATAGCGTATTCAGAGTCTATATCGTTGGTTTCCCAGGGTAAGCGGGTATCTGTTTTCTGAGGAACGGTCAGCTCAAACTTCAACCCGTCGGGGTCTAAAAATGTAAGATATTGCTCCCCGAACTTTTTTGCTGTTTTATTATAGATAACGTTATGCTCTTCAAAACGCTTCAGCCAGAAATCCAGGCTTCCTTCCGGAACTGAATAGCCTATCTCTGTTACCTGCCGGGTTCCCCGCCGGCCTGCTGATATCGATTCCCATGGGAAAAAAGTGAGTATCGTGCCGGGTGCACCATTTTTATTACCATAATAAAAATGGTATGTATGCGGATCGTCGAAGTTGACGGTTTTTTTAACCAGCCGTAAACCTATCACTTTGGTATAAAAACCGAGATTGCGTTTGGCATTTCCTGCAATTGCAGTAATATGATGAATGCCTGAAATTTGATTTTCCATATCTTTGTGTTTTACTACATCAAAGGTACGGGGAACGTGTTTTATAAAACTTAATTTAGAATAAGAAACGGAAGAAGAATTATTCCTCCTTCAGTTTCCACCGGTTATAGAAAGGCGCCAGCGCGTGCAGAAACAGCTCATAATCCTTATTCTTTTTATCTGTCCAGCCAACCTCAGCGATAGCCGCCAGCCTGGGAAACAACTGAATTTTTAATCTTTCTGCTGTCGGCACATATTCAGACCATAACTGAGCGCTAACTCCTATTATTTTAGAATGATAATCCGGTTCTAATCCCCCGGGTATGGGATCAAATGTATACACCTTCTTTAAGGGCAGAGCAATCGTATCGTAATTAAAATAAGTAAATTTATGATATGCATTGACCACCTCGTAGCCTTCTTTTACAGCTTCTTTTATGTGTGCCAGGTCGCCCATCCAAAAGTCAATAATGGTGCCTTTGGCAAGCCGCTGGCGCTTAATGTAATCATTACTGTCGTTATTGACATGATCTATCAGCTTAAGGCCCATAATATCGTTCCACCCCATCATGTTCCGGCCGTTTTCGTTCAGGAAATTAGAGATATCGTTGGTAAACCAGGTCTGTAAATCAGAAGGGGAAGCGAGGTTGTTTTCCTTCATAAACCGTTGTACTGTTACTGAGTTCTTCCAGTCGGTATAATCTACTTCGTCCCCGCCAATGTGAATGATCTTTGAAGGGAAGAGCTGCATCACCTCCATGAGTACGTCTTTAATAAAAGTTCGTACACGCGGGTCGGCCACATCGTAAGAATTCTTTACAATCCCCCAATAACCAGGAACGG
>JAATFW010000197.1 GCA_015654985.1 Sphingobacteriales bacterium | reverse complement strand
TGGTTTAAATGTTACTATTCCGCATAAGATAGGGGTAATGTTTTATCTTGATAAGATCAATCCGGCAGCTAAGGCTATCGGAGCAGTTAACTGTATTAAAATAATTAAGCAAAGGCCTGTTGAATCATTTTTCACCGGCGAACTTTCCTCCATGAAGGTGCGGCTTGAAGGGCATAACACAGATTATTACGGATTTGAACAGTCTTTAAAACCCTTGTTAAAAAAACATCACAATAAAGCACTGGTATTAGGCAGCGGCGGCTCCTCGAGAGCCGTTACTTATGTACTTTCAAAGCTCGATATCGATTATAAGGTTGTATCAAGGCGTAAAGCAAGGAAACAAATTACTTATTCGGATATTAATAAAAGTTTAATATCCGACCATCTTCTTATAATTAATACTACTCCCCTGGGATTATCTCCGGCGATTGAAACATATCCGGACATTCCCTACGAGTATATTACCGGCAAGCACCTGCTTTACGACCTCATTTATAATCCACCTGAAACTGAGTTCCTTAAACGTGGTAAGGCTCAGGGAGCTGCTATTAAGAACGGAGAAGAAATGCTGCACCTGCAGGCAGAACGGTCATGGGAAATCTGGAACAACGAATAAAGCTTATCGCTTTTATCCCCGTGCTGGTTACTCTGCTGTCAGCCTGCAACTTCAGCAATGATAATTATTCTCCTAAACCAAGAGGTTTTTTCAGGATTAAGTTTCCTGAAAAAACTTATCAGAATTACAACGGCCCCTGCCCCTATACCTTTCAATATCCAGGATATGCAAAAGTGGTTAACGACAGTGCAAAAGATGCAAAGCCCTGCTGGCTGAATATCGACTTCCCGCGCTTTAACGGAAAACTGCACTTAAGTTATCATCCTGTAACATCAAAAAAAATATTTAATCAACTGGTGGAAGATGCCCGCACCTTTGCTTTTAAACATACCGTAAAAGCTACCTCCATCGATGAAGGACGGATAGCTTACCCCGGTAAAAAAGTTTATGGTATCTATTACACCATTGAAGGGAATACCGCATCTTCGGTACAGTTTTTTCTTACCGACAGCACAAATCACTATTTAAGAGGCGCCCTCTACTTTAATGAGGCCCCCCGGATAGATTCGATCCGGCCGGTACTCGATTTTGTAAAAAAGGATATTGATGTTATGATCAGATCGTTCAGATGGAAATAGAACTGCCCGAATCAGACTTTATGAAATTGAAATATAAAATTTTATCTACGTTTGTATGTTATGATCCAGGTTAAAGCTTTTATATGTAATCCATTCAGTGAAAACACCTATATTCTCTATGATGAAACAGGGGAATGTGTAATTGTTGACCCCGGCATGTACTCCGGGGAAGAACAAAACAAAGTAGCCGCCTTTATACGGGCCGAAAAACTGGAACCCGTCAGGCTGATAAACACTCATTGCCACATAGACCATGTTCTGGGCAATAAGTTCGTCAGCGAAACCTATGGCCTGCTGCCGCAATTTAATGAAGGAGAACTTCCGGTACTTGAATCGGTTTCAGCGTACGCAGCTCCTATGGGTATCAGGTATGAATTATCGCCTCTGCCCGAAGTTTTTCTTCCCCGGGCCGGAACACTTGCATTCGGGAAAAGTGAACTTGAACTGATCTTTGCTCCCGGCCATTCGCCTGCTCATTTATGCTTTTACGATAGATCAGGAAATATTCTGATTGGCGGAGACGTATTATTTTACAGGAGTATTGGCCGGACGGATCTTCCGGGAGGGAACTACAACCAGTTGATCAGCAGCATTAAGGAAAAGCTTTTTATGCTCCCTGATGACTGTATAGTTTATCCCGGACATGGAACAGAAACGAACATCGGGGCAGAGAAAATGCATAACCCGTTTCTTTAATACGGAATATCCGATGGCCGGTTATACCCCTTAAAATCTTTTTTTACTAAAATAACATCATGCACACTTCTCTTTACATAGCCAAAAGGTACCTGTTTTCAAAAAAAACAGTACATGCTATTAATATTATTTCCGGGATCTCTGTTCTCGGAGTTTTTGTTGGAAGTGCAGCTCTTGTTATTATATTATCTGTATTTAATGGCTTCGAGAATGTCATTCTCTCCATGTACAACACCTTCACGCCTGAAATACTGATCGAGCCCGCTCAGGGAAAGACCTTCGACCCGGCAGGGGTCCTGTTTGATCGTATCAAAGCAGATAAACGTATAGCTAATTATACCGAAGTATTACAGGAAAAAGCATTATTGAGATACCGCGAAGGACAATACATTGGCACGGTAAAAGGAGTCAGCAATGATTTTTTAAAAAGAGAAAAACTAGACAGCACCATTATTGATGGCAAATTTGCCCTGAACAGAAAGGGCGAAGACTGCGCTGTAGCGGGTTCGCTTGTACAATTATTTCTTTCGCTTAACGTCAATGACAACCTGAGCGACCTGATCATATATTCCCCAAAAAAAGGAGCGAAAAGTTCAATCAATCCGGCAGATGAATTTAATGTAAAAGTGATCCACCCGGTCGGGGTCTTCCAGATTCAGCAGCAATTTGACGAAACTGTTATTGTACCGATCCGTTTTGCCCGCTCGCTCCTCGATGAAGAAAAGAACATTTCTTCTGCTGAGATCTACCTTAAAAAGGGCGTATCAACTGATCATTTCAGGAATGAAATTTCAGCAAAACTAGGGAAAGGCTTTACTGTTAAAAACAGGATTCAGCAGAACGCACTGCTTTACAAAATATTAAACTCAGAGAAGTGGGCCATATTTATCATCCTGACTTTTGTGCTTATCATTGCTGTTTTTAATATTGTTGGCTCTTTAACCATGCTCGTATTAGATAAGAAGAAAGATATCGCTATTCTCAGCAGTATAGGCGCCGGCACTACACTGATCCGAAAAATATTCTTTTTCGAGGGCATGATGATTTCGCTGACCGGCTGCATCGGAGGAATGATGGCCGGATTAATATTCTGCCTTCTGCAGCAGCACTATGGCTTTATAAAGATGGCCGAAACCGGTTTTGTAACCGAATCTTATCCCATCGGGCTAAAAGGAACTGATTTTATCCTGGTATTTATTACCGTCAGCACCCTATCAGTCCTTACTTCAGGCATCTCATCCAGACTCAGCGTAAAAAGTCTGAGAACGATGAAAGAAGAGCTATAAATATTTCCCCGGAATAAGATAGTTCTTAACGTAATCCGTTACCCCCTCTTCAAGGCTATGGAAAGGTTTATGATAGCCTATAGAATGGAGTTTATCCATCTTTGCTTCTGTGAAATACTGATATTTATCTCTGATATCTTCAGGAGTGGGAATAAAAGAAATATCAGGCTGCTTTCCCGCTGCCTTAAACGTGTTTGTGGCCAGATCAAGGAAAGTCCGCGCCTTGCCGGAGCCTAAATTATATATACCGGAATCCTTCCTGTGGTGCATCAGGAAATACAGAACTTCAGTGACGTCTTTTACATAGACGAAGTCACGCATCTGCTCTCCATCCTTAAAATCAGGACGATGCGATTTGAACAGCGCCATCCTGCCTGTATTCTTTACCTGGTTATAAGTATGAAAAATTACGGAAGCCATCCTGCCTTTATGAAACTCGTTAGGACCGTAAACATTGAAAAATTTAAGGCCGCACCAGAAGTAAGGCTTACGTTCCTGAAGCAGGGCCCATTTATCAAATTCGTTCTTAGATTCCCCGTATGGATTAAGAGGTTTTAACCGGTCGATCTTGCTCTCATCGTCATCATATCCCTGTTCACCCAGGCCATACGTTGCAGCCGAAGACGCATATACCAGGGGCAGGCCAAATTCAACACAAACGTTCCATACTTCTTTGGAATAGTCAAGATTAAGCCGGTTCAATAAAGCGTGATCAAACTCCGTGGTATCGGTTCTTGCACCCAGGTGAAAAATAAACTGTACATGCAGGTGATTTTCTCTTAACCATTGTACAAAATCGCCGCGGTCAATTTTCTGAGAAAAACGCTTTCCTTCGAAGTTCTTATTTTGGTCCGCATCGGAGAAATCGTCAACCAATATTAAATCGAAATATCCTTCATCATTCAGTTTCTGAACCAAACAACTTCCTATAAATCCTGCAGCTCCGGTAACTATTATCATAACACCTGCCCGAAAAGGGCAATTTAATTAATTAAAAATATATCCTCTTTTACTTCCGGTATCACTCCCTTTGATAAAGCCGTGTCGAAAAGAAGCCTGATGGCCTTACGGCCCTCAATGCCCAAATCTAGTGAATATTTATTAACATACAGTTCGATATGCTTATACATCACCTCTTCATCCATGGCCTGTGCATGAGAGCGGATAAAATCTATCCCCGATTTTGGATTAGCAAAAGCATATTCTACACTTTTCCTCAAAATACGGTTTACTTTATGCTTTACCTCTACAGGCAAACTCCTTTTAATCACAATACCTCCGAGAGGAATGGCACATCCCGTTTTTTCCTCCCAATAGGCACCAAGATCAAGCACCTTCTTCAATCCTTTATCCTGGTAAGTGAAGCGGTTTTCATGAATGATAAGTCCCAGATCAATTTCTTCCCGGATCAATGCGTCTTCTATATCCGAAAATACCATTTCTGTTTTATTGGCAATATCCGGAAAGGCCAGGCTGAGAAGGAAGTTAGCTGTTGTAAATTTACCGGGAATACCGGTTCTGAACTGCGAACCGTGAATTGCCAATGGGGAAACAGAATTACGGTCTCCGGGCTGCAGTTCTGAAGGGGATATATCACGTTTTGAGATCAGCAAAGGGCCGACACCGAAACCTAAAGCACTTCCCGCATCCAGAAGAACATAATCTTTCGCCGCATAAGCAAAGGCATGGAAACTTAATTTTGTTATATCAGGATCTGATTGAAAGGCTTTATGGTTCAGCGTTTCTACATCGTCGTAAAAAACCTCAAATTCTAAGCCTTCAGTATCGATCTTATGATGAATTAAAGCATCGAAAATGAAGGTGTCGTTAGGACAGGGCGAAAACCCGAGTTTTAGTTTCATATTATCTTATTTAATAAATCCGCAAGCACAGCATTGAGATTTTTAACAGCAAGTGGAATATCCCAGGATTCTCTGTTACGGCGTTCAACATAGTTTGATATCGATCTGATCTGAACGGAAGGGATCGTCTGATTTTGACAGGCATAGAAAAAAGCAGCCCCTTCCATGGTTTCAATCTCAGGATTCAATCTGCTGATAACACCGGCGATGCTTTCATCATTACCATGTACCCTGTTAACAGTAATAGCAGAAACCTCTTTAAGGCGAACGGCTGATTCTTCGATCAGGGCAGCACGAACGGGAAACAGGCAACTGTTCCCGAATCCCATTTCATCTACAGAAAGAAAAGTATCGCCATCCTCCGCGCCGAGTTCAGAAAAACGATCGCTTTTTACTGTTACCACCTCTCCCGGTATCAAAGTGCGGTTAAAACTCCCGGCAATACCTGCGTTAATGGCGAGATCAAAATCCCTTCCGGCAAGTTCCTTTCCCATAGAAAAGGCCATCGCAACCATTCCTACCCCGGTGATTAACACCGTTATTTCATGGCCGTTATGAACATTATAACCTTCTTTGAATTTGAAGGAGCGAAGGGTTGGTTCTATTTCGCCAGGAGTAGCCGATACCAGCAAAAGTTTCATCCTGCGAAGATACATATTGCCTGAGTTTGCTTTGCAATGCATGCTGCCAGTTTTAAGTATATTTGTGCTTTATTAAATTTAAATGATATACATTACCAGAAGAGAGCAGTTTAATGCGGCCCACAAATTGTTCAGGGAAGAGTGGAGCGATGAAAAGAACATGGAGGTCTTTGGCAAATGTTCTAATCCTAACTGGCATGGTCATAATTATGAACTTTTTGTAACAGTTAAAGGAGAGATCAATCCCGAAACAGGATTTGTTATTGACCTTAAAACTCTTAAAGATATCATCCGCAGATATATTACTGATAAGCTTGATCATAAAAATGTAAATCTCGATGTGGATTTCATGAAAGGAAAAATGGCCTCTACAGAAGTTCTGGCCGTAGAAATATTTAACGAGCTAAAAACACATCTCGGAGAAAGAGAAGTAACCCTTCATAAAGTAAAATTAGTCGAAACGGAAAATAATTTTGTTGAATATTACGGCGAACAGCCGGATTAAAAAATGAACCCATCATGAGCATTTGCATAAGCTCACCTTTAAAAACAATTTATTCCTGATGAAAAAAAACGCAGTAAATCAAATGGCCGAAGAAAATGAGCTCGACGGCTACGTAAAAATAGACAGATATAATCCGGTTAAAATTGAACGCATTGCATCTCATTACAGTGAAATCTTGTCTGACATTGGAGAAGACCCTTCAAGAGAGGGCTTATTAAAAACGCCCGAACGTGTTGCCAAGTCATTGCAATTCCTTACACATGGCTACGATCTGAAGCCGCACGAGATTTTAAAGAGCGCTATGTTTAAAGAAGAATACAGCCAGATGGTTGTTGTTAAAGACATTGAAGTCTATTCTATGTGCGAACATCATCTGCTGCCTTTCTTTGGAAAGGCCCATGTAGCATATATTCCTAACGGCCATATTGTTGGATTAAGTAAGATCCCACGCGTTGTTGAGGCTTATGCCCGCAGATTACAGGTACAGGAACGTCTCACAAACGAGATCAGGGATTGTATCCATGAAACGTTACAACCGCTTGGTGTCGCTGTAGTTATAGAGTGCAAACATTTGTGCATGTCTATGCGTGGTGTACAAAAGCAAAATTCAGTTACAACAACATCTGCATTCACCGGGGCCTTCGCGAATGAAAGGACCAGGGCAGAGTTCTTAAGATTGATTACCGCCAGCCTGGATTAAAACACGGGGAATAATAATTTAAACCGAGATAAAATTAATTAATAACCATTAAGGATAAAAAAAGTACATGAAAGCATATTTATTTCCGGGACAAGGATCGCAGTTCGTCGGCATGGGAAAAGAACTTTACCAAAACAGCGAAGCCAGGGAGCTCTTTGAAAAAGCCAATGAGATTTTAGGATTCAGGATTACTGATATTATGTTTGAAGGCCCGGAGGAGGATCTGAAACAAACAAAAGTAACTCAACCAGCTATATTTCTGCATTCTGTAATATTGGCTGATTCACTCGGAGGTTATTTTCAGCCTGACATGGTGGCCGGGCATTCACTTGGCGAATTTTCTGCTCTCGTTGCTACCGGAGCCTTAACTTTTGAAGATGGGTTAAAGCTTGTTGCTGCCCGTGCCAATGCCATGCAGAAGGCATGTGAGATCCAGCCATCTGCAATGGCTGCAATCCTTGGACTTGATGATTATACGGTAGAGGAAGTTTGCCAGATGGTGAGTGAAGTGGTGGTACCTGCAAATTATAATTGCCCCGGCCAACTGGTAATTTCCGGCAGCATTGAGGGTATTGATAAAGCATGTGCGTTTCTTTTAGAAAGGGGGGCAAAAAGAGCTATAAAACTCAATGTGAGCGGTGCTTTCCACTCGCCTTTTATGGAAGCCGCCAGAGTTGAGCTTGAAAAGGCAATAGAAGCTACCACTGTACGGCCGCCTGCCTGCCCTGTGTATCAGAATATCGATGCAAAACCATATACTGATCCCGGCGCGATCAGGAAAAACCTGATCGCGCAGCTTACCGGACCGGTGCGATGGACCCAAACCATAAAAAAGATGCTTGAAGATGGCGCTGCATCATTTACCGAAGTCGGGCCGGGCAATGTGCTGCAGGGACTTGTAAAAAAGGTAGATCGTTCGGTTGAAACAAAAAGCGCCGGACTTTAATAATATTACAGATTCAGAGTAATTCAAACAGACTCCCGATCCTGCTGTTAATATTCTTATACTTCAATTCCAACCCCACCGTTTGTGAGTGCCATCTTTAAAATAAGATTCCTTCTTTTTCTTCTCGCCATTAGTTTTGCGGCTACTGCCATAACTATACATCTCACTTTCGATAAAAACGAGATATTAGAGTCAGACGCAAAAACAATTGAATATAATCTTCAGAAAAAAGAAATCTTTATTAAACGGTTTTTAGACAATAAAACCAATTTTGATCAGCTCCGCAATATCCATAAAAATCCGCTCAGGGCCTCTTCCCTGATTAATGAGTTCAGAGATTCGCACACTATCTACCTGCATACCTATTATAATCATCGGCTTGTTTTCTGGGGAGCAAACAGGATAGCGCCGAATACAGATGCCGGACTGAGAGAAGGAAGTAACCGTCTTAAAACCCTCAACGGCTGGTATGAAGCTATTAAAAGATCGTCCGGTAACTTTTCAGTAGTATGCATTATTCCCATTAAAGCGGAATATCCTTTTCAGAATAAATTTCTCAAAAATGTTTTCGCTCCTGATCTGATTAAAGAAAACAACCTTGATATAGCAGGATTTAATGATAAACAGGTTTATAATATAAAGAACAGCGATGGCCATTTCATTTTATCAGTTAAACTGAAATCGGCAGTTATCAACACCTTTTATTCAAGGCTGGAACTTTGGATGTGGGTGCTTGCCACGCTGTTTTTAACCATTTTTATCAATTACTTCTGCATTGCACTTGCATCGGCCGGAAAAGTTAAAACAGCAATCGCCGTTTTCTTTCTTTATTTTTTAGCAATCAGGGTCCTTACTTTAAGCTTCCCTTTGCTGGATACGTATTTCAACGTAAGCATTTTCGATCCGAGGCACTTTTCGGGTACTTATTTTTTCAGATCGCTCGGAGATTTTCTCCTGAATGCGATCATAGCAAGCTGGTTTTTATGTTTTATTTACAGTTACCGGCTTGAATTAAACTTTGCACCCCGGCCTTTGAGCAAAGTTACCGGAATGATTATCTTTAGCTTGATGGGCCTTATTTTTTATCTCATCGGTTACCAGCAAAGCAAGCTCTTCTACGACCTTATTATTAAATCAAATATAAATTTCGATCTCACCAATATCCTTTACCTGGATGCTTATAGCTGGGTTGGCATACTCCTGATGTACATAGCCGCATTTAATCTCTACCTCCTGCTTGAGATTATGCTGGCTGCAGGGCTGATGCTTCCGCTGGCAAATAAACTCAGGCTTAAAATATTTCTGGCCGGTCTGTTTCTGATACTGTTTCTCCAAATTATATTTAAGGATTATAGTATTTATGTCCTGCTGTTTAGCCTCATCCTTCTTTTACGGGGTTGGTCGTTCTACACAAATAACTATACTCATAAATTTCTGATCTTCCTGTTCGCCGTACTGATATTCTCCATAATAGCCTCTATAAAACTCTCCTCTTTTCAATTTATAAAAGAAAGAGAGCATAGAAAAATAATAGCTTATAAACTCGAATCGGCAGATGACCCGAATGCCGTCTTGCTGTTTTTCTCTCTTGAACAGGAAATTCTTAAAGACAGCTATATAATTGATTACTTTAAGCACCCCGCATCCGATAAAACAGCATTACAGGACAAATTGCGGAAGTTATATTTCGATGGCTATTTATCAAGATATGATTTTGAGACCTATACTTATACCCCTGATCAGAAAGAACTTGCAAGCGACAGCACCACTATAAACACGTTTAAAAACCTTGTAATTGCCGGGTCAATAAAGGTTTCTGAAAATTTTTACCGGATCAATAATACATTCGGTTATCAGCATTATTTTGCTATTCTGCCAGTAAAAGAACATAATCATTTTTTGGGCACATTGATCATTACTCTTAAGTCTAAAACCTTTAAAGATACGGGCGATCTTCCTGAAGTTCTGATCGATAGTAAAATGGATGCCAGGAAGGACCTTAAAAACTATTCCTTCGCTTTTTACCTTAACGATCATCTTCTAAACCAAAATGGTGCATATATCTACAATCTCATCAACACCGATTTTAAAGGCAAAATAGGGAGTTTTGTATTTTGTGATAAAAACAAATACAACCATCTTCTATATAAACCCAATTCTAAAAAGATAATAGTAGTAAGCATTCCCTTTACTACATGGATTATGAAACTTGCTTCCGTGTCGTTTTTGTTCCTGGTAATGATCGCTCTGTCCATACTGATCATCATCATTCACCAGGCATGGGTAGTATTTCACGATGATCATTTCAGAATGAACAATAATAAATGGTCGTATTTATTATCCAGGAACAGGATTCTATACAGGACACGGATCCAGGCCTCTTTAGTGATAGCAATCGTTTTTACCCTGTTTATAGTCGGGATAATCACTTATTTCAGCATTAGTAACCAGTTCAGAAAACAATTGCAGGACGATCTTCTTAAACAGGTAAATCAGATAAATAATGGCCTGGAAAAGAATAAAATGTTCAACAACGGTATCCTTACTGCAGATGAACAAACGCTGCATGCTTTTGCAGATCTCAATGCCATAGATCTGAGCCTTTTTGATCTGAACGGTAAGCTGATTTTCACCACACAGAACAGGATTTATGAAAATGGGCTTATAGAACCACGGATAAATGCACTTGCCTACATCTATTTAAGCAAGTATCAGCGCTCCGAATATCTTAGCAATGAAAAGATGGGCAGAATGTCTTTTATTGCTGCTTATAAGCCAATAAGAAATAACAGGAACGAAAGCGTGGCATACCTGTGTCTTCCCTATTATTCTAATGAAAGCGAATATGACTCGCGGATTGGCCAGTACCTCAACACATTAATTAATGTATATGCCCTGGTACTGGTTGTTATCGCCCTCTTTGCTATTTTCCTTGCTAATCAGATAACTTATCCCCTTACGCTCGTTGGAAAAAGCCTGAGTCAGATAAAGATCGGCGGCAGAAATGAGCCTATAAACTGGAAAAGCAACGACGAAATAGGCAGCCTGATAAAAGAATATAATAATATGATTCTGGCCCTTGAAGAAAGTGCAAGAAAACTGGCCAGGTCTGAAAGAGAGTCGGCCTGGCGCGAAATGGCCAAACAGGTTGCACACGAGATCAAAAACCCTCTTACTCCTTTAAAGCTTGGAGTACAGCTTCTTGAGAAATCGTGGAAAGAAAACGATCCTAATTTCAATAAAAAGTTTGAAAAATTCAGTAAGTCTTTCATCGAACAAATAGAAAGCTTATCGCTCATTGCTTCAGAATTCTCAAACTTTGCCAAGTTACCCGACACCCCTTTTGAAGTTATTAATCTGGTAGAGGTTATAGAAAAATCAACCGAAGTGTACGATAAATCTACGGGCTC
>JAATFW010000132.1 GCA_015654985.1 Sphingobacteriales bacterium | reverse complement strand
TAATCATATGCATTTAATCCCAATTCGGGTTGCAGTTCTTTTCCGTTATACTTATATCGATTATCGGGGCTTGGCGTAATTTGGTTATGATTCATCTCCATTCCGAAGGCATAGTAATCCGCTATCTGAATAATACCACCGTCTTGCTTTACAATTGCCCTTGTATTGCCAAGATGGTCTTTAATGAAATATTCATAACTGTAGCCATTATGGGTATTTACAGCTCTGCCTTCTTCCGTCTTTATAAATTCAATATTACCATCATTGCCGTATTCAATACCACCAATATAATCGCGATTACCTCCTGTTACCTCCTTTCTTAATTTCTGTCCGGCTGCATCGTAAATATAGGTAATTGTTTCTGTTGTGCCAGCTTTTGAAATGAGTGCCGGAAGATTGAGCTGGTTATAACTGATATTCAGACTTTTCAAATTATCTGTGAGCAGGTTACCGTTACTGTCGTAGGTATAGCTCGTTTCTCCTGACAACTGCCCCTGGTTATTTCCGCTGTTATCCGTCACCCTGGCAAGACGGTTGCTCTGATTATTATCCTCATAGGTATAAATAAGATCGTCTATATTGGAGGTGCTATTCCCGCTGCGTTTTAGAGACAGGATATTGCCAGCCTTATCATAGGATAAACTTTCATTAAAATAGCCAATCTTTCCCGGTGTAGTATAATCGGCTAATTCCAGCCTGTTAAGCTTATCGTAGGTATAATCATAACGCTGCTGCTCCTGTATAAACGAGCTTTGATAGGCCAATGGAATCTTAGTCTGCCAGAGCACTCCGCTGATATTTCCATTATACTGTCTTTTAGCAGCTACTGCATGATCATTGTAGAATAAAGTCATGCCAAACGTCGAATCGGCAGAAACACTTGAAGGACTATTTATTTGCTTCAGCCAGCCACGTTCATTATACGCATAACGGATTGTTTGCAGGAAACCGTCAGCTATCCGCGCTGTAAATACAGATCCCTGCAAGGCCTGAAAGCCCGGAGAAAGTGTAATGCTTCTTCCAGCCGTAGCTATCTTTTGTTGACCCGATGCGACCGCATCTGCTGCGCCGAGGGTGATGTCGGTAACTGATGAGGTTTCTCCACTTACAGAGTGCAGCCTTTTTTCCTTTAACTGACCGATTTCATTGTAACTATTCTGGGAAAGCAGAATCCTTTGATCGCTTCCGATCGTCTCCCAGGTATTGGTTTTTCTACCGGCGTGGTCATACTCATATTCGGTTTTAATCTTTACCTTCTCCGTTCCTCCAACTTTGTGACTTCGGGTACTGGTCTTTATTTCATCCGTAAAACTATAAGTCAGATCTGTCTCATCAAAGTTTCCGGCAGCAAAAACACCCCCTTTATAGTGCTCCGTAAAAGATTTTACAACTCTCCCTTTACTATCATAATAATTTACGTTCCACAGCATCGAAACGGGGTTATTTAGTACAGCTGTTTTTGTTGCTGTGAGCTTACCTTTTAACTTATCACTAAACTCGGTTCGGACATATGAAGCGGGAAGCCCGGGGATATTGTAATTGTCATAATAATTAACGGTCAACTCTCTATTCAGATTGAAAGGATAGCTATCAGCCTGGTATCCATTAGACTGGTTCACGTTCTTCGAATCATATTGAGTGTAACGGTATACTCTGTTTTTCAGCGAATCAATACTGATAGGAGCATTCCCATTGTTCCAGAGGCCAGTAAGGATAATACGGCCAAAGAGATCGTATTTTGTAATCGTCCATTCATTCCGGGTACGTTGTTCAGAATCCTGGGTAGCTACAGGTTGATCCAGCATATTGTACACGATATATTCCCAACCTTTGCCGGGAATCTTTTTAGCAGACATCCGGTTGTCGGCGTCGTATTGATACTGGTAACAATAATTATCCAAAAGAAGCTGACTAACAGCGGCCTCATCATCAGGATTTGAAGCAGGAGGAAGAACAAAACAAAGATTTTCCAGATCATCGTAAACATAGTATGTAGATAAAGTCTCCATACTATTATCCGCTTTCCGGCTAAAGCTTCTTTTTAAGACTACCTGATTTTGTTTATCTTTATACTCTTCTGTTATGCCCGCTTTTCCATCTCCTTCTTTCCAGTTCTCGTCTTTTGTTTCCGTTACATACAACTGGCCGCTACCATAAAGCCCCTGCTTGTTAAGGGCCCTAGCCCCTGTAGTACGGTTTATATCAATATAGTATAAGCGGACTGAACGACCACCTGCCTCATTGTCTGTATTCTGATCATTGGTATAATAAGCCGTTCTTACCGTATGGCCTGCCCCAATTTGCCAGTCGGCGCCTGGCGCCCCCTGCTCGGTAACTCTATTTAAAGGAGACGGATCAAATGTAGCCTCTGAAAAAGAAAGAACAACACTATTTGCCGTTGGGATTTGAACAACTCCGGCAGGCGGAGTACTGTAAAATTGTCCCTGCCCGGTGATTGGCATGGATTGATAGTTTCCATTAGAGGAGCTTACAGCGTAAGGCAGATACTTCTTCGTTTCTCTTCCGAATGAGTCGTATCCGAAGATTTGCACTATATTCTTATCGGCGGTAGGGTTTCCCCTAACAAAAACGGATTGAGATGGCCTCCCCAAGCCATCCACATATTGAATATTCGTCATCACTTCTGCTGCTCCTTTGGAGCTCAGGACAGAGGGATCAGTAATTCCCTCTACTCTCGGAGTAAAGATTGCCACGTAATTTTGGTCCAGGTTCGTGTCAGCCCATTCAGTAAATGCCGCGCTTAAACTCGTAGTGATCTGTCCGGTTGCTGTTCCATATCCTTCCGAGACGACGTAATACGTACCAGGGTTCAATATCATTTTTAATGATGCAGCGGTGCTATTGCAAAGTGGGCCGTTATCATTATTGTAGGAAATACTTGAGCCGCTTGAGTTTAGTAAATGAACATAAGTATCAAATGAAGAGCCACAATGAGATATATTCACTTCAGACCTTAAACTGAGCGTGAATTTGTAAAAGATATCCGGGCTAGGCTGTCCAAGATTATTTCCCATAATGGCGGAATTAGTACGGGAATCAGAATAGCCTGATATACTATTCAAATTTCCGGCATCAATAGCGGTTGCCATAATTGAACCTGGGGGTTGGGCTACTGCCTTTATTTGCGTAAATATGTTGTTGTAGCTTACAGTGAAATCTGACTCAGAAACGAGATAATAGATACCTGCATTTAGGCTGGTATCTATTGAGCCAAACGGACCCTGACACGATGGGCCGTCCCCGGAATTTGAGGCCAGCTGATTGCCATTTGCATTTAAAAGATATAGAACTGAGGAAGATACCGTGGAACCACATTGATAAATTCGTATGTCTGAATATTCACTTAATTCGAATTTGTACCATACGTCGGCTCCGGAACCGCCATAATTATTTGAATAAATTCCCGTATAGTTGTTGGCCTCGCCAAAATAATATCCGTTTACTGCTGCATTTATATTTCCGGCATTAATAGCGTCCGCCTTGCTCGTGCCCTGGGACAAAACAAATTGCATAGATGTAATAAAGAAGAACAATAAAAGTAAGCAGTTCTTCAGAATATTTTTTTTCATTGACAAATATTTTTTAGGGTGTATCTATAATAGTGATTACCTCTGTTATTTCCTGTAGTGATAGTCGTAACGCTTTATGATATGCATATTCTGGTCCCTGATTACACTCAGCCGGCCGTAAGGGTCGTATTCATAATAGCTCACTTTATCTGCAGGATCCGTTTCTGATGTCATTCCCTTAAGAGGATCATAAGTATAGGTCCATACTTGTACATCAGGAAGGTTTTGTCTGAGCTTTTGAAGCTCTGTGCGCATCGCAACATCGGTTGTGGCCGGGTTATTTAATAAAGTGGTATTCACGTATTGGATAGACTGATCGTAATTGCTTCCCACGATCTTTGCTACCGGGTATAGCTGGTTATAGCCCCAGATATATACTTCACTGGGTCCACCAGGTTTGCGCTGCTCCAAAACATTTCCGCAATTGTCATAACGGAGGATCTCTACTTTCTTCTCCAGGTTGTTATCCAGGGTTGAGGCATTCACAGCAGAAGGATAGACCCTGCCTCCCACACCAAACTGGTAAAAGTCCTGACGAACTTTCGACAATACCTGATTGTTGCGCGACTCGCTGGTTTGCACCAGAATATTCAAACGGTTTGCACCTGTAAGACTGCTCATCAGTTGTTGCTGGCTGCCGGAAAGATCGCTGATGGATGAGGCATTGAAGGGATACCATTTCTGAACGGTAAGGTTCTCATTCCTGCTGTTGGTTTCGCTTTCGCTTGTTTCAAAGAGGTACTGCGGATCATAGATGATCGTCTTGCTCTTTGCAGTATACCTGCCGCTGCCTGCTTCAAAAAGGGTATCTTTTACCGAAGAAAGTCTCTTATTGCCGGTTAATATATCATAAGTCAGATGTTCAACAGGCGTTACGGGTGCGGAGGTGAAGTAATCGATCATATCGGTTGAACCTAAGGAGTAATACTTCTGATAGGCAATTCCGGCCCTGATAGTTTCCTTGTTATAGAAACTGTATTCGAAGCTGCGCTTGCTTGCCAGCTGGTAAGTTCCGTTTACATACCGGTAGTTCTCTTCGGAAACCGGCCAGCTATCTTTCCAATAGGTTCTCGGGTCGGGATGGATCGGGGTTAAGGGAATAAACTGGGTATTAGAAGAGTTATTGTTGTACTTATATATTGTTTTCCCTATGTTGTTTGACGGACTTCCGGTATATTCTGAAACCTCCTGGTATAACAAGGGGGCTCCGTCAGCAAAGGACAGGTCCAGGTTAGGCTTTGAGTTGATATAGGTTATTTTTTGCAAAATATTGCCTGCTGCGTTCGGCGCTACCGTGTTCACCCATTGCTGGCAGATGAAATTATAATCGTAGAGCTTGTATCTGACGTCTCCCCATCCGCCTTCTCCTGCTCCGTAACGATATGATTTGGTGATGGAATCCTGACCGGTGGATGCCGTATAACGAATCTCTTTGATGCGGTAACCGGCCCCGAAAACGAGTTTCCCCCCGGCGTTGCTGCTGGAGAGGTACTCATTGCTTTCAAAAACAAAGGAGGCCGAACCGCCGGTAGGGTACCATATTTTCTTCAGCATTGAAGGAGGAAGAGACGGGGGGCTGGTTTTCTCCTGGGGGGATCCTGTTTCAAGATAAACTGCAGTAGTCATAGGCGCCCCGCTGGAAGAGCTTTCTAAACTTTGAATTGCCGTGTACCATTTGTAGCTGTCTATCTTGTAAAGCAGCTTTGGAACGGTTCCAAAGGCATAGTCACTACTATAGTAACCCCACATATCTGAACCGGCGTTACTGTAGACCCCAAATCCGGTGCTTCCGCCGGCAGTTTTTTGATATTCCATCCGGTAGGTCTCTACACCTGCAAGATCTGCTCCGGAAATTTTTACGGAATCAAGCCCATACCGGTGGTTCTGGCCTGCAAATGCAGGCTGGCTATCGAACGTCAGCTCCGTTTGATACAATGTGGCTTTTTTTACCAGCGAATAGCTTCCTCCTGCGTTTTCATACAGGGCGATATCCTGCAGCTTCGTACCATTATATGTAAGGGAGACCTTTCCTCCCCGGAACAGGATCTCCGACATCTGTATTTCTTCAACGGTTTCCTGACTAAAGGTGTTCGCATCGTTATTGCTAGTCCCATAATCGAGGGTAGATAAATAGTTACGCTGATGATCAGAAAAGGGAGGGGCCAAATTTGTCACCTGAAGCTTATATTCAGACACACCCGGAGGGGTAAGTAAAAAAGCGTCAAAGGTGTAATAATTGGGTTCACTCTGGTAGATCCAGGTTGGCCTGAGCACTTGATAGCCCATGTTTACACTCTGGGCATAGGCTGTTTGGTAAATCTGGGTCTGCATATTGCTGTTCCAGGGGAATTCAATTACCTTCCATTGAATGTTGTAATATGGAATGGTATACGTCTTTTTAGTGGTGTTGTATTTAAATTTGATGGTGTCTGCCTTATCGTACGAAATAATCTCGGTGATCTTCCAGCAATTACGTACCGGCTCTGCCCTGACCGTGCCAAATTCCACAGCAGTCCCGCTCTCTATTGAATAGGTGCCGAATTTGTAAATCGTCCCATCGGCATCGGTAATCTCAAAGGAATCGGTATTAGAATGCGAAATAAGAACCGGATCGTACTCAATAGTCGAAAAGCCTCCCGAATTATTGTACATAAACTCACCGCTTTTACCCAGCAGTGAGTAGAAAAAATTGTCTGGCTGCTCGTCCTTGGTGTTCTGGGCAACATAGACCGGATAATACGTATCTGCGCTGCCCCAGCTATGGTTTGCGGGATAGCCCCTTCCCGGTCCGTCTTCAGCTCCCCTGACCGACCTGCTGATCCCCAAATTGGGACTTAAGGTCCAGGCCTGCCCTGCAGGGCCGCACAGCTCGGCGGGCTTCATCTTTCCGGTGTGGTACGACAATTTAAACGGAATCGAACCCATCTTCGTTTTTATCTCAAAGAAGGGGATTTCGATGTTAGGCACCCCGGATTTATAGTCTACGGGATATTGCTGATACATCGCAATGGAAGAAGCGTCAGGCGAAGCTGGAATAATTTTCCCAAGACTCTGTGATAACGGGCTGTTTTGCGCAAAAATTTGTGAATGACGCGGGACAAGGAACAAGCATGTTAAGACTAAGTAAATTACAATTCTATTCATTGTATTTCGATATAAGCACTAATAAGATGTTTATAGAAGGATTCTATCGGCTGTAGGTGATGATATAAGTTCTGCGCCCCTGCTGGGCTGATTGTAAAAAGAAGCCCTGCGCAGATCATGATGAGGATGGATGATAGTTTCATGCTATATCTTCTATCTTATAATTTAATTTCTCTGAGACAATATTACAACTCCAGACTGCGACCACACCGCAGTTTGGAATTATAATATTTTTTTGATGCTACCTGGGCAGGGTAATGATACTTCACCCCTCTCTAAACCCTACCCAAAACCTACCATTCTTCTCATAATAATAAGTCTGCCTCCGTTTTGAATATTTAATACACGCACCCAGATCCCGCATCTCGCTAATAAACTCGTAGAGAGTCCTCTGAGAAATATCCAGCCTCTGAGCAAGTTCCACGGGCGTCCCTGTGGATTTCGACCGGATAAGGTAGTCAAGCCTTTCCAATCTGTTCAAGATTAATACTAACATTTTGATTATAGATTAGGTAATTCCTATTTTTCAATTCATTTTTTCCTCCTTTCTCACCACACCAAACACCGTCCTCAGATACAACTTATCCCCGCCTTCAGCATTCATATTCTTCACCCTTTCAAACTTCGCCGAGCTGACAAATCCCACTCCTTCCATCCTTTCAAGAGTATCCAGCAAAGCCATCAGTTTTCCATACCCGGCGCTAAACGATATATTCTGCCTGATCACTTTGCTTTTACCGGTATCGGCCATAAGCTTCATCTGTTCAGGCGTATAATTAACAGTAATCCCTTTGCCCGTAGCTGCCCCCGAAACTTTCAGCCAGAACTCATTCTTCCATTCAGCCGAATCAAGGGTATAGCGCGAAAGGAGATGGTCTAAAGTCCGGTCCTTTTCGCTGAGATATTGAGGGTTATAAGATAAGTCACTTTTGTCTGCACGACGGCGGTTCAGGTCGTGATGCAGGGAAATTGAATCAAAGGTTTTGCGCAGGGCCAGCGGCCAGGAGAGCAGCAGCAGGAGTGCCGCCCCCAGAAGAAGAAGCCGATTTTTAGTTTGGTATGTAAGATTTTTCAGCATCGTCAATAGCTTATGGTGATGGAAAATTCCTGTTTATTGTCGCCCGATGAAGACGAAGGCGAAAAGCTGTCGAGGTTTACCCCCTTTACCCAACTCTTTCCCTTCAGCAGGTAAAGCCAGTTATTAACAGCACCCGGGTCGGAAGCCTCTCCCCTGATCTTAATTTTCCCGGTATCATACACTTCCCTTCGCTGCCTGCCGGTTTCCACGGTATTGAGCGGGTTGATGGCAATCTCCCTGAGCGACAGGCCCGCCGGAACGGTCTGCCCCAACTGATCGGCAATCCAGGCATAGCGGACGCCCCTGCTCCAGCCCAGTTCTTTCAGCAGCTTCTCATTGGAAGCGATCTCCTTCTCCGTATTCCGCAGGCTCTCAATGCCTGCAGAACTCTGGCTCACCTGCGAGAGCAGGGCCTCATTTGCAGAATTATAATAACTAAAAAGCAGGAAGTTCAGCAACAGGACCACAAAAAAGACAGCCAGGATGCATCCCGCCCTGAACTGAAACTGCTGCTTCTGCTGAAATTCATACAGGTTATTTTCCGCCTGTCCCACCGGTAAAGAAACTGCCGCCAGCCGGGGATATAAGGCCAGTTGAAAAGCAGCGGCATAAGCCAGCAGGTATTGTTCGGGAATAGACTCCAGATCGATCTTCAATGGAAACTCCGATTTCTTTCCGGCGGCATACCGGTATTCCGTCCATTCCCATTCTTTGTTGTATTGTACCTCATGTCCGTCAAAACAGATCTCCTGTCCGTACGTATTCAGCTGTTTTAATATATGCGAGGCCGTAAAGGGACCGATAGTCAGCAGCAATATATTCAGTCCTTCAGCCGATAATACATCCATAAGGCCATCTATTATTTCCCTGCGGATGATGGAAACAAACGATTGCCCCCCGCTGATAAAGTTCTGTATATAAAACTGGTCTGCCTCCAGGTTAGGAAATACCTGGTTGAGCTGGTTCTCACCGATCTCTTCCATCGCGGGCGCTTTCCTGATAAGCACCCCTTTCCCTGTAATCGTCAGTGCCAAAGGTTTATCTTTAGGAAACTTCTTTAAAACCGCCGCTGTATCCCCCGGCACTTCAGTTTTCGAATCAATATTCAGCGAATTCCCGGCCAGCGAAACCGAACACACCCTCCAGTCATACGCCCCATCCGGAAGAATGTGAAGTTCCACCCCCGTACAGGAGTTCAACCATTGATATTTTTCCAAAAACTTCATTTATATTCCATGGCCCCAGGCCCGTAACTCATAACTCATCATTCATAACTCATAACTCATCCCCCATCCATCACTCATAACCCATAACTTATCACTCATAACCCATAACTTATCACTCATCACCCCACAACTTATCACTCCCCCATAAATATCCCCCCAGTCTTGATACCAGATACTTGATACCTGATACTAATACATTATCGTCGGCTTTATAAACACCACCGTCACCACCTTACTCGTCGTTTTCTCCCGGCTGCTGAAAAACCATTTCAATATCGGAATCCTTGCCAGCAGTGGTATCCCCGATCCCGATTCACTGTTCTCCGTACGTTCCAGCCCTCCCAGTACGATCATATCTTCATTTTTTGCACGGATAATCGATACAAACTTGCTTGTAGAAGTCGGGGGTGGAGCATTCAGAGGAGGATTACCGATAAAGTCCGAAATATCCACACTTATATTCAGCGTTACCTGGTCATCTCCCGAAACAATCGGTTGGATATCTATATTGAGACTTGCATCTACCGCGGTAAACTGCTCAGTCACCACCGTCTGGGGCGTAAAAGAACCCAGCACATTCTGTGTTTTAGTACTATAATACCTTTTACTTCCAATACTCAGTTTCGCCGTATGCCCGTTCAGCGTAGAAAGCTTGGGCACCTGCCGCACCTCCGCATTATTATTGGCTTCCAGGGCATTTAAGCTGACATAGAAATTAGGCGTTACCCGGCCCAGGTTCACCGAATTATTCTTCCCGAGCCGCGACAGGAAATCATTGATCGACTTTGCGCCAAAAGTATAATCAATCCCGGGAAGGATAGTCCCCCCGGTTGTCACGCTGTCAGACACTCCCGCCTTAATACCCGTACTTACCGTCTTCCCCTTGCGTATATCCATCAGGGTCACTTCAATCAGCACCATAGGCACCAGCCGGTCGATCTGCTTAATATAATTCTCAATCTCCATGATCTGGGGAGACGAACCCGACAGCAGCAGCGTGTTCTGCTCCCTGAATTCCTTGATCTCCACCCCTTTGCGCCACTCGGTAGGGATCATAGACTGCACCGTATCCACCGACCGGTTCTGCAACTGGATCACCTTGTTGCTCCTCAGCCCTTCCAGCCTCCGCTCACCGATCAGGTAAATGCCGTTATCAATGCGGTAAGTATAATCCGTTCCCTGGAACATAGAGGTAAGGAAACCATTAAAAGTAATGTTGCTCACTTTGGTAGTGATCGTCCCTTTAATGTCCGAATAGATAAAATAATTAATTCCAGCCTCCTGCGATGCCGATTTCACGAGGTCGATAATGGGAGAATTGGCAGCATCCACGGTCAGCAATTTCCCCGCTGCCGAGTTTTTACTGTAAACAGAAAATGTGCCGCCTCCGGCGCCCTGCGCACTGACGGAAGGACGCGGGTTACGGCGGACATCCGTATTCCTGTCGCTATTGATAAACAGCTCTTCATTCTCACCCAGGGCCTGGAAAATATATACATTATCCGCCGTTTGGGTCAGCTTCAGGTTGTTGGCATAAGCCAGCTTCTCCAGGGCTACATCGAAGGGGGCATCAGAAAAGAAGGCGGTAACTGTTTTCGTCAGAAGGGCTACAGGCACCACCACATTCTTCTGGCTCAGTTGCGTGATCCTGCGGGCTACCTGCCCCAGGGTATCGTTGTTCAGTTCCAGGCTCAGGGTATTGTTCGGCCCGTTATAGCGTACTTTAATTTCCCTGGGCGGTATGCTCAGGCGCGGTTCCTGTACTGCCCTGATGGACATGATCGAGCCGATCATATTGATATCCAGGTTATGCTCCTTTGCCAGGAACAGCAGCACATTCAGTGCTGTCTCATTGGTGAAATTATTATAGATCTTAAAGTTAAGCTGCGGGTCGATATTAATGTTCAGGTTATTCGATTGCGCCAGGGCCCGCAGAAATTCCTGCGCCGAAGCCCCCGACATCGAAAGCTGTACCTTCTGGTTCAGTCCCTGAACGGTTCCCGAAAGGATCTTCAGGCGTTCCTCAATCAGCCGCATCCGATCTTCCTGCGCCGGTAGCTGAGCTTTCGCAACCTGAAATCCCAGCGTCAGCAACAACAAAAACACCGTTGTTACCCTGCCACATTTTTTAAAGTAAAATTTCTTCATCAGACTAAATTTGTTCCTGCAGGAGATGATGAAACAACCAGGCAAACACCCGGCAGCCCCCTCAATAACTGAACAGTAATGGATATATTTCTTCTATGGATGTCTCCCCTCCGGCAAAAAGTCCGAAGGCATTCTCAGCCAGCGTTTTTATCCCTCTCTCTTTCAGCAGAGGATCGACATACATGTTTCCCTGTTTTATTTCTACCGATAACTCCTGATCTACCGGAATCACCTCATAAACAGCCTTTCTTCCCTTGTACCCCGTATAAAAACAAGCTTCACATCCTTTAGCCACATAATGCTCATGCACTTCGAAGAAAGGCTTAAATTGTTTAGGATACATATCAGGCTCCGCCGCCGCTTTCTGCTTGCAGGAAGGGCAAAGACGCCGCACCAGCCGCTGGGCAACCGTCGTATTCAGCGTACTGGCCACCAGGAAACCCGGTATACCCATATCCATCAGCCTGGAGACCGTTCCCCAGGCCGAATTGGTATGGATCGTTGATAAGACTAAGTGACCCGTGAGCGCTGCCCTTATGGCCATATTCGCGGTTTCTGTATCTCTTATTTCTCCCACCATAATCACATCCGGGTCCTGCCTCAGGAAAGTCCTCAGGGCCGAAGCAAACGTCAGTCCGATACTTTCCTTAAGCTGCACCTGGTTGATTCCCTCCAGGGTATATTCTATAGGGTCTTCAATGGTCAGGATATTGCGGGTTTCCTTATTAAGTAATTTTAAAGTAGCATAAAGGGTGGTCGTCTTGCCCGAACCGGTAGGCCCGCTGATCAGCAGGATCCCGTTAGGGCGTTTCACCCCCTGCAGGTAATTGTCAAGATCGAAATCTGAAAGGCCCAGACTATGCAGGTCGATATCGGTGGCACTGTTATTAAGAAGGCGCAGCACCACTTTCTCCCCGTGCAGGGTCGGCAGCACGGATACCCGGATATCAAACGCTTCATCAGGACTTTTATAATTGATGCGGCCATCCTGCGGCAGGCGCTTTTCGGCGATGTCAAGGTTCGCCATGATCTTGATCTTATTCACCAGGGCAGGGTATTCCTCTTTATTAAGCAGGTAACGCTCTACCATCATCCCGTCTATCCTTACCCGCACCCGGCATTTATGCTCATAAGCCTCGATATGAATATCACTGCTCTTAAGACCTTTAGCTTCAGAGATCAGGTTATCCAGGAATTCATTTCCCCCGATGGTAAAAGTCGGAGCTTTTAAGTCGCTGCGCGCCTGTTCGCGGAAATAGTAGGTGGACAGCAGCCGGTCTACATCCCCGGAGGATATTTTTTCAAGGATCACCGTTCTTCCCAGGATGATCTCCAGCTCGGAAGAAAGCGCATAGTCATCTGCACTATCCTCACAATAGAAGGTAAGGGCGGACCCGCTGTCTTCCTTAGGCACGATCCGGTAATGCCAGGCCTGATCACGGCTCAGCAGGCGGACAGCCTCTCCCGAAAGCGAAATTTCATCGAACGTACTCATCGGCTCATGAAAGTTAACAACCAGTTATCACTGGTCAGGTTAAACGCCCCGGTCACCCAGCCGGTTATCATCAGCAGGGCAAAGAGTAAAGCCTGCATCCCCGCAAGAGGGATCTTTTTCCCGGCCTTTTTATTCATCAGGAATGATAAGCCGGTTAGCAGCAAAACCACAATAAGACTGCTTATATAAAACAGCAGGAAATTAAGCAGCGAAAAGTAAAATGCCAGACAAAGTATAAACAGGATATCCCCCCAGCCCAGCAATCCGCGCGTAATATTTACCCACCTTTTCCTTTTCAGGGAAAAATAAAGGCTGAGCGCCGCAAATTGCACCAAAAGGAAAGCCAGATTAGATCCGCTGTTTATCATCATCAAAGCCGGACTGTTATCACGATAGGCAAGCAGAAGCAACAATACCAGCAGCGGCGGAAACGCCAGCCAGTATACCGCCCTGTAGCGCAGATCCTGATAAAAGACGAACAAAAGGTTCATGATAAGCAGTGTTTTTATAAGCATCTAATCGGCTACTACTTCTTTCAGGTTTTTATCCTGATCGATCTCCCATACATTGTAAGTTCCGTTACCGTTAAAGTCGGCTACGGCTGTTGCCCTGGCAAGAAAGTTTGTTGGCCCCGCCTGCACAATCTCAATCCTGTAGTTCGCCCTTCCGTCTTTGCCGTCGGTAGTTAGTTTCTCCTGGATAAATCCAAGCTCATTCAGGTCCGAAGTATACTTCGACTTCTCATAAAAATAATTCTTCTCAAGAGTATGCACGTGCTCCAACTGTAATTTCGCCTCCGTACTTTTGGCTTTTGTGATCAGCGGCATCAGATTTGGCAGTGCTAAAAGCACCAGTATACCGATAATAACCAGTACGATCAATATCTCTGTTAAGGTATAGGCCTCAATTTTTCTTTTGTAAATAGCATTCATGGTACCTGGAAGGTTTACTGCTCTAAATTAAGAAAGCTTTTTAGAATAAAAAATAAAATTTAAAAGAAGAATAAAATATTGGAAATGGTGATTTGTTTAGAATACTTTACCTACCCCGTATCGCACCGGCTACCGGCTAGCTTCACTACAGATACCATAATTTTTTATTGCGTATATTTCCCTTTTGACTAATTTTACCTTGTAAAAACAACAGTGCTAAGTTAAAGATAAAATAATGTATCACATCTTTGTAAAATAAAGGATTTAAGGCGATTGATACTTATAACTTACGACTTAATACTTGTAATTTAACACTGGTTTATTCGGATGATAAGCGAAGGCAAAAACATAAAAAAAATCAGAGAACAAAAAGGGCCTAATGCAATTTCAAGCCTTCTTTCGGCAAAATATTCAAATAGCTAAAATAGTATGAGATACGTAACAGTATATACCACAGATAAGGAATACAGCCACTTTGTAGAACTGGCTAAAAACCTGCAGTACGTTAAAAAAATTGAAAACGATGGAGAACCTGCCAAAGAAGATATTTTGGATAATATCAAAGCCCCAGTGAGTGGCGCTTTGCTGTTTATTCACAATACAACGGTCTGAAACCACCTTTTGGTACCCTTCTTACCGATATGTCCGCAAACGTGTGAAGGCACTATTTTCGCGACCGAGTGACCACCTTCATATTAATTTATTATACGGAGACCGTCTTCTCATCTTCTCCGCTAAGGGATCTATTACCATCCATATGCCCGTCTCCGGGTCATAGAACCGTGCCCCATAATCTAACTGTTATTGCCAGTTACTAAGAATCTATTTAATATTTCTCTATATAGTTTTTCCAATTATCAGGTAATCTTTCCTTAATTTTTTTCAATATCCGTTCGGGAATCGGTTCTTTATAATAATCTAATCCTTTACTCTTTAAAAAATATACTATTTGTTTTTTTAATAAATGTTGCCTGGAATTCAGATCGAACATACAACATCTCAAACCTTCCAGAATATAAACTTTGTGACCATTAGACATGATATACAAGGCTTTTTCATAATTTGCACCTTTTTGCAGCAGATATAATACTACATCCATTCTATCAAGTATCATAGCTGTTGAAAGTGCCGATTTTAGCTGCCCTTTAGTAACATAATTAATATCGGCACCCGCTTCAACCAGCAATTTTACTTTTTCAAGGCTATTGTCATTCAAATAAGAAATTGCTGCTATCAGAGCCGTTTCTCTGGACCGGTCGCCTTCTTTAGTTGGGGCTGCTTCAATTGAATTCGGGTCGCCCTTATGTTCAAGAAGTAATTTAAGATATTTAGGTGACTTCGCTTTAGACGCAAATATCATAGCACTGGTCCCCCTGTATTTATTCCCCAAGTTTGGATTAGCCCCAAGCTCTAACAATGCTTTTGCTGATTTGAAACGGTCATTCCTTATAGCAATCATTAAAAGAGTTCCTCCATACTTTTGTTCCCGATAGTCTGGTCTTATTCCTTTGGTCATAACCTCTCTTTTAATCACTGTTATATCCTCGTCTTCGACTGCTTTAGCCAATGTCCAGGCGGGGGTATCTTGAAACAGTCTGTAATCAAAACCAAGTAATTCATTTTTATCAACCTTTTTCTCTCTGTCATAGCAGCTTAATATAAATAATGATAATAAGCCGATCACGATCACTTTTTTCATAGTATCAATATGGATTAGTTAAAAATGAAGGAACGGTTAAAGCCTGTTTAAGCGTATTAATGAGTTGTTGAGTCACTGTTGGCTGACTGAGAGCCTCTATTATTGTATCAATGCTATGTCCGTTATAAATGCCACTTAAGCTTCGGGGACTCAAAAAATGCTTATTTCCTCCGGCTGTAGGAGATAGAGGACTAAAATTTCCCTGAACAAGATTTAAAGGATCAGTTCTCATAATGTAGGCATCAACGTTTTCCGAGCTCTTTATCCCACCCTTAGTAAACATACTTAACCCCGCAGCATTAAAAGTAAGGCCATGCTCTCCGGTAGCCAGTGCATTGGCTTCTGCAAGCCCCCCTCCAAGAGAATGCCCGGCAAAACTTAGTTTCCCCTTCAAGCCCTTTCCTTAGCTCTTTTGCATTGTTTACAGAAAGCTCATATTGTTCTGAAATACCCACGAGTTGTTGAGCATTATTCTTCCAATCTTTTCCATTTTCAGTTCCAGCTGTTACGTATGTGTATTCGGTTTTTCCATCGACTGTCCGCTGATATAACGCCGATTTTACACCATTATCACTATTGTAATTAAGATTAGGCATCGCATTAGATCGCAGCCATCCTCCTTTTAGTTCAACCTTATCTCCATATATTTGTTTTGACATTAATGCAGCTTCCAAAGGAGAAGGAACCATGCCATCCGGATCAATAAAACGTAAGGGGTCATCAAAGGCATAATTATAAGGAGACCATCTTCTGCCTAATTCAGCTTTTGGATCCACCGTCATCCACCTCCCCACCACCGCATCATAGAACCTGGCCCCGAAACCCTGATAATATTATCTCATTTATTTAATTTCCATTTTGGATTAGCTGGCACTTCTCTTAAATCGTAAGGATTTATCGGCGGAAAGTTAAATTTAACTTTTTTATCTGAGTTAATATCGAACTGTACAACACGACTATCATATATCATATATTGGGAACTATCCAGCTTAACCTTGGCCTGCAAAACAACGGAATTTAGATTTTCTTTAGTCATTCTTTCATTAAAAATCACTTCTGAGCCGTCATAAAGAAGAAAAAGGCCTCTTTGATAGAAAAAGAAATCGCTTGGTAAATCATTCAAATCTTCTGGTTGGAAAATTTGACTTACTGTAATCCTGACATCAGAGTATCTCCTTGAAATTAAAACCTTCAAAATCTTTGTGTTAGAAGTGTCTTCTATCCCGAAAGCCTCTTTTAGATGAGAATTGATTTCTCTATTCTCGGATATCAACTTCATAAATGATTCAGCATGAGAAATTCTTTTATTTTTTTCACTGCAAAATGCTAAAAAGAAGACCAAAAATAGCCCAAAATTGCAAAATTTCTTATTCATTGAAGTAAATTTAAATTGGGGATGAGTTTAAAGCCCTGCCTTAATAATTGATTATGTGTCATAATCGTTTGATACTGATTCGAACGAGCATCGCTAACGGAAACTCCATAAACATCAGTCGGATGAATAACAAAGCCAGGTACAAGGCTTGTCTTTACAAACCCTATATCTTTTGAGCTTGGACGACCATCTGTAAAAACTCCGCCTCCTGGATGAGTATGCAAAGAAGCTATAGGATGAATTATCTGGTCATGAAAATTAACAGAAAGACTATTTCCTTTACCTTCCACATCATAAATATTAAATGTTGCTCCATCCACTCCATTTTTAAAAGGCTTTCCGTCAGAAGTTGTTCCACTTGTTGGTAACACCGCAACACCGTCTTTCGTTAGCCACGCAGCATTTTCTCTCATCGCTGAAGACTGCCCTCCTGCATTACTATTATCCCACATATAATTATAGGCTTCGGTTTCATTTTTAAAAAATACCGATCCATCATTATAATATGAGGCAGTTCTTGTTTTGAATTCTCTACCGATATATGTCTCGTCTTTTTTTGTCGTATTTTGTGATGTTGCATTCTGATCCCAATGAATTTTGCCGAATTTATCTTTCACCCAATCTTCAAGTCCCATGCCATCAGGATCAACAAAACGTATAGGATTATCTACACCATAATTGAAAGGGGACCATCTCCTGTATTGTTCAGCTAACGGATCCACCACCATCCACCTCCCCACCACCGCATCATAGAACCTTGCCCCGAAATCATACAACCCCAGTTCATCCTGCAGCTCCTTGCCATTGTATTTATACCGGTTGTCCAGACTCGGATTAATCCTGTTATGATCCATTTGCATCCCGAAGGCGTAGTAATCGTTTACCTGTAAGATACTGCCGTCCTGCTTCACCATTGCACGGGTATTCCCCAGATGATCCCTCAGCATATATTCGTAACTGTAATCATCGCCGTTCTTTGCCGCACGGCCCTCTTCGGTCTGAACGAACTCCAGGTTCCCGTTATCGTATTCTATGCCTTCGATATAGTCCCTGTTCCCTGCCGGGCCTTCCTTTCTCAATTTTCTTCCCCCCGCATCATAAAAATACGTAATTATCTGATTGCCTCCAACTGTTATCTTCTGCGGAAGGTTCAGTTGGTTGTACTCCATGCGAATGTTCTTCTTACTGTCAGAGATCATACTCCCGTTTTCATCATAGGTATACTCTGCGGCGGCCCCCGCAGGTTGCCCTCGATTATCCCCGCTGAGGTTTGTTACACGATACAACCGGTTGCTCTGCCCGCTGTTCTCATAGGTATAGCTCAAACTGTCTATCTCACTGCCGTTGCCTGTACGGCTGAGCGACACCATATTCCCGCCCTTATCATAACTCAGGCTTTCATTAAAGTATCCCGCCTTGCCGGGCGTGGTATAATCCGCTAATGTCAGCCTGTTCAGCTTATCATACCTGTAATCATAGCTTTGCTGCTCCTGAGGGAAAGAACTCTGGTAAGCTGCAGGGATTTTTGTCTGCCAGATTACCGCACTGATATTGCCGTTATACTGTTTCCCCGATGCTTCTGCATGATCGTTATATAACAGGGTCATCCCGAACGCTTTTTCTCCGGTGATTTCGCCGGGAGTATTGATCTGTTTGAGCCAGCCGCGCTCGTTATAAGCATATTGAATCGTCTGAAGAAATGTCTGGGCACTGATGTGTGCGTAAAATGCAGAGCCCTCTTTGGCTTCAAAACCAGGAAGCAGGGTAATACTCTTTGCCGCAGTAACAGTTCTTTGCTGTCCGGGCTGAACAACGTCAGAACCATTCAAACTTAAGTCTTCTGCTATCGGTTGCCCTCCGCTGGCAGAATGAAGATTTTTTCTTATCAGCTGCCCGATTTCATTGTAGTCATTTTTTGAAAGAAGGACACTGTCGGCGTTATTGATCTTCTGCCACGTACTGATCTTCCTGCCCATATGATCATACTCATACCGGATTCTGATCTTTACCTGCTCTGCTCCGCTTACTTTATGGCTTCTGATGCTGCTTAACAGTTCATCCATAAAACTGTAAGTGCAATCCGTTTCATCATAATTGCCTTCATTCAGTACGCCCCCCTTATAGTGCTGACTGATATTCTTTACCACTCTGCCTTCATCATCATAGTAGTTCATTGCCCACAGCATGTCCAGGGGCTTATTCAGAACAGCAACCTTACTCCCGGTATTCAGCCCACCTGTCCTGTCGCTATAGTTGATATGCCGGTCATAATCCGCTGGCAGATCCGGAATGTCATAGCTGTCATAATAATTCACAGTAAGTACAGTGTTTAAAACCTGGGGATAACTGTCTATCTGATAGCCATTCGCCCGGGCGATATTTTTGACATCCCACTGCCGGGTAGTATATACCAGTTCCCTTAATGCCTGTGGGGTGATGGGGGTGTTGTTATTATTCCACAGTCCGGTAATCACCGTACGGCCCAATCCATCATATTTGATAATAGACCACTCATTCCGCTTACGCTGTTCTCCATCCTGCCCGGCTACTATCTGGTCAAGCTTATTATATATTATATATTCCCATTCCTTCCCCGGAAGCTTCTTTTTCCAAATGCGGTTTTGGTCATCATAGTCATATTGATAACAAAGGTTATTAAGAACATCAGCACTAATGCCCCCGTTATCTGCTTCCGCTTTAGGTGGTAATACGTAGGTTAAATTACCATAGTCATCATAAATGTAATATGTTGACAGCGCCGCCGATAAATCATCCCATATTCTTCTAAGGACAATTCTTCCGTCTTTATCTTTATATTCATGGATGATTCCCGCTTTTCCATCACTTTCTTTCCAGTTCTCATCTTTCAATTCAGTGACATACAGCTGATTTATCCCGTAACTGCCCTGGTCTGCCAGCGACCTTACTCCGTCTGAACTTACCGTCACTCCATATTTCTTAGCCCAAAGCCCGCTTCCTGCACTTAACGAAGAAGCATCATTACTGTAATAGTCCGTCCTTACCGTATGACCCGAGCCAATCTGCCAGTCGGCTCCCGGAGCGCCCTGCTCTACCACACGGCTCAGAGGAGAAGGTTCAAAGCGAACTTCTGCAAACGCAGCCGTGTTACGGGCTATGCCGCCGGGCAGTTGAGCGCCCGAACCCGAAGGATTATAAAAGTCTCTGACTTTATTAACCGCATCATAGCGAAAAGCAGCAATATCCAGACCGCTTACATAAGGTAAATACTTTCTGGCCTCTCGGCCCATCGCATCATATTCATAAGGAACAATCAGATCCTGGTAGCCGGGGCTCCCCATTACCTGTATGCTCTGGGCCTGCCGGCCAAGTCCATCGTAATAAACAACCTGTTGATTGATATAACTTGCGTCGGGGTTTGAAGGAATACTATCAAAAGCACTCCGATAGGTATTTGCAGCAATAAAGTTCCTGGTATAGTCTGGCTTATTTAGCCGGGGAACATAATCCGGATCGACCGCCAGGATCAGTTGCGGGCTATTCGCCGTTGCTGTAAGCCTTTTCCAGTCTAATTCCATTTCCTCACCTTTATGCCAGTCAGTCTCCGGCACAAGCACTCCTTCCCATGTCAGCTTTACAGCCCCTGTAACGATTTCCGGTAAAACAGGTGTATGCAATTGATATTCCCCTTCAGTAACTATCCCTAAATTATTTATGCCAGGAGAAACATTGAATGAATACTCCTGGCCCGATCTTTTAAGCAGGCTTATAGTAAATAAATTGCTGGTGTTATTCTGAAACGTAAGATCAATATTCTTCTCAGGTACGGGAAACAGCCCTATATGATACCCGCAACTGCTTGCAAATAAAGGCTTATCCTTAATCCACGTTTGCCAGTCCTTAGCTACCAGTTCACTTGTCTCTACTTCATTACAATTCCAGATAAGTTTAGTTGAGCCCGGCAGTATATTATATTCCGATGGAAAAAACATAGTTACAGATGCTGAATGAAATGCGCCCAGGTTATTTTCCCCGGGAACAATGTTAAACGCCTGATAATATTCTCCATTAGCAAAACCAGTGCTTTCCATCCTGATAGTAAATTCCTCCCGAGTGCCGTTATAGAAAATCAGATCAAAGTTTTCAGGAGGTACCGGAGGTACATAATTAGGCTCTTCATTCAGAGATATCCGGTTGATGCATCCTGCTGGCAGCCAGTAATCCTCGATGATCATATTATCTCCTAAAATGATCCATTCGTCGGAAGGAAACCCGCTGCATCCCCAGTAAAAACTCATTGCCCCCGAAGTTACAGCCGGTATATGAGGCATCGTCAAAGTATAGGAGCTCTCCTCCAAAGGACCAAGGTTATTAACTCCCGGAACAATCGCCAGGGTCATGATATCTCCGTCATTCCTGTCAAGAAGCGTTATGGTAAAGGTTTGAGAAGTGCCATTATAAAAGATCAGATCCTCATTATTTACCTTATTGCTTCTTTCCATACCCGCACCCTGAACCCCGTGAATAAAAATTACAACCCCAAAACAGATTAAAAGCGCTTTAAGTAACAGATAATAACTATAAGTTTTCATATACAGGCTTCCTTTATTAGTTTTCAATAATGTAACGGGGACTCGGTATCAGGTGATGCTGATAATTTTTAACATTTATTACCTGAAATTCTCCGGTTTGGGGATTCCGCTGCGCAAACTCCTCTTTAAAAGCAATATCACTTAACATTACTTCACTTGTTCCTTCGCATCTAAGAATGAAAGGGGTGCCTATAGGAGGATAAATGCCTGCTTCCTGGTCTACATGCAGATAAACATCCAATTCGATGTCTGTTACATTTACCGGCTGGTTTTTTTGTGCATCCTTGTAAAAGTGAACAACAAGATCTCCCCGGTATTCATAAAGTGATTCATCCACATCCCCCTCAAGAAGAACCGCTCGGGTTGGAACCACCTCAAGTCTTGCATAGATCACCTTATAACATTTACAGGTTGTATTGGCATATAACTGGCTGTTTTCATCTATATCTGCCCTTGCTTTTTGATTGGCATCTGCCTGAGAAAGTTTAGACGCATATTTTCCCTCCGGCACCGTATACTCTGTTTCGGGCCCCGGGGCATAACCCGTTACGCAGTTATTCCGCTCCACGCTTACCGAGATCTCCTCATTTTTAAAATTACCAGTCCCTTCACAATTAATTACCTGGTTATAGTAGTTATAGCAGCAGCTTTTAACCAGGTTTCTGTTCCGATCTCTGACAGCAGATAGCCGGTTAAGGTTATCGTATTCGTAAAACGTTGTCTGGCCGGAAGGATCTATGAGGCTGGTCATGCCAACCAGAGGTTTATATGTGGATGTGCTGATCTCTGCATTCACGGGAATAAGGCTCAAATCGTCGATTAAAACCGAACCCGGATTATTTATAGTAATGCCCGTAATATCAGATAGAATGATCTTATAATATTTCCAGCTATCACTTACGGTTTTCTGAATTCCATTGATAGTTAAAGTACCACTCCCTTTTGCAAAGAATAAAAGTTTATAGGTACCTGAAGGCAATGTTTTGCTGTTCAGCAAAGGGGCTTTACAACTATTTAATCCGGTGTAACTATCAGGGCTGAACCAGGAGCGGAAGGTGATTTGATCAACGGCCGGAAGCGTCCAGTCTTTAACTGTTCCCGAAACCGGAAAGTTGTCCGTCTGATCCTCAAAATTGGCAACAGCTACCTCCTCACTCTGTGCATTTTCCGCAATGGCTACCGGGTACTGTCCGCTATATCCCCATACATAACACTGTCTGGGGCCGTTTTCCCTTGATTCGCTTAAAACATTCCCATTACTATCATATCCATAAAATTGCTGTAATACTGTTGCCGGTCCATTTCCTTTTCTGCTAATCTTCTTTAACGGATAAATTTGATTATCTGAATTCCAGAATCCATAGTCAGTATGGCTGGAAGACAGAAAATTCCTGCTTCCCCCTTCAATTTTGTAATCATCCTGTTCAATCACAGCCGACCACATATTGCGCGCAATCATCTCCTGATAAATTTGCTGATTGGTAAAATTATATGGATAGAGGTACTCCTTTAACCTGGTATCACCCTCGCTCCTTGTAGTTTCGATATTCTTCACCTGCCGATAATCATCATACACATAGGACTTAACTGTAGTTACCGGATTTAAGCCATTTATATCATAAAGAATATCAGTTTCCTTTTTAAGCAAATAGGGGTTAGTGTAAATTTTTATCGCAGAGCCCCACCATGCAAGTCCGCTTTGCCAATCAGAGCCATCAGACCAAACGGCTCCTATATATGATTTTACAAACTCATTGGATTTATTAAACCTTTCATAATCAAATACACTCTCACTTAATAACTTTGTTGAAGCCGTATAAGTTCTTTGTCTCAATGGAAACCCTCTTTCATGTGAATTTGATATATATTCCGGAGTAAGTAAAGCGGGAGGATAACTTGTATTATTTAGGGCAGCTTCGTCCATATACTCATTATTAATGCCATTATCAAAGTTTGAAAAGTCAGTTTTTGTATAACTTCCGTCAGCGTTTATTTCAGTTACTTCAGAATAAGAAACATGGCTTCCTCTATTGTTATCACACAATGGAATAGAGGGTAAAAAATAATAAAGCAAACCGGAATAATATGAATAACTGGGTTTAGCATATAATATACCCGATGACCCGTTACCGGAATTAAGTGGTGAGAAATCATTTACATAAGAATATTTTTTTTCATCCAGCTTATTACCGTTCTGATCAAAACTGGTAATTTGCTTAATGCGAACACCTCCTGCATATTTTTTTATATCGTAATCAATCAGCCCAGTGCTTCTTGCATCAGCAACTGCCTTTGAATAATCATGTGGCTCCCAGGTATACTCTGTATATCCTCCCGTCGGATAAATTACCTGTTTCAATAATTCTGCACGACAATTTAAGGTGTCAGCATCACGTGATTCAAAAAAGCTGGAATAATTACTGGACTGATATGTTTTTGAGTTATAATATCCCCAGTGATCAGTTCGATTCGAAACAAAAGTACGGGAATCATATAGTAAAGAATATTTATAAATAGCCTGATCATTATTATCCTTTTGTACAAAGGAAGAAAGTTTTAATCTATCTTTTGGAGTACCTGAATAACCAAACATGAATCTCTTAAATTTCCCGGATCCAGTTTTTGAGTTAATAATAACGGAATCCAATTTTGCAAGCTCCCCGGTTCTTTCAGACCTAAAAAAAGTTATCTGCTGGTTTTCAGTTTGAATATCTTTAAGATATACTGCAAGAATTGAACGGGTATCATATCTAACGCCGCTATTGAAAGAGTAAGAGGAGGGGTATAAAGAACTTACATCCGACCCTTTTTCGTAATTGAAGTATATTATTTTTCCATTTGGAAAAATCACATTACTTAAATACCATGTTTTAACAAGGGCTAAACCATCTACCATTTCTTTTGAATTTGGAGATGCCCCAAAAATATATTTTATTCCTCTTCCATCTATCAGAGTTATCTTTGATAGGTATTTACGAGTTGGGAAGTTAATGTCGGGATTACCAAAATGTCCTTTATAAGGAGGTGTTTCAACTTCTGTAAAGTCATTTTCATTTACTTCAACAATAATTTTATCCTTACTTCTCACCTTCCAGTTACGGTGATCATCTAAGTAAAAAAAACCAGAAATGTCCCCGACAGAGAATGAAAACTCATCCGGAGAGTAATCCCTTATCGTTGTACATACACTGTATTTTTGCTTATCAGAAACATATTTAGTTGCGTCAGTTATCGCATCTTTAATTCTTGAACTACTAATCCATTCAATATCTTGTAGATAATTATAATTATAATAGAAACCAACAGACCTATCATTGGTCGCCATATATTTAATATTGTCCAGCCATGTTAAATCATCAGGTGAACCATTTACAACCCTATTAATTACACCCCCTACCGTTAAATTCCAACCTATTCCAACCCAACTGCTAAAGCTATTTGGTTTAACCAAATTTGAGTTATAATTTAAGGCAATCGGTAACGACAAACCTTCATAAGTAAAATCATATAAAGGAATGTTTATAGATGGAACACCTGTACATTGTATCTGCGGATATTGCATAAATATGCCAATAGCTGCCGCATTAGGTGTGGGATAGGCCACTGTCTGGGTATAGCTTTTTTCAAATTGGAGCAAAACAAAAAAGATCAATAATATTTGTTTCATGGTTATTCAACTATATTTTCGTTTAGTTTCAAAATAACATATCTACACTGCAGCCACACCGCAGTGTAGAATTATTTCATTTTTTTTATCACTGCGCTCAAGAGGATCAGAAGCGTAAGTGTAATTCTGGTACTACCCAGTACCAGCTACAGAAAGCCGTCGATCGGGAGAAGTAGTGCCTATACCTATATTATCTGCCACGTCGATAGTAAGTCCATTAGGGGTAGCATGGTTTGCATAAGTCGATAGGTGCAACTTCGGCTCTGTTCCGTTGCCTAGATAATCAGAATAAATCGCTACCATACCATTAGAAATATTTTCTCTATAAAAACTTTGGCTTTTTTATTACACGCGTTTATAAATCGCTATTTTTATATCCGTTTGATAACTGGGAATAAGGCAAATTCTACAAATAATAATTTTCTTAATCCGTTCTTTGTTCCAGCTTCTGAATTCGTTTATCCTGCTCAATAATGTACAGAGTTAGTTCTTCTATCTTTTTCAACAACTTAACGTTCATCTCTCCCAAACTAATCCCTTCTTTTTCCACATCAGAAGCACTTGGCATCTCAGGGAGATGTTGATTTTCCTGAATAAATTTCTCGAGATGACAAAGAGCTGGTAGTCTATGTTATTCAGAAAAAACATAATCCGGCCACATACTTTGAAGCTTCACATTTACAGATTCGGCTATCATGGAGCCCGCTACAGCAAGCTTATATCCCTTAGTATCAGTAGTCCCGATTCCTAAAGATCCGTTTACCTGGCTTATTCTAATCCCATTGCCCTGAACATCCACGTAGCTCTTGCCATGAATCGATCCAGGATCCAATATTATTCCTGTTTCCCATCCTATTCTTATTTGCTGATAGTTTGGTCCGTTCCATCCGCCTTGAGTCCGATGTATTCCATACGAAAGCGGGCCTGGGCTATACCATGTTATACCATCTGTATTATCCGGTACTACATCCTGAAAACTCAATTTAGCGCCAGGGGTAAGAGTTCCTATTCCAACGTTTCCACTGGCAGGAAAAGTATTCTGTGCGGTAGCATTCAAGAATGTACCTGTTGCATAAATTGCTAATAAAAATTTGATTAATTTCATTATTAAGTTAATTATTTATTAAACTGTCTTTGTTTTTAATTTACTGTCGGGAACGGTTGTAACTATCCGCCAATGTACCCCTTCACACTGCAGCCACACCGCAGTCTGGAAATTATTTTATTTTTTTTAATACCCGTCATTGGAAGCCAATGATAATTATGTATACGAGGGCCATTTTACCAATTATGAAACATGGGAAAAGCCTAAGGAATTTAAGAAGGCAGGATATTGCATCCATTTGATTTTTTTCGGATTGATTAACCCTGAAGTTTCAGACATAGTCCGGCCAGTCGTTTTGAAGCTCTACTCTCACTGATTCTGCAATAATTACCTGCTAGCGAGTTTGTGGCCCTGAAGAAGCAGGGCTTCCAATACCGGCACTGCCGTTTATCAGGAATTCATTTTCCCGATGGTAAAAGTTGGCGCTTTCAAGTCGCTGCGCGCCTGTTCGCGGAAATATAGATGGACAGCAGCCGGTCTGCATCCGCGGAAAATATCATTCATGGAACCTGGAAGGTTTACTGCCTAAATTTAAGAAAGCTTTTTAGAATAAATTTTTTGCAAGATAAAAACCTACACTGCAGTGTGGCTGCAGTGTAGATTTTTATCTTGCACCCCCAATGATATAAAGAAAAGATATGTTATTTATTAAACCATTCATAATAAACGCTATGACGAAACATCTGATAATCTTATTTATTTTTCTTATTCCCTTTTTTTCAAAATCCCAGACTTTACAGCAGGTAACAAACAATGGCAGAACAATTACCGTCGGTGACAATGCAGACTTTATTATCTATGACGGAGGAGTAGGAGAAATCAACAACTACAAGTTAAAATTCCGGGTTTTTAATACGAACGAAGCACCCGCTCAGTTTCCAACACTTAATTATTCTTACTCTCTCTCGCAATATGGTGGGTTTTATGGAGATCTATTAACTTTTAGATGGAACGGCAATATAGGAATTGGCACATATAAACCTGTCTGGGGTAAGGTAAATATCTCAATTAATAATGGACAACAGTCGATCACTCAAAATAATTCATTGCTCGCTCTTGAAGATGATACTTATACAACTGCTGGTTCCATTAATTCCAGAATTAACTGGATAAATGCTAATGGTATCCAGATTGCATCTATATATAGTCAGCATAATGCCTATGCCAACAATAATGGAGATCTGGTATTTGGGACTAATAATTCTAATGGAGCAGTTGAAAGAATGCGCATTTGTTCTACAGGCGATATTTATATAGGAAATGCAGAATCGCCCGACCACACCTTATACGTAAATGGCAAGGTACATACAAAAGAAGTAAAGGTCTATATTAACGAATGGCCGGATTATGTATTTCAACCGGATTATAATATAAAAACACTGCCTGAATTAAAGGATTACGTCGATACGCACAAACGCTTACCTGATATGCCATCAGAGCAAGAAGTAGAGAAATCTGGCATTGAACTGGGCGGGATGAATAAACTATTGGTAAAAAAAATCGAGGAACTAACAATATACCTGATAGAAAAAGACAAGCAAATAACTGAACAGCAGAAAAAGAACAATGATCAGGATGCCCGCATTGCAGTTCTGGAGAAAGCATTGGCAAAATCAGTTGGAAATTAATTTATTTCTTCCAGCTTTTTCGTTCTTTTTTCAAGCTCTATGATATATATACGTATCCAGTTCAGTTAATAAAAGTTTTTTATGAGCAGCGGTAAAGACATAGTCGGGCCAGTTAACCGCCTCAATCTTGATTTCTTTTGCGCGTATTTTAGAAATTTCATTGAAGTTGGTTTTACAGTTTTGTTTTAAGCTGACTGATTTCTTTTCTGAGTTCATCATTTATCTTGTCCTGGGCATCCAGTTTTTCACTTTGCAGGATCAGTTTCTTATTCTGGTCTATTAAATACAGAGTGAGCTCTTCTACTTTTTTAAGTAATCTGATATTCATATCGCCTAAATCAACACCTTCTTTTTCCGCGTCCGCCGCAGAGGGAATATCAGGCAGGCGGCCATTTTCTTTTATATGATCATCCAGCGATTTTAACTCCGGCAATACATATTCTTTCGCAAAAACGTAATCCGGCCATGTCGATTGAACCATAACCCTCACAGATTCAGCAATCATGCTGCCCGCTACCGCAAGTTTATATCCATGAGGATCAGTTGTTCCTACAGCCACATTCCCTCCATCGGGATTGATAGCAAGGGTAGCCCAGCTATTTAAAG
>JAATFW010000082.1 GCA_015654985.1 Sphingobacteriales bacterium | reverse complement strand
TTATCAGAAGGATTATGCGCCCGGCTAAAGGCCGAAGGAAAGGGTGTTCGCAGGGCCGTGCTGAAATGCTATCGTATCGATGGCAAAATGGTACAAACAAGTATCAGTACCAACCGGGGCTCGCATAGTGTATCCCATCTGGTTAAATTATTTGAACTTCAGATCAGTAAGCTCGAACCCGCCCTGGGCATCGACCTTTTTGTGCTGGAAGCGCCTGAAGTTGAGGAGGCCAATACCCTGCAGGAAAAACTGTGGGCCGGAAATCCGGGTTTACAGGATATCGCATTGGCAGAACTCCTCGACAGGCTGGCGGGCAAGGTCGGCGCGGCGGCTATCCGCCGTTACCTTCCGGCCGAACATTACTGGCCGGAACGTTCGGTGAAACCGGCAGCATCGCTGGCGGAAACACCGGCAACCGCCTGGCGGACTGACAGGCCACGTCCCCTGCGATTGCTGCACCGGCCGGAACCTGTTGAAGTGATGGCGCTCCTGCCGGATTATCCTCCAAAAATATTTATCTGTAAGGGCCGGCAGCATGTGATTGAAAAAGCCGACGGGCCGGAACGTATTGAACGGGAATGGTGGCTGGATAAGGGGGAACACCGGGATTACTACACCGTAGAAGATTCAGACGGGAATCGCTACTGGCTGTTCCGCTCAGGGCATTACGATGGTAAAGATGCCCAATGGTACCTGCATGGATTCTTTGCATAAGAGTATGAAATACGCTGAATTACAAGCTACAAGCAATTTTAGTTTCCTGCGGGGCGGCTCGCATCCGGAGGAACTGGTTGAACAGGCTAATGCCTGTGGCTACCAGGCTATCGCCATTACCGACCGTAATAGCCTGGCGGGTGTTGTACGGGCGCATATTGCGGCCAAAAAGCTGGCTGTTCAATTTATTCCAGCCTGCAGGCTGGATTTACTGGACGGCCCCTCTTTATTAGCCTACCCCACCAGCCGGGAGGCTTACGGCACATTATCCGCATTACTGACCCTGGGTAATTTACGTGCGGAAAAAGGGCAGTGCCATTTATATAAAGCAGACGTATATGCCCACAGTGAAGGGGTCATATTTATTGTTATTCCGCCCGACGCCCTGAATGTCCGGTTCGATTATGACGACGACTTTAAACAGCATGTGGCAGAATATCAGGGCGCATTCGCTTCTGACTTTTATGTGGCCGCCACCCGTTCCTACAGCGGCGACGATGCCAAAAAACTATACCGACTCTCGCAACTGGGTGTGCCCATGGTAGCTGTTGGTGATGTACATTACCACGAAGCGGCAAGGCGCGAATTACAGGATGTGTTAACCTGCATTCGCGAAAAATGTACTATCCATACGGCGGGTTTCCGCCTTCATGCCAATGCAGAACGGTTTATCAAACCCATAGACGAATTGCAGCGCCTGTTCAGGCAGTATCCTGAAACTATCGAAAACGCGCTGAAAATTGCAGGCGCCTGCTCCTTTTCTCTGGACACCCTTAAATATATTGAACCGGAAGAGGCTATTATCGATGGGCTTACGCCACAGCAGCGTTTAATAAAATACACCTTTGCCGGTGCACACGAGCGTTTTGGTGAAGTCATTCCCAATAAAATCAGGAAACAACTCGAATTTGAGCTGGCTTTTATTGAACGCCGGAAACTTGCCCCGTATTTCCTGCGGGTGTATAGATACACTCAAAAAGCGGATGAACTGGGGATCCTTCACCAGGGACGCGGCTCCGCCGCTAATTCAGCAGTTTGTTATTGCCTGGCCATTACGGCGGTTAATCCCATGAAATCGAGGCTGCTGTTTTCCCGCTTCATGTCTGATGCCCGGGAAGAATGGCCCGACATCGACGTTGATTTCGAGCATGAACGGCGCGAGGAGATCATCCAGTATATTTATGAGGACTATGGCCGTGACCGTGCGGCTATCGTAGCCACCGTAACACAGGAACGCCACCGGGGGGCTATCCGAGATGTGGGCAAGGCAATGGGATTGTCGGAAGATACCATTAAACGGATCGGTGCTACGATCTGGGATTTCAGAGAGGAAGGCTTTGATGAAAAGCGGTTGCGCGAACAGGGCCTGAACCCACATGACCCGCTCATCCGCAAGGTACTGGAACTCACCGCGCTGCTGATGGGGTTTCCCCGGCAACTGGGCCAGCATACCGGCGGATTTGTTATTACCGATGGCAGGTTGTCTGATCTCTGCCCGGTTCTGAACGCACGGATGGAGAACCGAACCCAACTGGAATGGAATAAAGATGACCTCGAAGCCCTGGGAATCCTGAAAGTGGATATATTGGGCCTTGGTATGCTGACCATGATCCGCAAAGCCTTTGACCTGGTATTGCAGCACTACGGTAAAAAATTAACACTGGCAAACGTTCCGCAGGACGACCCTAAAGTTTACGAAATGATCTGCCATGCCGATACCATCGGCGTATTCCAGATCGAAAGCCGGGCACAGATGTCTATGCTGCCGCGCCTCAAACCCACCTGTTTTTACGACCTGGTGATCGAGGTGGCCATTGTGCGCCCCGGCCCGATACAGGGAGACATGGTGCATCCCTACCTGAGGCGCCGTAACAAGGAAGAACCCGTTGAGTATCATTCCAAAGAACTGGAAGAAATATTGAAACGAACGCTGGGGGTCCCTTTGTTCCAGGAGCAGGCGATGGAAATTGCTATTGTGGCAGCCGGCTTTACGCCCGCCGAGGCCGACGAGCTGCGCCGCAGCATGGCTACCTTTAAAGCCAATGGCAAATTATACCTCTACGAAAAGAAACTTGTAGACGGCATGGTGGCCAAAGGCTATGAAGAAGACTTTTCGCGGCGTGTTTTTAAACAGTTACAGGGCTTTGAAGGATACGGCTTCCCGGAAAGCCATGCAGCCTCCTTTGCCCTGCTGGTCTATATATCTTCCTGGCTGAAATGTTATTACCCGGATGTATTCTGCGCAGCATTGCTCAACAGCCAGCCTATGGGCTTTTACCAGCCAGCGCAGATTGTAAGGGATGCCCGGGATCATCAGGTGAAAGTATTGCCGGCTGATGTCAATTATTCTTTCTGGGATAATACGCTCGAAGAAAAGGACGGCAGCTACCACGCCGTACGGTTAGGTTTCCGGCAGGTGAAAGGACTGCAGGAGGAAGACATGCAGCTTTTAATAGCAGGCCGAAAGCCATTTTACAGTCATGTTGATCAACTGCGGGGAGCCGGTGTTCCTGAAGCTGCTTTGGAAAAACTGGCGGATGCCGATGCTTTCCGTTCATTAGGTTCAGACCGCCGCAGGGCTTTATGGGAAGTATCAGCTTTGGGAGATCGCCCAACGGCACTTTTTGAAGGTCAGCAGTCGGAAAGTGTTAAAGAGGTACAAATACAATTACCGTTCATGACCGAAGGCGAACATGTGGTGCAGGATTATGCGACTACAGGTTTATCCCTGAAAAAACACCCGGTGGCTCTCGTGCGTGAAAAACTTGACCTGCTGTATAATAAACAGATTGGAGATCTAAAAAACATGAAAGACGGCGACCCGGTAAGGATAACCGGCCTTATCACCGTTCGCCAGCGGCCAGGCACTGCCAAAGGCATTTTGTTTATGACACTGGAAGATGAAACCGGTGCAGCCAACATTGTGATATGGGAAAAGCTGTTTGATAAATACCGCAAGGAGATCATCCAGTCGCGTCTGTTTATGGTAGAGGGCAAATTACAGATCGGGGGCGAAGTGATCCATGTGGTCGCCGGCCGCTGTTTTAATCTGAACAGTCTGCTGCACGGGCTGGCCATAGCACCTGAGGATAATCTGCCGGTGCTGACATTGGCAGGTACGAATAAAATTACTGCGCCCGGCCCGGATGGCAGGGAAGCTTTCCATAAGGGAAGGAATTTCAGGTAGAGACAATATACAGCCTTTCAAGATCCAAAGAATATTACCAGGCTCTAATCAATTGCTTTACTTCCGATAAAATAGAACACGGCAAGCCAGATCAATCCTTTAATTAAAAAGAACAGAAATCCGGCAATACCTACACGTTTCAGCCAAAGGATAAGCTTTTCCTTCATAAGTGAAGCTAAAATACGAATTATCGATGAAATTTTCAGGCTGCAGCATTCCTTCTGATAATATTTGGGGATGGCACCATTGGATTATATGGCGGAAATGAAAACAAATAGCAGTACCCGGAAACCGGCAATATACCCCTTCAATTGTATATGAACATTTCGAAAGCAATAAGGACTATAACAAATTCAGGCTACTGTCAGGTGCTTGAAAAGAGCCAATAATGATCAGATAAAATTACCAAAACTTAATTTTAACTGGACGGTTGCTTTTTCATGTTGTTTCACGGGGACCGGCTCATTGAAATTCGAAAGAGAAATTCCAAGTAAGCGAATTTGTCTTCCTTCAGGAGAAGTAGCCGCCAATAATTGCCGCGCGGTAGCGATGATAGCTTCCAGGCTAACTACCGGCATTGAAAAAGACTGACTACGGGTAATTTGCTTAAAATCACTGTATTTTATTTTGAGCGTAATAGTACGTCCCTTTAAATTATTCTTCAGTGAACGGCTGTAAACCAGTTGGGCAATTCTGGTAAGTTCAGCTTCCATTTCTTCAAGAGAGGTCAAATCGTAGGAAAAAGTATCTTCAGCAGCCAGCGACTTCGTTTCCCGGTGCGGCTGCACCTGCCGCTCATCTATTCCCCTCACAATCTTATAATAAAAACGTCCGGCCTTTCCAAAGTTTTTAATGAGTTCATCTTCTGTCAGCTTTTTAAGGTCGGCGCCGGTATGGAGACCCATACTTTTCATTTTCTGAGCAGTTACCCTACCAACCCCATGAAACTTTTCCACAGGAAGCTTTTCCATAAAAACTTCAATAGCAGAAGGGCCGATAAATTTTAAGCCATCCGGTTTATTAATATCTGAGGCTATTTTGGCAACGAACTTATTAACCGAAATACCGGCAGAAGCAGTTAATTGCAATTCATCCCTGATGGACTGTTTAATTTGTTTTGCGATCTCTAAAGCAGAACCAATGCCCAGCTTATCCAGGGTAACATCCAGGTAGGCTTCATCCAGCGACAAGGGTTCGATCAGATCGGTATACCTGCTGAATATTTCGCGTATTTTACGTGAAACTTCTTTGTAAACGTCAAACCGGGGTTTCACAAAGAGCGCATGCGGACAAAGCTGCAAAGCTTGTTTACTGGGCATGGCAGAATGTATTCCAAATTTCCGGGCCTCATAACTCGCAGTAGCAACCACCCCGCCTCTCCCCTGCGGCAAGCCGCCCACCACCAATGGTTTTCCCCGGTACTCAGGATTATCCCGCTGTTCTACAGACGCATAAAATGCATCCATATCAATATGAATGATCTTCCGGCAGGCTGGCGGCGGTGTTGTTTCCATGTTCTGTATTTATCAGTAACCTATCATTAATTAAAACAATTTGCTCTGCATTATAACAAAGATAGCAATAATACTAACTTATTTAGTATTATTACACATTTACCTCGCCTCTTCAACCATAATTACCTGGCATTTTTTTCTGAATCTGGATTTTTACCGTTTAGTGAAGAAAATGGCCTGTTGCAGGATTTTGATGATGATACTGAATTTCTCAATATTTAAATATGCTGTAATTAAAACCTACCGCTCCGAATGATGTTAAATTTTAACAATAAAATAACTATACTTGATCTTTATTGTTAAATATTAATATATGGACATAAAAAGTCTTACCGCCCTTCCTTTTTATGTTAAGCTGGCCTGTGTGCTGTTTAGTCTTTTTTCCATTGGTTACCTGGTCATTATTTCAAAAGAAATTTTGTGCCCGTTAATTTTCTCCTGTCTGTTTTCTATTTTATTATTGCCGCTGGCGTCTTTTTTTGAATGTAAATTAAAATTACCCAAAAGCGTTGCTTCCTTCCTGTCTGTTATCCTCTTATTGGCCTCTATTGGATTAATCGTGTATATTATCGGATCAGAGATCTCTGATATGGCAGATGACTGGCCGCAATTCCAAAGTCAGTTGGGTAAATCAGTTGACAATCTGCAGGACTGGATAGCTACTACCTTTCATATAAACGCTCACAAGCAATTAAAATATGTGCACTCGGCTACAACCAAAATCATGGCATCGGGCACTACAGTTGTAGGAACAACCATCCTTTCCCTTTCATCTGTTCTGCTGTTCCTGGTATTTACCTTTATCTACACTTTTTTCTTCCTGCTCTACAGAAGCCTGATAATGGTTTTTCTGGAATCAGTATTTCTCGCCGAAAATAAAAAGCTGGTTCATGATATTATTGAAGAGGTACAATATATCATCCGTAAATATATTATAGGTCTGATGATCGAAATGGCTATTGTAAGTACAGGAGTGAGCCTGGTATTCTGGATCCTGGGTATAAAATACGCTATTCTGCTGGGGTTAATCACTGGTATATTTAATGTTATCCCTTATATTGGCATATTAACAGCATTAATAATCAGTAGTGTAATTACCTTTGCAACAGCTACCATTGCAAGCAAAGTTATCCTGGTTATCATTACGGTTGTTATCACCCATTTAATCGACAGCAACATATTGCTTCCGGTAATAGTCGGTTCCAAAGTCCGGATTAACGCCCTGATCACTGTACTTGGAGTTATAATCGGTGAAATGATCTGGGGTATATCCGGCATGTTTTTGTCTATCCCGGTTATTGCAGTATTAAAAATCATTTTTGACCGGGTAGAAAGTTTGAAGTCCTGGGGCATTATCCTGGGTGATGAAGAAAAGAAACAAAACAAACTCGCAAAAAAATTTAAAAGAAAAGTAGTTTCTGCATAATTCCCGGATATTCTGTCTCACCGGCAATATCAAATGGACACTTCCGCTAACAAACTGATGCTAAGGTGAAATGACTGATTACATTTTTAGAAACAAGGGATTCGGGGCAAGTTATACTTACAACTTAAACACTAAGATAAAAATGAAATCTATTGCTTATTTTTGACAGTTCGAATTGGAGATTCTGACTTCACCATCTTTTATTATTTCCGCAACTACTAAATGATCATAAAAAGCTCCCTTTCAATAAACGGGCCCCGTATTTTTGCTCCCCTATTTATTTTACTGCTGACTCTATCCGGAAGCAGTACTTTTGCGCAGCATACTGCCAGGCCTGAAAAAAATCCTGAGATGGCTTTCCTGGCTGATTCAAATACATTAACAAAAAGCGACTACCTTGTTCATATTGAAAACATGTTCGAAGTGATCAATAAGGTACCGGTAACCATCACTTCGTTTACTAAACTAAAGCCGATTGCTGTTCATTTAACACAGGACGAGGAGGTGATTGCTCTGATTAAAAACCGGCTGGCACAGAGCGACAGACGTTTAAACCTCCAAAACCTCCAGATGTATCAGACATTGCTCGATGAATTGGAAAACAACAATAAGGATTGCCTCGGGGACCTGCAGGATTATCAGCAAAAGCTGCGGGAGCTAAAATCCGGAATTCTGAATTTACGCAATGACTCTGTTTTAAGTATAATTGCCAGAACTGATTCCCTGCGGATCATGTTTAGCGATCAGTTTAAGGAATTAAACGAAAAGCGTTTTATTACCGACAGCCTGATTAAGGGCAACACACTCTTACTTAACAATCTCCAGGCACGTACATCTGCTAATCTGATCGGTATTAAAGAATTAATATATGATACAGACAACGAATTAAAATCTGTAAGTATCAATGCTTTTGGCAAGGAGAGACGATATCTCTGGGAACCTTCTGCCAGTAAACAAGGGAACAGGAACTTAAACTTCAAAAAATTCATAAACAGCGAGCAACAGATCTCCCGGTACTATTTTATTTATACCAAGAGCAGCCGCCTGCTATTGATGCTTACAGGCGCAATATTTTTCTTTTGGGTGTTTTTTAATTTCCGGAGCGTGAAACAGCGGAAGAAGCTGGATGCCTTAAATGATTTTAACTTTTCCCTTATTGTGCCGCAGCCCTACCTCATCACGCTTATTTTAATTCTCACCCTGGCCCCGATATTCGACCTGGGCGCACCGGCGTTATATATAGAGGTAATACATTTACTGCTATCCATTTGTCTCTCTGTTCTGTTTTACCGCAAGGTTCCGCGAAAAATATTCTACAGATGGCTCATTTTTATATTATTTCTGCTTGCGCCCTCGTTCCTCCGTGCTTTAGGTATGCCTCCCGGATTTCAGCGCTGGCTGCTGTTCGCATTAAGTATCAGTTCAATGGCTTTCGGTCTTCTAACCTTAAAGGCATTTACGGATGAAGCTAAAAAATATACCATCATTTCTGGTGTTGCGATCATGTTTATCTTCTTTTCCTTTTTTGCCGCATTATGTAATTTATTCGGCCGCTTTACCCTTACACAGGTTTTTTATACTACAGGTACAAGTGCACTTATGTATGCGGTTTCATTCATTATCTTAGTTAAAATAATAAATGAAGCCTTTCTTTTACAAATGACGAGCAGCAGGATCCGAAAAAACAATCCTCATTATTTTGACTGGAAGCCTATTATTTCTGGCGGAAAGAGAATTTTAGGCGTTGGCGCCTTTCTGATGTGGTTCATTTTATTTACTACCAACCTGAACGTTTTTAACGGGCTGTACACAGAAGTGATGGAAGTGCTGACAGAAAAAAGAACTATTGGCAGCTTCTCTTTTACCTTTAGCGGGATCGTCTTGTTTGCCGGAATCATTTGGACAGCTAATTTCCTGCAAAAATATATCGCATATTTCCTCGGAGATACAGGCGAGGAATTATTGGATGAAAACGTAGGCGAACGGTCTAAATTACTGGTTACACGCCTGGTTTTACTGATCGGGGGTTTTTTAATTGCGGTAGCGGCCTCAGGCTTACCTATTGATAAAATAACAGTCATTTTAGGTGCATTGGGCGTAGGTATCGGCCTGGGGTTGCAGAATATTGTGAGCAACTTTGTATCAGGGATCATTTTGATCTTTGATAAAACGATCCGTATTGGTGACGTTGTGGAACTGGCGAATAAAAAAGGCAGGGTAAAAGAAATTGGTGTGCGGGCCAGCACCTTGCTGAGTGATGAAGGGGCTGAAATAATTATTCCAAATGGCACTATTCTTTCCAACAACATTATTAACTGGACCCTAAGCAATAATTATATGAGGGTAGATATAGAACTCTCGGTTTCCAAACCTTTTAATACCACAGATATCATAACGCTTATTAAAGAAACGATCCATTCGAACACGAATGTATACCTTCACAAAGAGCCGAAAATTATGATTAGCCCTATTAACGCAACAAACAGCAGCATTAAAGTCTACTTCTGGTGTAAAGACATATCTGAGTCTGAAAGCACGAAAAACGTCATCCATGCACAGATTTTTGAAGAGCTCGAAAAGCAGGGAATTGTTTGTATTTAGAGTTAAAGATAAAATGACTTATTACATTTTTATAAAACAAAAACCCCGGCAACCACAACTTTTAACCCAACCCAAAACTGTATTATAAAAAAACTAAAACAAATAGGCCAGAATCTTCTAATCTTATATAACCAGCAAAATTTATAAAATGGCAAAGAAGGTTGCAGAACAATTAGTAGAAATGCTCATAGATGCAGGAGTTAAACGGATCTATGCAGTAACAGGTGACAGTTTAAACGAAGTAAATGATGCAGTAAGACGAAGCGGAAAAATTGACTGGGTCCATGTAAGGCACGAGGAAGCCGGAGCTTATGCTGCCGGCGCAGAAGCAGAACTTGAGGGATTGGCTTGCTGCGCAGGAAGTTCCGGGCCGGGACATGTTCATCTTATCAATGGTCTTTACGATGCTCATCGTTCAGGAGCCCCTGTTATTGCGATCGCTTCTACCTGCCCGTCCAGCGAATTCGGAACAGATTATTTCCAGGAGACAAATACCATTAAGCTTTTTGATGACTGCAGTTGCTACAATGTACTGGCCACTACCCCTGTTCAGTTCCCCCGGATGATGCAGCAGGCATTACAACATGCATATCATAAAAAGGGCGTTTCCGTAATCGGGTTTCCCGGCGATCTGGCAGCAATGGAAGCTGTAGAAAGTGTAGCGGCAACCAGGGCTTTTCCGGGCACAGCGGTAATGCGGCCGTCAGATTCTGACCTTCAGCAATTTGCAGAACTTGTAAATGAAAGCAAAAAAACAACTATTTTTTGCGGGATAGGCTGCAGAGCTGCCCATGACGAAGTTGTTGCACTTGCTGAAAAAATAAAAGCGCCTGTAGGCTATTCCTTCCGTGGAAAAATGTATATACAGCATCATAATCCATTTGAAGTAGGAATGACAGGCTTGCTTGGTCTTCCTTCTGCATATAACGCCATGCAGGAATGTGATTTGCTGATCTTACTGGGGACAGACTTTCCTTATGCTAATTTTCTTCCCAAACATTGCAAAATCATACAGGTCGATGCCAAGCCAGAGGTAATTGGCCGCCGGGCAAAAGTGACGCTGGGTTTTGGAGGAACTATAAAAGATACGATAGAAAGCTTACTTCCCTTATTACATGAAAAACAGGACGATGGATTTTTGAAAGACCAGCTTGAGTTTTATTCCAAAGTAAAGAAAGCCATACAGGTATATGTAGAGGATCCCGGAGAAACCGATTTGATTCATCCAGAGTATGTTTGTTCTGTAATTAATAAAAAGGCGGCTGACGATGCCATCTTTACTGTTGATACCGGAATGTCATGTGTATGGGGAGCACGATATCTGGATGCCACAGGAAAGCGGGAAATGTTAGGGTCATGGAACCATGGATCGATGGCCAATGCTATGCCGCAAGCTATAGGTGCAGCATTTGCAAGACCGGAGACCCAGGTAATTGCTTTATGCGGAGACGGAGGATTATCCATGATGCTCGGCGACCTTGCCACTATTGTTCAATACCAGCTTCCTGTTAAATTAATGGTATTTAACAACCGGTCTCTTGGTATGGTAAAACTCGAAATGGAAGTTGCAGGATTACCAGACTGGCAAACAGATATGTCTAATACTGATTTTGCAGCCGTTGCCGAATCTATGGGAATCAAAGGCTTCTCTGCCCATACGCCGCGCGAAGCAGATACTGCTATTGAAATGGCCCTGGCTCATAATGGTCCTGCCCTTGTAAATATCCTTACCGATCCAAATGCATTGGCCATGCCTCCAAAAGCTAATTTCGATCAAATGAAAGGCTTTGCCACTGCCATGACGAAGATGATGTTTAACGGCAAGGTGAATGAAGTTGTAGCTATTATAAAGTCGAACTATAAGCATCTTTCTGAAATATTATAGATCGGTCCCGGATATATATTTATTATGTTTGTTTCATGAAAAGGTTCTTACCCTTAATTATCGTTTTAATTATATCTGTAGTATTTTTTTTTACCAGAGGGTCTCTTCATCTTGATAAAACAGTTAATTCAATATTTTCCGGCCTGTTAGGAGGCGCCGCGATCTACTGTTTAGGAAAAGCATATCAAAAAGACCGATAAGCAGTATATTTAACATGATATTCATGAAAAGCGCTGTTCATATTGCCACTTACACCTGCTCACCCGGCAGTAATATGTACACCAAAGGGCTATGAAGTTTTAGATGAATATAAAAATCTGATAGAAAAACAATGAAGAACCTTATATAAATATATGTTAAAACATTTTGTCTTTTTTTAAAATATCTTTCCGGCTCAATCGTCTTCACATTAAAAGCGAATACTATCGACCGCAGCATTAATGTCGCCAAGTACAGAAAACCCTATTATACAATTCATTACACATGAAAAATTTATTTTTATTTGGTGCATGTTTAACACTCTTCACCGTCAACGGTGCGGCACAGCAAACAGCGCCGTCCGCTCAACCTTATAATTTCAGTCTGGCCGATTGTATTAACTATGCTTACCTGCATCAGGATTCTGTACAAAATGCAATCCTGGATACTAAAAGTGCAGAATATAAGGTAAAAGAAACAATTGGAATTGGTCTGCCGCAAATTAGTGGTTCTGCTTCTTTTCAGGATTATTTAAAGATCCCTCAGATCTTGTTTCCCGATTTTATTTCACCTGCAATATATGGCGTATTAATTAACGAAAAAGTTAAAGACGGAAACGGCGAAACAATTACCCAGGTCCCGGCCGGGGCAGGCGGTTATCAATCGGTAAGTCTGAATCAAAAATATTCAACGAACTTTGGCCTGGATGTTAACCAGATTTTATTTGACGGCAGTTACCTTGTGGGACTGCAGGCATCTAAAACATATAAGGAGTTATCGCAGCGTTCCCTCGTGCGGACCAAAATCCAGGCAAATGTTAATGTAACCAAGGCCTATTACCAGGTACTGGTAAGCAATGAGCAAATCAATCTGCTGAATGCCAATATTAAACAGCTCAAACAACAGTTAGACGAAACTACCCAGCAAAACAAGCAAGGATTTGTAGAAAAAATCGATGTTCAGCGTTTAGAGGTTCAATACAATAACCTGGTAACTACCCGCGAAAACGTAGTACGTCTCCTGGTATTAAATTATGAGATGTTGAAATTCCAAATGGGAATGCCCATTGAAAAGGATCTCAGGTTAACAGACAAGCTGGAAGATATAAAGCTTGACCAGAATATTGCAGAAACATCTGTTGATACCAGCTTTTATCATAAGCGCATTGAATTCAATTTACTTGAAACGTCTGCAAAGCTTAACCAGTTGGACTTAAAACGCAAAAGGTCCCAATATTATCCTTCACTTGTTGCTTTTGGCAATACTTCTGCCTTGTTTCAAAGCAATAGCATAAGCGAATTGTATAATACAAATTATCCTTCGACATACGTAGGAGTTAAACTAAATGTCCCAATATTTAATGGGTTTCAACGCAAATACCAGGTTAAGCAATCAGAAATTAATGTATTAAAAGCTCAGAATGATTTAGTCAGCTTAAAGAACGGGTTAAGCCTTCAGGCAAGTGCTTCACGGATCACCTACCAGAACGGTATTCAATCGCTCAACAATCAGAAACGCAGCCGCGAGTTAGCCCAGGAGGTATTACGGGTAACAAAAATAAAATACCAGCAGGGTGTGGGTTCCAGCATTGAAGTTACACAGGCTCAAACAGCTTTAGAAAATGCCGACAACCAATATATTCAGGCCTTATATGATGCCCTGATCAGCAAAGTTAACCTGGATCAGGCTTATGGAAGAATTAATTGACCCTATAACCGCGGATACGAATTTAAAGATCAATAATCCTTATAAATCAAACATAAAGATGAGAATAAAAATACTTGCACTAAGCGGCCTTGTACTATTGGCAGCCTGCACAAATAAACCAAAAGATAAAAAGGCTGAACTGGCGGACCTTTTAAAACAACAATCGGACCTGAATACGAAAATTACTAAGCTGCAAGCCCAGGTTGGCGGACAGGATTCTTCGAAATCATCGGATGTAAACGTTGTTGAGATCAAACCCGGCCTGTTTACCAACTATGTGCAAATACAGGGGAAAATTGACGCACAGGATAACGTGATGGCTTACCCGCAAATGCAGGGTACAATTACTGCTATTAATGTGAAAGCGGGTGATCATGTTGGAAAGGGCCAGGTACTGGCACAGCTTGATAATAGTGTTTTGAAACAGAATATTGCTCAGGCTGAAGCTCAGGCCAGTTTAGCAAGGACCCTGTTTCAGCGTCAGAAAAATCTTTGGGATCAAAAGATTGGTACAGAAGTGCAGTTTTTACAGGCGAAAACCAACATGGAAAGCTTGCAAAAACAAGTTGCGGCATTGCGTCAGCAAAGTGATATGTACCGCATTGTTTCTCCAATAAGTGGTTCCGTTGATCAGATGGATTTGAAACTGGGACAGACAGCAGCTCCGGGCAGCACCGGTATCCGCATTGTGAACGCCGATAAATTAAAAGTAAAAGCTGACGTTCCTGAATCATACGGCAGCCAGATAAGCACCGGAGATGTAGTCAAAATTCTGGTGCCGGATGCTCCCGATTCGTTAAACGCAAAGATTACTTTTGCAGCAAAAGTGATCGACCCTACGTCCCGCAGTTTTGCTGTGGAAGCCAGGCTGCCTGCAAGTAAAACAATACGGCCTAACATGACTGCTCTTTTACAGATTGTAAACTATCAGCGTAAAGAGGCTATCAGCATACCTGTAAAGTCCATTCAGAAATCAGAGCAGGGGGATTATGTATATGTTGCAGACAAGGGCCTTGCCAGGCGTAAAAATGTAAAGGTTGGGGCTACTTACGGAGGCATATCCGAAATACTTTCAGGTTTAACTGCCGGCGATAAACTGATAACCGACGGCGCAAGCGATCTCGAAGATGGCAACAGAATTAAAGTGATACAGTCAGGTAATTAAACACAATTAAAAAATTCATCTGCAATGAAGGATTTGCAAAAGGAGTTTGGCCCCTCGAGCTGGGCCATCAATAACAAAACGGCTATTTACGTGCTGATATTTCTGGTATCGGTACTCGGACTGGTCAGCTATTATAATTTACCCAAGGAAAATTTTCCGGATATTGCGCAATCTAAAGTATTTATTACTACCACATTTGCCGGGCAATCCCCTGAAAATATTGAAAACCTGGTAACCAGGCAAATTGAAAAGCAGTTAAAATCATTAAAAGGGCTTAAAAAAGTTACTTCAAACTCAGTACAAAATGTATCCATTATCACAGCCGAATTTAATGCCAACGTTAAGATTAAAGATGCAAAGATTGATGTAAAAGACGCCGTGGATAAAGCGACACAGGATTTGCCTCAGAACGACAATAACCTGAAAGAATCTGTAATCTCGGATATCAACGTCGCCGATTTACCTATCCTGTATATCAACATATCCGGAGATTACGATCTGAAGAAGCTTAAAGAATACGCAGACGTTCTGAAGGATGAGATCGAAAGCTTTAAGGAAATTTCAAAGGTTGAAGAGGTGGGCGCCTTAACACCCGAAATCCAGGTGAATGTCGACCTTAATAAAATGGCCGCGGCGCAGGTGAGCTTTAATGATATTATCCAGGCTGTCGTCAATGAAAATATCCTGACTTCGGCCGGTACTATTAAAACCGACGGAATACGCCGCAGCATCGATATTAAGCAGGATTTCAAAAGTGCGGATGAGGTTGCCGCCATGGCAATCAGGAACCCGAAAGGCCAGGCTGTTTACCTGCGCGACATTGCCGAAATCAAAGATTCCTTTTTAGAGCAGGAAAGCTATGCCAGGTTAAAAACGCCCGACAAAAAAGAGTTTAAAAATGTTATTACTTTAAACATCAGTAAACGTGCAGGTGAAAACCTGATAGAGGCCTCTGATAAGATAAATGAATTAATCGTTCAAAAACAAAAAACAACTTTTCCAAAAGGCCTTGCCATTACGGTAACGGGCGACCAATCAGACAAAACCAGGACAACTCTTAACGATCTGATCAATACCATTATCATTGGTTTTATATTGGTAACGGTTATCCTCATGTTTTTTATGGGTACCACCAATGCCCTTTTTGTGGCACTGTCGGTTCCGTTATCCTGCTTTATTGCCTTCCTGATCATGCCGGCTATTGGCTTTACGCTCAACATGATCGTGCTTTTCTCCTTCCTCCTTGCCCTCGGTATTGTAGTAGACGACGCGATCGTGGTAATAGAAAATACCCACAGGATATTTGCTAACGGAGCTGTTTCAATTAAGCAGGCTGCAAAAATGGCCGCAGGCGAGGTCTTCCTTCCGGTATTTTCAGGCACCATGACCACCCTTGCGCCCTTTGTTCCCCTGGCATTCTGGAATAGCCTGATCGGACATTTCATGTTCTTTCTGCCCATAACGCTGATCATTACGTTGCTGGCGTCTCTGGTTGTTGCCTATATCATTAATCCGGTATTTGCGGTCGATTTTATGAAACCACATACCGAAGGAGAACACGACCACCCAAAGTTCGATAAAAAGGTAAAGAGAACGCTTCTTTATTTAGTAGTCATTACCGTAGCCGGATATTTCATTAACGTGGGGGTGGGTAACTTTATGATTCTGGCCATCATTCTTTATCTCCTGAATCATTTTGTATTATTAAGAACAATTGATAAGTTTCAGAATAACGTGTGGCCGCGCTTTCAGCAATGGTATGCAGGCCTGCTTGAAAAAGCAGTCAGAAGACCAGGAACCATTTTAGTTGGCACCGTTGTGCTGTTTGTATTAACCATCCTGTTCATGATGGTACGCTCACCCAAGGTTGAGTTCTTCCCTTCGGGCGACCCCAATTTTGCATATGTCTATATCACTATGCCGATTGGTACCGACCAGGCCACCACCAACATGGTCACCCAAAAACTGGAAATGCGTGTAGCCCAGGCAGTCGAGCCGGATAAAGATATTGTATCATCAATCATATCAAACGTCACCAAGGGCGTAACAGATCCGCAGGATGAAGATCAGGGCGATTACCCTAACAAAGGCAAAGTAACAGTTGCCTTCGTGGAATTTGGAAAGCGAAACGGCAAAGATACCAAAGCAGTGCTTGCCAGAATCCGTGAGGCAGTACAGGGCGTTCCGGGGGTAAAGATTGCTGTAGCCCAGGAAAACAGCGGTCCGCCGGTACAAAAAGATATCAGTATTGAAATTATAGGGGATAATTTAGATTCATTGGTTCGAACCGGTAACCGATTGAAAGCATATATCGCAAACCAAAACATCGCCGGGATTGAAAATTTAATCGCCGATGTACAAAGTGATAAACCTGAGATCGTTTTTGACATAGACCGTGAAAGGGCCAACAGAGAAGGCATCTCCAGTTCGCAAATAAGTCAGGCCCTGGGTACAGCTATCTTCGGTGCGAAGGCGGGTGACTTCAGAAATACAAAGGAAGATGACTACCAGATAAAGGTCAGGGCTCTTGAAAGTCAGCGGAGCGATATTGACGCCATGCGCAATATGAAGATAACGTTCAGGGATATAGCAACCGGCGGGGCAATCCGCCAGGTACCCATATCTGCCTTTACAGATGTAAGATATACTAATACCTACAGTAACATCAAACGAAAGCAGCAACGAAGAGTATTAACTTTAGGCTCCAGCGTTATTAAGCCATATAATGCGAACGAAGTGAATGCTCATATTTTACAGGCTATCAGAACTTTTAAAAAGTCGGATGATATCATCATCAGGCAGGGCGGCGGCCAGGAAGATCAGCAGGAAGCCGCCAGCTTCCTGCTGAGTGCCCTTGCCGCCTCATTCGGATTGATTTTAATTGTACTGATGATCCAGTTTAACTCGATCGGAAAAACATTTATTATCATCAGTGAGATATTCTTCAGCATTATTGGTGTTTTGTTGGGTGTAAGCATCTTTGGTATGTCTATCTCAATTGTAATGACCGGGGTTGGTATTATTGCCCTGGCAGGTGTGGTAGTGCGAAACGGAATTCTGCTGGTTGAGTTTACCGATATGCTGATAGAACAGGGAGCAAATCTCCACGATGCTGTAGTTGAAGCCGGGCACACCCGGATGACACCCGTACTATTAACCGCTACTGCAGCTATATTAGGGTTAATACCATTAGCTGTTGGTTTCAATATCGATTTTATAGGCATGTTTACTCATTTATCGCCGCACATTCACTTTGGAGGTGATAATGTGGCCTTTTGGGGCCCTTTAGCATGGACAATGATCTTTGGACTTGGATTTGCAACCATTATCACCCTCATCCTGGTGCCCTGTTTATATATCATCCATGTACATATGAAAAACTGGTTTAAACGGGTCCTGGGAAAAGATGAAGTGAAAAGGATTGACGCTCCCGCTGCATAAATTCAGGAAATGTATGCCGGGTGAACAGAGTATCCTGCCAGTAAAGCAGGATACTCTGTTCAGACCGAAACAACAGCATGCATCAGATTATTTTTATATAGAAACCGAAGATGTAAACAGCCCATCAGCAAGGCTATAATTCCCTCACCGAGAATAGTATCCTGCACACCGATCCGTTGTGATACGGAACCAATAATTAGGCCTCCGAGCGGCTGCATCCCAAAAAATGCCATGGCATAAATGCTGATAACACGTCCCCGCATCGCTGGGGCGACACTTGTTTGTACCAGCGTATTCGTAATGGTAACCTGCGACATCATGCCGAAAGCGCCAATAGTAATGAATATCAGCGCCAGCGGATAGTGTGTTGTGTGAGAGAACAAAACCAGTCCGGCGCCAAAAACAAAAGTGTTAACAGCTAAAACTTTGTTCAGGTTGGTGCCTGGCTTCAACGAGGCCAAAAATATAGCACCCGCAAAAGCACCAAGCCCTATTACACTATCAATAACACCAAAAGTGGAAGCTGTACCATGGAATATATCCCTGGCATATACTGGTATAAGTGAGGTAAACGGCAATACAAGCAAGCCCATAAGGGCCAGCATTGAAATTACAAACCTTATCACTGGAGTGTTCTTTACATAGATCAGGCCTTCCCGCAGCTCATTTATAATCTTCTTGCCCCCAGGCTTTGGCACATACACCGGCAATTTCATAAGAAGCAGCGAACCGATAACGGCAACAAAGCTTAATGCATTCAGGCCAAAACAGACATCTTCGCCCAGGCTCTCTATAGCAATGCCCGAAATTGCCGGTCCTATAAGACGGGAAAGATTTACCATGGACGAATTCAGAGCCAGGGCATTGGGCAAGTCTTTCTTATCATCAACCATTTCATACACCAATGATTGCCGGGCAGGAACATCAAATGCATTGATTATTCCAAGAACGGCACTTAACACCAGGATTTCCCATACCGAATAATGTCTAAAGAATATTAAAGCCGTTAATAATACTGCCTGGATCATTGAAAGCACCTGTGTAAGCAGCAACAGCCTGTAACGGTTATAGCGGTCGGCAGCCACACCGCCGATAAAGGATAATAAAAACGAAGGAAACAGCGTAGCAAATAGCGTTACCCCCAGCATCAGCTTGGAATGGGTCAGCGAGTACACAACCCAGCTTACTGCAGTCTTCTGCATCCAGGTACCTATCAGAGAAATAGACTGTCCGGCAAAATACAGTCTGTAATTACGGCTTTTAAAAGCATTGAATGTACTGATATTCATAAGTAGTGGTCCGGTCTGTTACATATCAGCGCTGTTATGCCCTGACTAATCAAAATCAACCAGTTTGGTTAAAGGCCCAAGCAACATCCGCAACAGATCCTGCTCGTCCTTTGTAAACGTTGTTTTTATGGCATTACTCAGCCACTCGTCACGTTCATTCCTGGTTTTATATAAAAGGTACTGCCCTTCTTCCGATAAAGCAATGATCACTTTTGCGCTTATCGGTATCAGAAGTTTTGCGCCTAATATAGCCTAAAGCAAAAAGATGATTCAAAATCTGAGACATGGATTGAGTAGTTACTTTTTCCATTGCGGCAAGCTCACTGGGCAGCAATTCCTTACGCTGATCAAGCAGCTTTATTACAGAGCGCTCAGTCAGCGACAGCTTGTCGCCAACGGATGATCTGCTGCGCAATTTTTTTACCAGCCGGCTTATCACAATTCGTAAATCTGATGCTAATTGCAACTGACGTTGTTCCTCTATCATCTTTATAAAGTAAACTTGTTAAGCTACTTTATAAATACGCAAATAGATAAGGTTTAGTGTATGTTCATTTATTTTTAAAACAAGGATCCTTCCATACGGTTAATCCGCTTATGGGTGCGGCGGTACGGATATGCCGGGAATGAAACATACCGGCGCCCTTAAACGCGGGTAATTTTTTTCATATACAGCTTTTCTCAAAGTTTAATTAACTGTTTTTTTTATCCAGCTTTCTATCAATTGCAAAGCATCCGGAGAGAAACTTTCGTCAAGTTCCGCGTATTCTTTGATATCACACTTTTGGCAATGCTGAAACAAATGGTTCAGGCCGGGCAGTATTATCGTTGCCACCTTCGTGTTTCCTCCCAGCGCGGGATATTTTTTCCAGTTGGCGAGGTTTTCGTTGCAGGCAACCATCAGGTCCCTATCGCCGTTGAGAGCAAGAACTGGCACTTTTATCTGCGACATTACCTTCGCTGCATCGTATTTAATAAACCAGCGGTACCAGGGGCTGGTTGCCGTTTGAGTGTACATATAAACAGGAAATCTGAAATGATCAAACTGCACGTTCTGCGTTTTCATAAACTCATCGTCTTTCTTTTTCCATTCGGTATATTTCTTATTTAACCGTGCCTCAAGACCGGGAGAGTCAACGTACGTTCGTACAGTATTGAACATGATATCGTTGATTTCGTTAGCCCGCCGCTTATCCCTCTCCGGAAGCGGCGAGTTTGCCACCAGATCGAGGTTCTGTTTCACGAGGGCATCGTATCCATTCATGGCAAGGCCGGCAAGGCTGACAATAAAAGCGATGTCTTTACTCTGTGAAGCAGCAACAGACATTGCGGCACCGCCTTCACTGTGGCCGATCATTCCGATTTTAACCTTTTTTAAAGCGGGGCAGCTTTTGAGGTAATTGAGGGCAGAAAGTGCGTCGGCAGCGAAATCGCCGGTAGTAGCCTTTTCATAAGAGCCTGTAGTTTGTCCTGCTCCGCGGTCATCTGTCCGGAGTACTGCAATACCCCGGCGGGTAAGATAATCGGCAATTACGGCAAACATCTTATGCCCGGCCATGGTGCCGTCGCGGTCCTGTTTACCGGTACCCGATACCATAACCACCGCAGCCAACACTTTTTCTTTAGCAGGAAGCGTCAGCGTAGCACCAAAGCGTACAGACGAATCTGCATTGTAAAACAGTACACTGTCTGTACGGTAAGGAAAAGGCGGCCGTGGCTCCTGCGGCCGCAGCGGTTGTTTCGCGGGATTGGTAAGGGGTTGTGCTAAAACAGCGCAACCCCATGTCAGCCATATTGCGGCCATTAAAAACAGAAAACGTCTCATCATTGGTCGCTCCCGGGATGTTCCTGCTTCAGGGTTTCAATCACAAAAGAGATCTCGTCGGCCAGGGCACTGGGGCTGCCGTTATAGCCCGTTGATCTCCATCTCAGTCGTCGGTTGCCATCAATGATCATCTTCTGTGGAATACCCGAAAAACCGAAGGCTTTTGCATAACGGGCATAGGTATCGTCAAGGTGATTACCGGCAGGCCCCGACTTGTCATAAAGGACGTTAAAAGTATACTTCTTTTCCTGCAGAAATTTCCGGATCTGTTCCCTGTAGTCAGGTTTTGCTTCCTGCGTGGCAATGAAATAAAACTGTACACCGGGGTCGTTTTTATATTTATTTACCACCAACTGCATGCCTGGCATGGCCGCTTTACAGGGGCCGCACCAGGTTGCCCAGAAATCGAGTATCACAATTCTTCCCTTTTGGGCATCAAGGCTTACGGTATCCCCATTTAAAGACTCAAGCGTAAAGGATTCGATCGGAAGGTCTATCAGCTCGCTCCTGAGAGAAGCTTTCTGCTCCTGTGCATGTTTCGCCGACTTGAGAGAGGATAAATACGCATCGAATCCTTCTCCACCCTTATGGGTTTTCCGATAGTCTGCTTCGAGGGCAGCAATCATTTCAGGGGTAAGGGCATTTTCGGCAGCACAATTTTTAATGTAGGGAATTACTTCACTCCCGCGGCCGTTTTTTTCAAGCAGGGAAACATAAGTACTGTTAAACTCAGAATTTCTGTACCGGAATTTATCACGGATCATCAGCGCAAACTTCAGGGCCTCTTTATCTTTATTCAGTTGATGGAGAACGGCAACATGGGTGAAGTAAGAGTTTGCGTTTTGCGACACCACTAACGAATCCCATTCTGAAGGCGCATAAAGGGCCGCTTCTTTTCCCGAATTGTCTTTTCTTAAGATTTCCAGTTTACCGATGATCAGATTGGAGTACGGCAGGATAAATTCCGGGGTAACGAACTTCTGTTCCATGGGCAATTCTACTACGTGGTACTCGTAATCGGCCATAGATGAATAAGGCGATAAGGGCAGGTACCGCACAAACGCCTCATAATCCTTATTCTTAATATGGGTATAGACGATACCCCTGATCAGCTTGGCATAGTAGAGTTCTTCAGCCTCGGTGGTCAGTTCTTTAAACTTTTCAGGGGGAAAATCAGCCAGAAACTGCTGAAAACCCATTTCCTTTTTTTTAATATCCGGTTCTATGAAGAGCCTGAAAATCTCCTTATCTCTTGCCAGTATGCCTTTCGGATACTTTGAGAGAATCACCTGTTCAAGAGAATCCGCCCGTTGCGGCTCGCTCAGTACCCGCCTGAAAACTTCAGCCACCTGCAGCAGTTCTTGTTCGCTTACATCGGGGAGTCCAAGCATAAACGGAATTTCACGGCGGGCAGCAGATTTGGCCCGTTCCTTCTGCCCTGTGTTCAGCAATTTGAGGGCGGGATAAAATGTATGCCTGCGGCTTTCCGGATGATACCGCATCTCCTGGTTGTACCAGAACAGGACCACAGAATCGCCGATGAGGGCCCGTTCATTTACAAAATGCGGATAATACTCTCTCAGCGTTTTGTTTCTGAGGTGTGCCCAGGCCATATACCCTCCCGGCATGTTTCCCTTTCCCGGCTCCTGAATGAACCAGCTATAGGTGGCTTGCCCGCCGTCGTCTGTAAGCGCACCGCTTTTAAACTTCGCGGTGATCAACGCTGCTTTATCCGGAACGGTATACAGTACAGTCCAGAGGCTGTCTTTTTTTTGCAGGCTGATCTCTGAGACCTTCCATCTGTAATTGACATTGCACAAGATAAGCATCTTCACGGGGCCTTTATTTTCCAGGACGGTACCCCGGGGATTATAGCTGACAGTGATTGTCTGGCCCGGAGCAGGTTTCTCCGGACTGACATTGAAATGGCTGATTTTCTGCGCCAATACAGCAGCAGATGTTAAAAGCAGGGCGGATAGTAATCCTGCCCTTTTTGAAAACCTCATTTTATATTGAATTTATGAACTGATTATTTACTTATAAACTTCCGGCGCCTCTTGCTTTTGGCGCTATATCTGCAATCTTTTTAAATCCTTCAAAGGTGTGAAGCGGGGTGGCGACGATTGCTCCGCTGGTAGGGTTCATGGAATATTCGTATAATCTTCCAACCGACCCGTCCCAGGTAGCCACATACAGGATACGCCCGTCGGTATCCGTTATATTATAGTTTGGCCTGGGCTTAAAGATCTTCATACATGTAATGGTTTCTGAAGCGGGAAAAGACAAGGCCCTGCTTGCCGTGTTGGTACCATAATAGTCGTATACGTATACATCATGGCTGGTGCCGTATAAAGCAACATACCCATACTCGCTTGACTGAAAAAATTTCGCATCAGTAATGTCGGGCAATGCGCTCATATCGTACTTTGCAATGCCAAGCAGGCCGTTATCTGTACCGCTGAAATTAGCAACATACAGCCAGCGGCCATTGCCGCTGAGATCTTTGAAAAAGCTGAGCGTATAATTCGAGAAACCGCGGTCCATGCCTATAAGTGTTTTTCCGACATCGTTCAGATTAAAAGGCTGCGACGTATTGGCCGGAACGCTAAAATTGAGCATGGTGTAAGTGCTGGCAGAAGGATGCACGAATTTGTGGTTTTTCTCATCATATACCGCTGCAACAATACTGCTTGAGGACGCCTCGGCTATATAAGGCGCCAGCAAATAATCGCCGCTTGCCGCTCCCGGGAAGATGGCGCCAAGCGGATCTGTGGAATTAATGAAATACAGCTTGTTGTTATTAATAAGGATCTCGTTAGAATTCAGGGAACTGAACAGCATCGCCTGAGGTTTGATCACCTCACCCGGCCGCTGAAACAGGGCGGCATCCTGGCGCATCAGGGAAAAATCGTTCCCGTTGACCCTGGATAACTGCCCTGAAGAACCAACCGTTATCCAGTTCTGAACGGTATTTGACCGACGGGACTGAGCAATAAAAACAGGATCTCCTGAAAGGGGACTGCCTGTAGACAGCGAATAAATATTCTTCAGCCATTTTTCATTTGCAGCGGCAGTAAATGCGCTTTTGGTCACTACAAAATCTACGTCCGCCCCGTCATCTGTAGGGTAAAGTATCAGCATGCCGTACTCTACTCCGGAAGAAACGGTTACATTAAACACAACATTCGACTTCAGATTATTTTCCTTGTCTGCTACCAATAGCTCTAATTTATATGAACCGACGGGCTCGCCTATTTGAGCATGCAGGGTCCTGGCCGAGCCAAGTACCTTCGATTCGGGAATAGTGGTGGTGGTTCCTGTTACCTGTTTATAAATAAGCCAGGAATACTGAAGCCTCGAAGTATCAAGGCCCGAATAATTAACCGGGGGATTTATTGTGAGGTAATCATAGCGTTCAACGGAGTAGCTGCCGGGAATGCCAGTGGTATCAATTACAGGAACAGGATTGTTGGTGTAATCGTAGTTCCCAAGATCCTTTTTACAGCCGGCAAAGAATACTGCCGGTAATAATACGAGAGCATATATAGTGAATTTAAGCTTTATCATAATTTACAGAATAAGATAAATTAATTAGGAAATGTTACCGGTGAGCCGTTTTCGTCGGTCAGAGGGGTGCTATGCGAACTATTGTAAGCAGCCAGTGCCTCTTTCATCCTCAGTTTAAAATCAAGCATCATGGCAGCAGAGTATTGGCCTTCGGTCAGCGGAAAGTAGGTGCTGGTCTGCAAATTGAACTCCGTAATACCCAGAACATCGATAATGAACCGGTACTTGGTATTGCTGTAAGTTCCAAAGAAATAATTCGGGCCGGCATCCCAGTTAGATGGTTTTACGAGGTTGTCGCTCCATCGCAAAAAGAAGACAGTATCCTCCTCTACTCCCGGCTTGAAATCCCTGGTTTCGGCAATTCTCATCTTCAGATCGACCGTCTTATTCTTGATATCGGCTGTACGGTAAAGTAATACGTACAAATACCCTTCCGTATCGCCCGCTTTAACGATACCGTCTATAAAGTCATAATTTTCGCCTTCCACAGCTGTGGTACTGTCGGCAACGGTTTTTCCCCTCACCACACGATCGTAATCGGCGGGTACACCCATTGTTTTTACTTTAATTTTGAATGTGTCCCTGAGTATATCGGAGGCCAGGGGCAGAAAGGAAAACGATTTGGACGTTATGCGCGTATTATTCAGATCGTTTGCCCTTTCATAGAAATAAACGCGGGGATCGTTCTGGTACTCCATGATATCTTTGCTGCACGATGCGAGAAAAAGTGCAGTGTTCAGGATGGCCAGCGACATTAAATATCTTGTTTTCATTTTTTTAATAGTTTAATCAGACATCAGAAATGCTTATTCTATGGATTTCCATACTCAGTTTCGTCATCAGGCAATGGCCATACGTACACAGCGTTATCAGCAGTAACTGTGGAATATTCTATCGCCGGTGAATTTGTTCTCTTGTAATAAAAGAACAATTGTCCTTCGCACATAAATTCACGCCGGTATTCCCTGAAGATCTGCCTTTGCAGTTCTGTTTCTGAAACCGATGCCGAAACATCATTGAAATTGTTGCGCGCATGTTTAACGTCATTCAGATATTCAACGGAACGGCTTCTGTCTGAATTCTTTAAACATTCTGCCGCTATGTAATACATTTCAGAAATGCGGATCAGGGGCATTTTAAAGTTATAATAGGTATAGGTGCTTGCCGTGAGCCTGGTGGGAAACCTGAATTCGTCTCCGGCCGTTGTCGAACTCTGGTAAATAAACCGGTAATCGGATCCATTATTATCGAAATCTGCCAGATACTCGGTATTTTTTTTTGCCAGCAAGCTGGTAGATTCAGCATTGAAGTAAACGCCGGCATTCGTATGCAGATCATTTATATTCAATGCAAAGATAAGTTCAGGTACAAATACTTTATCTCTTCCGCTTGTCACATCAGAAGAAATGGCCCAGGGAAAGGCATTCGAATTAATTACTTCCTCTGCACACAGCAACGCATTTGCAGTATCGCCCGAATACAGGTAGACCCTTGCCTGGAGTGCTTTTACGGCATAGTAGTTAAATTTATAAAAACGGTCGCGCAGATAACCGGAGGTAGTGACCGGGGTACTGCTTCCAGGGACAATCGGGTCCGCCGTTTTCAACAAGGCTGCAGCGGCAGTCAGATCTTCCTGAATACGGGTCAATACCTCGTTTACTTTACTATGCTTTACCGTCTGCACAGAGAACTTGTCAACATAAGGAATTCCGCCCGCATCCATGCCTCCGGCCGAAGCTGGGGCAGGGGCATACAACCGCAGAAGGTCGAAATGCATAAAGGCCCTTAGGCCTAAAGCTTCTCCTTTTATAATTTCATAATCTACGCCGGAAAAAAGACTTTTATCGGCAGTTTTGAGGTTTTCAATCAGATTATTCACATTCGCTATGTCTTTGTACATTCCCAGCCATACTGCGTTGGTCCGCTTCCGGAGAGAATCCTGAAGATAATTGTATGAATCCATTGTTGAATAAGCCCCGGAAGTTTTTGTATACTGCCTTGCCAGCACATCCAGCATTCCGTAAGTAAGCTCTTTACCATACAGTGCGGAAGCAGTCAGTTCAACATATACGCCGGTCAGGGCATCCTTAAACCCCTGTTCGTCTTTAAATGCTTCATCCGACTCTATCTGGGTTTGGGGTTTCACGTCGAGCCATTTATTACAGGAGGAGAAGACCACTCCTGCAATGAAAAAAGATAGTATAATAGTTCTTTTCATAATTTATCACATTAGAATGTTGCCTGTATAGAAAAAGAAATAGTACGGGCGAAAGGGTAATCAGTTCCGCGTTCGGTTTTTACAGTCGAAAAACGGGCAAGGTCGTTCAATGTAACGGCCGCATTCAGATTAGAAGCTTTGCTGTTTTTAAAGATCCTGAGATTATTAAAGTTGTAACCGAAGCTGATTGACGAAAGCACGAGTTCGTCAAAATCCTGAACAAAACGTGAAGTAGGCTGTGTGGGTGTAAGATCTGCAATGTCTTTATACAATGTCTGCTGGCCGGGAGTGTTCCAGCGTTCCTGTAATGCCCTGGCATCCACATTATAGGTAAAATCGGCATTTTCGACCTTCCTTACAAGGGTTTCATTATACATTTGCCCGCCCAACCGGTAAGTGAAGGCAAAATTTCCGGTAAAATTCTTGATCCTGACATTTGAACCGAATGTTCCGGTAATATCGGGGTTGGTATCGCCAAAAACAATATAATCGTCTGTAGACCATACGTATGTCTGACTTCCGTCTTTGGTGAGGAAGATCTCTTTTCCGTTTGACGGATCTATTCCGAGCGATTTTACCACCCAGATGGCCGACATGGATGCTCCTTCAACGTAACTGGAATAAACCTGCTGCCGCCGGGCTGTGTTTTCTGCAATTGACTCATCGTCTCCCCGGGTAAAATCATCGTTATTCCGGTTAAGAGCAGTGAGTGAATTAGACACTTTGCGGATTTTGTTTGAGTTATGCTGGGCATTAAGGAATATGTTTACTGAACTTTTATTTCCCGAATAAACACGGAGGTTTGAGCCCAGTTGATACCCTTCGTTTCTCACCTCTCCTAAATTTTCTTTATAACTTGAAAAGCCGGCAGACGGGGCAATAATCTGATCGCTGAGCAAACCTTCAGTGTCCTTGATATAATAGTCTGCCCTGAGGCTCAGCCGGTGGAAGAGCTGGATGTCTGTACCCAGATTATATTCCATTACCTTCTGCCACATGAGGTCTTCATTGGGAAGTCCCATCAGGGAAAGTCCCATATCGCCATTATAACTTTTGCTGGTGATATACTGATAGGTGGCTTTAGACTGATACGAACTGAAACCCTGTGTACCGGTGCTTCCCACGCTCCCTCTTATTTTTAGCTGATTGACAGCCTTAGAAGATTTCAGAAAAGATTCATTATGAATATTCCAGCCTAATCCCGCAGACCAGAAGCTTCCCCAGCGTTCGTTGGCGCCAAACTGCGAACTGGCATTGGCCCGGTATGAAAGATCGGCCAGGTACCGGTTGTCGTAGGCATAGTTCACTGCCGAGGTCACACCCAGAGTACGGCTTGTATTTTCGGTTCCGCTAGCTTTCGTTCCAGGCTCGTACATATTGCCAAAGGCAACGCCGGAAACCCTGTCGCCCGGGAACCCCACCATAATGAAGCCGGTCGATTCAGCGGAATTTTCATTTGCCGAAAGGCCCGCATTCAGCAGAAGCTGATGTTTATTTATCTCGAGATTATAAGCCCCGAGAAGGTCTGCGCTGTAAGTATTCATCTTTCCATTGGTTTTCGAATATTCACCCCGGTTAAGATAATCGGGTGAAGACGGAGAGACTCCCGCAAAACGGGTATGGCTGGCAGGATAAAATAAATCAGACTCATTATTCTGCATCGATACCCCTACCCTTGCTGTCAGCCGTAAATTCTTCATAGCAGAATATTCTGTGTAGAAATTTTCCGTGATCATCGTGTATTTACTGTTATCGATTGTATTGAGAGAAGCATTATACAGGGGGTTGGCAACAGTGGTACCGAAAGAAGTATAGGTAGGGATCAGGTTGCCATTATCATCGTAAATTCTCCAGTAGGGGTTCATGCGGGTATATTCTGAAAAGCTTCCATAAGGAGAATTCTCACCTGTGTTGCGGTCGATGCTCAAATTGTTCCTGAAAGCAAAGTCTTTCAGCCGGTACTGGAGATTGACCACTCCTGAAAATGTCTTCCTGTCGGATCCTTTCATTACTCCCTTCACATCGTTATAATTAATATTGGCCGAGTATCGCATGGCATCATCGCCCCCATCCATGAATAAGCCGTGCCGCTGACCGTAGCCATTTTGTAAAGGCTGCGATAACCAATAGGTATCTACTCCGTCGAGGGCCGCTTTAAGATTAGTAGTATACTGGCTGGTGAGGGAAGCCTGGGTTTCGGGCATTACCGAAGTGTATTTTCCCGCGAGTACTTCGGCCTGCACCTTTTCTTTTGAATTTGTCAGATCGTAGCTTCTGAGGTCGGGTGCTGTAACATTCAGACTTCCGCTGTAAGAGACCCTCATAGCCCCGGCGCGTGGGGTAAGCGTTTCGATAACAACTACGCCGTTGCCGGCTTTAGCGCCGTAAATTGCCTTTGCTGAAGCATCTTTAAGCAGTGTGATGCTTTTGACAATATTGATATTAAGATCGTAAACTTTTTGAAGAGTCGTTTCAAAGCCATCGAGGATAAACAGGGGCTGATTGGGAACATTGGAATAATCGGAAGTGAGATCGGGGAAACCTGTCTGGCCTCTCATCTGAATGTCCGGCAACCGGTTTGGATCAGAGCCAAATTCGTTGTTTTCTACGATCTGAAAAGAAGGATCGAGAATAGCAAGGCCCTGTAACACGTTCTGGTTGGTTACTAGTTTGAGATCTTCAGCAGAATAGGTAGAAACAGCCCCCGTAAACGAGCCCGCCTTTCTTTCAAACATCCCGGTATTGATCACCACCTCGTTCAGCATCTTTTTGTCAGGATCCAGCGTTACCAGTTTCCAGGCGCCCGACATTACCGAAATCTCCTTTACCACATATCCCACAAAACGGAATTCCAGTACACCCGACGAGTCGGGAACTACCACACGGTAATATCCCGACTTGTCGGTAATGGCTCCAATCCTTGTACCTTTTACCCATACGCTCACTCCGGGGATACCCTCCTTTGTTTCGTCGATTACTCTCCCCCTGATCTCCAGCGGATCCGGCATTTCGTTCCGGATGACAGGGGCTTCTTCCATATGATGCTTTTCCTCGGTTTTTGAAATCACAATGTGCTTGCTTACCTGCCTGAAGCTGAGGCCGGTGCCACGCAGCAGTGCCTCCAGCATCTGATCTACGGGAGCTGTTGTCTTTAAAAGCCGCAGGTGCGTTATACTTTCTACATCCTCATTGCGGTAGAGAAATCTGAACGGTGTTTCCCTTTCAATTTTCCGGAAAGCGCTGATGAGGCTTTCATTTTTCAGCTCAAGCTGTACTTTTGTACCTGCCATGTGCTGGCCCCTTGCTGAGGAAGCAATCAGCAGTTGTGACGTTACTGTGATTGCAATAAGTGAAACCAGGGTAATACGCATACAATAAATCAGGGATTTCTTAGTGAAGTGCAGAGCAAAAAAAACCCTGCATTTTGCTGCTATCGCAGAAAAAATCATATATTCGAATCGTTTTTATGGTGAATACCGTCTCTGAAAAGAGAATTACATGAAAACAAGGCGGATTCACTCCAGGAACCGCCGCAGGTTCTGCACCATCCTCCGTACTCGTAATACGGCAGATGTGGCAGGGCCTTTTTAATTAAGTAGGGCTTTTCTTCATATCTTATATTTATTTGACCGGATCAATAGTAACATTCCTGTTTTGTGAATCAATAGTGAAGGTGGCCCCATTAAAATCGCATATCAGAGACAAAAATTCACTAAGTGCCTGTTTTTCATATAACGTAGTGGTAAAATGTCGCGCAGCGAGTTTCCCGTCGCTTATGTTAATTTTCATATCAAAACGCTCTTCCAGCAACCCTCCCGCTTCAGCAAACGTCACATCGTTAAACATAAGATCTTTTTCGCGCCAGTTCATTGCTTTGCCTGCATCTACAGCACTCACTACCGCCTGGTCTTCACGGTGGTTATATACCACCTGTTTATCAGGGGTAAGAATACCGAGCATCCGGTCTTTTCGGGTTACAGAAACTTTACCCCGGATTACTCTCACTGTTACATCAGACGATCCCGGATAGGCCTGGATATCAAAAGCTGTTCCGAGAACGGTGGTATGAACATCCCCGGTATGGACAATAAACGGCCTGGAAGAGTCATGTTTAATATCAAAAAATCCCTTCCCCGACAGAGTGACCTCCCGCAGATGACCTTTTATAAAATCAGAGGAATAATTCATCTTACTTCCCACTCCCAGAATCACTGTACTTCCATCCGGCAGCGTTACCATGGTATTTTCTGATCCGGATGCTTTTGTTATGACCTGCTTCACTTTAAAGTTAGTCGTGGTTGTTCCTTTGTAGAACCAAAAGCCAATTGCAGCGAACGCCAGTATGGAGGCCACAGCATAAAGTGCTGCATACGTTCTCTTCCTTCTCTTTATTGAAACTATACGGGAGTTATTTGCGAGTTCACGTTCAAGCCGGTTATAAATAAGAAATCCTCTTTCTTCAAGTTCGGCAGGGTTCAACGAATCTGAATTCTCTTCTTCCTGCCGTAACTTATTATAATGCAGATTGTACTGCATCAGTTCTTCATCACTGGCCGAACCGTTATATACTTTTTCTGCCAATTTTATTAGCTCTTCCTTTTTCATTCAAGCGCCCATAAGAAGTATCTTTTATTCACAACAGAATTCAAACAAGCGATTCTGTCTCATCATACACTTAAAAGGCACTTAAACCACCTCTATCCCTACCGAAATAGTAAAAAAAAATTAAAAAAGAATCGGAATCCAGAAAACAGCTCTTATTGCAAGAGTTTTTTACAGGAAATAAGAAAACAGGAACAATAAAGTCAATAAAAGAAACCGCGATAAAGAAAACCGGAGACGTTTAAGAGAAGATGTAATATGTTTTTCTACTGTTTTTTCCGATACACCCAATTTTTCAGCAATTTCCCTATTGGAAAGATATTCAAATCTGCTTAAACGAAACACTTCTTTCCATCTTTCGGGCAGTTCTTCAGTAAACTGATCTATTACACGCCGAAGCTCCTTTACTTCTAAATGATCATTGTAAGTTGGCTCATATGCCTGCAGTTGTTCTGCCCTGATATAAAATGAATCGCGGACTTTCTCCTGCCTGATAAAATTTGCTGCTTTATATTTTACTGAAGAATGAAGATACGCTTTTAAAGAAGAAACCTGTAAAGATGCACGGTTGTTCCACACCCAGATAAACACATCTTGTATGATGTCCATACACGGTTCATGATCTTTCAGAACTGAAAATGCAGAAGAATACATCGACGACCAATAACGCTGGTATATCTCGTTAAAAGCATTTATGTCGCCCAAATTTAGCCTGGAAACCAGCTCAGTATCGGAATAACTATTATACATCACAGCCTTTTCACTACTCAATGACAGACTAAAGATATAAAATTCCGTTTATTCTTGATAAAATAAAGAACAATATATCACTTCAGTTTATTTTTAAGTCAACCTCCTGCTGGTCCATCATAAGGTTTCAAAGCTACATAATGGCCGATACAACCCTTTCTACTCATCCGGCACATAAATAATCTCACCGCTTTCAAGCTGGTAAGCTGTACCCACACGCTTCCCTTTATCCTGTTTTTGATTATCACCGGTCTGCTGCGAAGCCTTGTATCTGAAAATCTCCTTCCCCTTCTTGGTAATAATTTCCATATTTCCCTTTCCCGGGTTTTTAACCATGGTGTAGTCTTCCTTGCTGAATACCTCGGTCATATTATAACGGCTTACCAGGGCGACCATTAAGGCAAGGGCAAATACGATTGAAACATCAAACAAGTTGGCTACAGCATGTAACGGGTTTACGTCTTCCCCCTCGCTTCTCCTTAAAGAACTTCTTCTCCGGCGCATTTTTCTGAAATTAAATCGTTAATAAATTCGAGTTTGTTAAGGTCTTCGGTATACCATCTCTGCTTAAACTGCAGGCTGAGGAAACCGATGGAGCCAATAAGTAAGCCCATTACGGTGGTATTAAAGGCGATCTGCATCTGCTGGCTCATTGTGGCAATATCTCCCGCGGCCAGTCCGGCCAAGGCAGGCCCCATGGGGATCAGTGTTCCCATTAACCCCAGAATCGGTCCCATTTTCGACAGGGTACGGCTTTTATCCAGGTCCTTTTCACAGGTTAACTCAAAGTCGGCAATGATCTTCTCCCTGTGAACGGCGGACCTTTCCTGCCTGTAAAGATCAAGGATGACCCCAGCCAGCGGGGATGTCTTCTCTGAGGCAGCGAATCCGGCCATATCGTTAAGAGAACCTATCCTGATATCACGGATAGAAATGGCAATTTTACGGTTAAACCTGAGCCGGTTGACATACAGGCTGTACATGCTTCCTGTTAAAAACAGAGCTCTTATAAGGAAAAACATTACAGCTACAATTACCGGGATCAATAACCCTGAGGACAGCCAGTATAAGGCTTTATCAAAATACTGCATTATTTTCTTTGTTTTTTTAGTTTTCGATTGTAAAGGAAATACCCTGTAAATACCCCCGCTGCCATGACAAGGCTTACGGTCAGAAGCGGCATTAACGGGGCGGATTGATGACTGCTGAAATCTCCTGCACTTTGTTGTGAGGCGTTTATAATAACGGCGAGGCCGATCTGCAGCAGGTGGATGAAAAATTTCAGTTCGAGCCGGAGTTCTTTCTGCTGCAGCAAAAATTTAAAAAGCACGGGTCCTGCTGCTGTTATTAGGACTGTAAGGACGGCAAAAGCGATGGCCGCTTCGGAAAAATCCAGTCCGGTATCCAGCAGGAAGAACCGGAGCTGGAAATAAAAGACAGCAGGGAACAGCACTACTCCCGGAAAAAAGAAGACTGCTTTTTGCAGGCCTTTTCTGAACCCTCCCGAAGGAGGGTTCGGGCTGTAATATTGCGGCAGGAGGATCAGCATGTGTACCAGAAGGAGGATCACAGCTTCCAGCACCTGAACCAGCGCCAGGTTCTGCAGCAAAACCTTATTCTGCAGCACCTTTTGGATTAAAAAGCTGTTTTGCTCAATCGTTAACGGATAGATAAGATAACTGAAGAATGCCAGTGAAAGGCCCAGAACTAAACCAAACCACCGGCTTAGCAGGCTGCATTGCAGCCATGCGGCTATGAGCGCCGTAAATAGCAATATAACTATGATCTCTTCCATCTTCATTCTGGATTTTGTACTGATACTCTCCGCCGCAGCAGGAATATCAGGACCGCCAGCACTGTCAGTATACTTAGGAATACCTTTAACCAGCGGTAAGTATCCGGCGTGTTCTTTTGTGCTTCCCTGCTTTGAGCACCGGGATCAGTCTTTCCCTCCTTTTTCAGCATCCTATTTTTATTACCGGATTCAGCACTTCCGGCAATGGTAGCTTTTTTTATTTCCTGGATATAGCCGGCCCTGCCGGCGGCATTCAGGTTGCGGGCTACCTCATTTCTGAGTTGGATATTTCCGCAGACAAATTCGCTGCAGCCTGCATGGTAGTCTTTCAGAAGACTGTAATGAAGTTGTGCCACTTCCGCAAGTTGC